>DASTPE010000095.1:0-48671 GCA_035762345.1 Burkholderiales bacterium
CTCGATCGCCGCGCTTGCGTTGCCGCCCCAGTACGCGCAGTACGTGACGCGCGAGGAGGCTTCCGCGCGTGCCGGCGTGCCGCTCGCCGCGCCCGGGCTGTGGTTCCCGCAGGCGGGATGGATCCGTCCGCCCTCGCTCGTCAATGCGCTGCTCGATGCGTGCGGGCCGAAATTGAAACGACGCTTCTCGACCGAGATAGCGAAGCTGCCCGAAGCGCCGGTGGTAATTCTCGCGAACTCCTCCGAAGCGCCGAAGCTGCACGCGGTAGCGCATCTACGCCTGCGCAAGGTGCGCGGCCAGGTCACGCACGTGCCCGCCGGCGAGATCGACGCGCCGCGCGTCGTCGTCCTGCGCGGCGGCATGGTGCTGCCGCCGGTCGAAGGCGTTTGCGTGGTCGGCGCGAGCTACGACATCGGCGACGAGGACGCCGCGCCGCGCGCCGAGAGCGATGCCGGCAACCTGCAGAGATTGAGCAACATCCTGGGCGTGGAACCGAACATCTCCAATCTTGAGAGCCGAGTCGGCTTCCGCTCCGTCACGCCGGACCGGCTGCCGATCGCGGGAAAGATCGACGAAGGAATCCATGGAGCGTTCGCGTACGGCTCACGGGGGCTCGTCTGGGCCGCGCTCGCCGCCGAGCTGATCGCTTCCGAGCTCGAAGGCGAGCCGCTGCCGCTCGAAGGCAAGCTCGCCGACGCGCTCAGCCCACGCCGCTTCGCCAGCCGCGCAAGAGCGCGGGGCTCGCTTCCTTCACGCCTCTGATGCCGCACAGCGCCATGCTGACATCGAGCTCGGCGCGAATGATCTCGAGCGCGCGCGTGACGCCCGCTTCGCCCATTGCGCCCAGGCCGTAGGCGAACGCGCGGCCGATCAGCGTGGCGTCCGCGCCGAGCGCGAGCGCCCTGAGCACGTCCTGGCCGCTGCGGATGCCGCCGTCGAACCACACTTCCGTCTTGCCCTTTACCGCGTCGACGACTTCGGGCAGCGCGCGGATCGAGGAAATCGTGCCGTCAAGCTGACGGCCGCCGTGGTTCGATACCACGATCGCATCGACCCCCGAGGCGGCGGCGATGCGTGCGTCCTCCGCGTCGAGAATGCCTTTGAGGACGAGCTTCCCGCCCCAGAGGCTCTTCACCCATGCCACGTCTTTCCAGGAGAGCGTGGGATCGAACTGCCCGGCAATCCACTGCGACAGCGTGGTCAGGCTCTTCGCATCCGGGATGCGGCCCTCGAGGTTGCCGAACGACCTGCGCTTGCCGCGCAGGACGTTGAGCGCCCACCCCGGTTTTCTCAAGATATCGAACGCCGTTCCGAGCGTGAGGCGAGGGGGAACAGTGAGTCCATTCTTGAGATCGCGGTGGCGCTGGCCCTGGACCTGCAGGTCGAGCGTCAGCACGAGCGCGGAGCACTTCGCCGCGCGCGCCCGCTCGATCAGCGAGGCGGCGAAGCCGCGGTCGCGCATCACGTAGAGCTGAAACCAGAACGGCTTCTCCACCGCGCCCGCGACGTCCTCGATCGAGCAGATCGACATGGTCGAGAGCGTGAAGGGCACGCCGAAGCGCTGCGCCGCGCGCGCAGCGAGAATCTCGCCGTCCGCCCAATTGAGCCCGGTGAGGCCGACGGGCGCGAGCGCCACCGGCATCGTGACTTCCGCGCCCAGCATCGCGGCGCGAGTCGAGCGCCGGTCGACGTCGATGCCGACGCGCTGGCGCAGCGCGAGCGACTCGAGGTCCGCGCGGTTCACGCGCAGCGTGCACTGGGCGTAGGAGCCGCAGTCGACATATTCGAAGACCGCGCGCGCGACGCGTTTTTTCGCCAGCTCGCGCAGATCGTCGATGCACGTCACCACCGGCATGGCGGCCGATTCTACACGCTGTAAAATGCGCGCGAGATGCCGGCGAACGAAGAGCCGAAGAGCCCGATTCAGGTCATCGACCGCATGATGCGGCTGCTCGACGTGCTCGCGCAGCATCCCGAGCCGCTCGGCCTCAAGCAGATCTCGCAGTACACGGGGCTGCATCCATCGACTGCGCACCGCATCCTGTCGTCGATGTCGGCCGACCGCCTCGTCGACCGCGTCGAGCCCGGCAGCTATCGCCTGGGGATGCGGCTGCTCGAGCTCGGCAATCTCGTGAAGTCGCGCATCAGCGTGCGCGAGCTCGCGCTGCCGATGATGCGCGAGCTGCACGCCCAGACGGGCGAGACCGCGAACCTCTCGGTGCGCCATGGCGACGAGATCGTGTACGTCGAGCGCACCTCGTCGGGCCGCTCGGCGATGCGCGTGGTGCACGTGATCGGAGCGCGCGCGCCGCTCCATGTGACCGCAGCGGGAAAGCTGTTTCTGCTCGAGGAAGGATTTGCGCGGCTGCGCGACTACGCCAAGCGTACCGGGCTCGCCGCGCACACCAAGAACACGCTGTCCAGCCTGCCGCTGCTCGAGCGCGAGCTCGAGCGCATCCAGCGCCAAGGTTGGGCCACCGACAACGAAGAAGCCGAGCTCGGCGTGCGCTGCGTCGCCGCCGGCATCCGCGACGATGCCGGCACGCTCGTCGCCGCCCTCTCGCTCTCCACGCCCGCCGATCGCATGAAAGTGCAGTGGGGACCGGTCGTCAAGGAAACCGCCGAGCGCATCTCGCGCAACATCGGCCACCGGCCGCCCGCGGCGCGCATCGGCGCGCATTAAACGCAATTCGGGGTCAGGGTCGCAATTCAGTTTTCACGTACGTAAAAACGAATTGCGACCCTGACCCCGAATTCAGCTCAGGCCATGCAGGGCGAATAGGCCGCGCCGGTCGGTCCATACCCTGTCGCTCGCGAAGCCCGCCTTCGCGGCGAGGTCGCGGAATCCGTCGAGCGAGTACTTGTACGAATTCTCGGTGTGGATGGTCTCGCCGGACGCGAAATGGAAGCGATGCTTGCCCAACGCGACGTTCTGTGCCCCCATGGAGACGAGGTGCATCTCGATCCGGCCTTCGGCGGGGTTATAGAAGGCGTAGTGGCGCCAGCGCCGCAGGTCGAAATTCGCTCCGAGCTCGCGGTTGATGCGCGCAAGCAGATTCAGGTTGAATGCCGCGGTCACGCCGCGCGAGTCGTTGTAAGCGGCGTGCAGGACCGCGGGATCCTTTCTGAGGTCGATGCCCACCAGCATGCGCGCCGCGATGCCGCGCGACATGGAGAGGAACGCATGCGCCTCTTCGGGCGTGAGGTTGCCGATCGTCGAGCCGGGGAAGTACACCACGCTCGGCATGCCGCGGCGCACCGGGATGTCGATGGGGCGCGAGAAGTCGCCGAGAAGCCGATGGATGCGCAGGCCGGGGAACTCGCGCGCCAGGCGACGCGCGGCGGCGTCGAGCGCGTCCTGAGAGATGTCGATCGGCACGTACACCGCGGGTCGCACGGCGCGGATGAGGAGCCGGCTCTTCAACCCCTCGCCGCTGCCGTACTCGATCAGCTGGCAGCCGCGTCCGGCGAAGCGCGCGATCGCGGCGAGGTGGCGCCGCGTGAGCGCAAGCTCGGCGCGCGTCACGTAGTACTCGGGTAGCCGGCAAATACGCGCGAACAGGCGGCTGCCCGCGGCATCGTAGAAGTACTTCGGAGGGAGAAACTTTTGCGGAGCGGAAAGTCCCGCGACGACGTCGTCGCGAAAGCTCTCTAGCTCGAGCGGCCTGTCGCGGCGCCGCTCTCGAGCCACTTGCGGATGCGGTTGGCGTCGCCGATTCGCGATTGCTTGCCCCAGGAGTCGAGCAGCACCACGATGAGGTCCTTCTCGGCGAGGCGCACCTGCATGACGAGGCAGCGCCCGGCCTCGCTGATGTAGCCGGTCTTCGAGAGCTCGATGTCCCAGTACTTCGAGCGCACGAGGTTGTTGGTGTTGCCGTAGTTGAGCGTCCGCCCCGACGCGCGCACGGTCGCGCGGGACCGGGTGGAGTACTCGCGGATGAGCGGATACTCGTGCGCCGCGCGCACGAGCTTGGCGAGGTCGCTCGCGGTCGAGACGTTGGCGGGCGAAAGCCCGGTGGGCTCGACGAAGCGGCTCTCTTCCATCTCGAGCAGCGCGGCCTTGTCGTTCATCGCGTCGACGAACGCCTCGATGCCGCCGGGGTAGCTGCGCCCGAGCGCCGCGGCAGCGCGATTGTCCGAAGCCATGAGCGCGAGCAGCAATAACTCACCGCGCGTAAGGCTGAGCCCGGTGCGCAGGCGCGAGCGCGAGCCTTTCATACGCACCGCGTCCTCGCGCGAGAGAACGATCTCCTCGTCGAGGTCGATGCCGCTGTCGAGGGTCACCATCGCCGTCATCAGCTTGGTAATCGACGCGATCGGCACCACGGCATCCGTGTTCTTGCTGAAAACGACTTCGCCCGTGTCGGCGTCCTGAACCAGCACCGAGGAGGAGCGCAACGCGATCTTGCGTACGTCCTGGGCCTGCGCGAAGCCTACGGTCACGAAAAGCACGAAAAGCAGCGCACAAACCGCGACGATCCCCTCGAGCGGGTGGAGTTTTCTTTGCATGTTCTTGATCTTCCCCCTCAATCCGCAGTGGTTTTTCTTTGCACCCATGCCCTGAACGGCACATGGATTGCGCGAGTCTGCCTACGGCTAGACAAAAATGCAAACGAAAACAGGGGCTAAAAAGAAATTTCAAGAAAATGCGTGAGATTGTCCACTTTCGGCGACAGTCCCACCGCGGGCTGCCGGCGCCTATTCGGCGGCGGTGGTTTCGAGGATTTCCTGGGCCTGCGCCTGCTGCTGCTGGAGCGCCCACAGGCGAGCGTATTCACCTTCAAATTCAATAAGTTGACTATGAGTTCCGCGCTCGACGATGCGGCCCTGGACGAGGACCAGGATCTGGTCTGCGTCCATCACGGTGGAGAGCCGGTGGGCGATCACCAAGGTGGTGCGCCCCTGCGCGATGCGCTCGAGCTCGGCCTGGATCGCCTTCTCGGCGCGCGAGTCGAGCGCCGAGGTCGCCTCGTCGAAGATGAGGATGCGCGGGTTCTTGAGGAGCGCGCGTGCGATGGCGACGCGCTGCTTTTCCCCGCCCGAGAGCTTCAGGCCGCGTTCGCCCACCATCGTTTCATAGCCTTTGGGCAGGCTTTCGATAAAGCGGTGAATCTGCGCGGCGCGCGCGGCCTCGTAAATCTCCGCGTCGCTCGCCTCGGGCCTTCCGTAGCGGATGTTGTAGAGGATGGTGTCGTTGAAGAGCACCGTGTCCTGCGGCACGATGCCGATCGCGGCGCGCAGGCTCGCTTGCCTTACCTCCCTGAGGTCGACGCCGTTGATCTCGATCTTTCCTCCGGAAACATCATAGAAACGGTAGAGCAGCCGCGCCAGCGTCGATTTGCCCGAGCCCGAGTGGCCGACCACCGCGACGCGGTGGCCGGCGGCAATCGTGAAGGTGACTCGGTGAAGAATCTGCCGTTCCTTCTCGTAGGAAAAGTCGACGTCCTTGAATTCGACCGTGGCGGGGCCCGCCGGCAACTCGGGCGCGCCCGGGCGGTCCGCGACCTCGCGATGCTCGGCGAGCAGCCGGAACATGCGGTCCATGTCGAGCAGCGCCTGCTTGATCTCGCGGTACACCATGCCCAGGAAATTGAGCGGGATGTAGAGCTGGATGAGCAGCCCATTCACGAGCACCAGATCGCCGATGGTGAAGCTTTTGGCCGCGACGCCCTGGGCGACGAGCAGCATCAGCGCGGTCACCGCGAGCGCGATGATCAGGCTCTGTCCGATGTTGAGGATGCCGAGCGAGGCCTCGTTCTTGGTCGCGGCGTCCTCGTACTTGTGAAGCTGCTCGTCGTAGCGCCGCGCCTCGAACTCCTCGTTGCCGAAGTACTTCACCGTCTCGTAGTTGAGCAGGCTGTCGATGGCGCGCGTGTTCGCCCTGGAATCGAGCTCGTTCGCGCGGCGCCGGATTTCCATGCGCCACTCGGTGATCGTGACGGTGAAGGCGATGTACACCACGACCGCGCCGAACGTGATGGCGGCGAAGCGCCAATCGAACTTTGCCACCAGCACGGCCGCGACGAGCGCGAACTCGAGGATCACCGGGAAGATCGAGAAGATGAGGTACGAGAGCAGCGTGGAGATTCCGCGCGTTCCGCGCTCGATGTCGCGCGTCATCCCGCCGGTCTGGCGCTCGAGATGGAAGCGCAGCGACAGGCTGTGCAGATGGCGGAATACGCCGAGCGCGACGCGCCGGATGGCGCGCTGGGTGACGCGCACGAACACCACGTCACGCAACTCCTGGAACAGCGTGGTCGAAAAACGCAGCAGCCCGTAGATCGCGAGCAGCGCAACCGGCACCGCGACGAGCTGCAGGCTCGGGTCGAGGCCGTCCACCACCTCTTTCATGACGAGCGGCACGCCGACGTTGGCGAGCTTCGCGGTGGCCAGGAAAGCGAGCGCGAGGACGACGCGCCCCTTGTACTCCCACAGGTAGGGAAGAAGGGTGGCCACCGCCTTCCATTCGTTGCCCCTGAATCGCTGCGTGGGAGCGGCGCTATGTGCCATATGCCCGGATTATCGCAATCTCGATCATCCGCGACGGCCGCGACTTACGTATAGTGGCCGCCAAAGGGAGAGAAGCCATGCGCTATACGGTGGGGGCCTGAATGGCGCCGCATGCGCTGCCGGAGGGCTACGCGCTTCAGGAATATCGGATCGAGAAGGTGCTCGGCGTGGGCGGCTTCGGCCTTACGTATCTCGCACTCGACTCCAACCTGAACTTGAAGGTGGCGGTCAAGGAGTACCTGCCGGTCGACGTAGCGCAGCGCAGCGACGACCAGACGATCGGGCCGCGCTCGCCGTCGACCGCCGAGACTTTCGGCTGGGGCAAGCAGCGCTTCATGGACGAATCGCGCACCGTGGCTTCGTTCCGCCACCCGAACATCGTGCGCGTGATGCGCTTCTTCGAGGCGAACGGCACCGCGTACATGGTGATGGAATTCGTCGCCGGCGCGGCGCTCGGGGAATGGATCAAGACCCGCCGCCCGCTTGCGGAAGCGCAGGTCGCCGTGATCGTCGATCCGCTCCTCGAAGGGCTCGAGGTCATCCACAACGCCGGCTACCTGCACCGCGACATCAAGCCCGGCAACATCTACGTCCGCGACGACGGCAGCCCGGTGCTGCTCGACTTCGGCTCGGCGCGCCAGCGCGCGACCGAGCTCACCGCGGTGGTTTCGCCCGGCTATGCGCCGTTTGAGCAGTACCACACCACGGGCAAGCAGGGGCCGTGGAGCGACATCTATGCGCTTGCCGGGGTCCTGTACTGGATGGTGACCGGCTCGATGCCGCTCGAGGCGCCGGCGCGGGTACGTGCCGACGACATGGCCGCCGCGGTCCAGGCCGCCGAGCGCAGCCGGTACCGGCCTGAATTCCTCGCGGCGATCGATTGGGCGCTCGCGCCCTTCGAGGATCAGCGCCCTCAGTCGGTTGCCGAATGGCGCGAAGCCTTGTTCCCCGGCAAACCCGTTGAAGTTAAACCACAAAAGGTCGATACGGCGCCGCCGGAGCCGCGCGTGCCGGCCGAGGTGCTGAAGCGCGCCGAGGAACGGCTCGCCGCACACATCGGGCCGGTGGCACCCGCGGTGATGGAGCGCGCCGCCGCCAAGGCGCGCGACGAGATCGAGCTCTACCTCGTGCTCGCCGACGAGATCGAGAACAAGGACGAGCGAAAGGCCTTCGTTCGCAAAACGGTTTCCATCTCCGGCAAGCCGTGATACGATTCAAACGATCGTTTGAATCGTCTAATCGTCTTCTTGCTACGCACGCACGGCCGGCCCATGTCCCTCCGCACCCTCAAGCCTCAGCATGAAACGCGCACGCGCATCCTCGACGCCGCTGAAGAGCTCTTCATGCAGCACGGCTTCGAAGGCACGTCGATGCGCGAGCTCACCTCGCGCGCCGGCGTCAACTTGGCCGCGGTCAACTATCACTTCGGGTCCAAGGACGCGCTGATCGAGGCGGTGTTCCGCCGGCGCCTCGATCCGATGAACGCCGCGCGCATCGCCGCGCTCGAAGAGCTGGAAAAGGAGGGCCGCGGGGCTACGCCCGAGGCGATCATCCGAGCGTTCGTCGGCCCGAGCCTGCGCATGATCGAGGACGGCAGGGGCGGCGGACGCAACTTCATCCGCCTGCTCGGCCGCACCTACACCGATCCCGCGAAGGGAATCCGCGCGCTGATCGGCCAGATGTACGCGCCGGCAATGGAGCGCTACAAGCGCGCGCTCCAGCGCGCGCTGCCGCACATGCCCGCCGACGAGCTCGTGTGGCGCATGCACTTCATGTTCGGCACCCTCGCCTATACGCTCGCCGCCACCGACACGGTGCAGCTCATCGCCGGCTGCAAGCCCGAAGACCGCTACGACGCGCGCCTGCTGGAAGAGCGCCTGACCGCGTTCCTCGCCGCAGGGCTGCACGCTCCCCTCAAGACTTCGATCAAGAAGGCCGCCTAGGAGGCTCCCATGGCCTGGTTCATCGCCGGCATCCTCGCAGTCATCCTCGTCTTCGGCTACTTCGGGCTGCCGATTCTCTGGTGGACGCTCGCCGCCGGCCTGCTCACCGGGTATCTGAGCGCGATCGCGGAATTTTCTTCCGCCACGACTATCGTGCTCGGCGCGCTGTTCGTCGTCGTGGCCGCGACCTTGAACATTCCACCCTTGAGGAGGCTTGTCTTAACAGACCGCATCCTGGCGCTCTACCGCCGCATCGTTCCCGATATGTCGCAGACGGAGAAGGAGGCGATCGACGCGGGCACGGTGTGGTGGGACGCCGATCTCTTCTCGGGCAAGCCCGACTGGGACAAGCTCCTCAAGACGCCCGAGCCGCGCTTGTCACCGGAAGAGCAGGCGTTTCTCGACGGTCCCGTGGACGAGCTCTGCGCCATGTGCGACGAGTGGGAAATCTCGCACCAGCACCAGGACTTGCCGCCGCACGTCTGGCAGTTCATCAAGGACAAGGGCTTCCTCGGCATGATCATCCCGAAGCAGCACGGGGGCCTTGGCTTCAGCGCGCTCGCGCACTCGGCAGTGGTGATGAAGCTCTCGACGCGCTCGAGCACCGCGGCGATCTCGGTGATGGTGCCGAATTCGCTCGGGCCGGGCGAGCTGCTGCTGCACTATGGGACGGAGCAGCAGAAGAACTACTACCTGCCGCGGCTCGCGAAAGGGCACGAGGTCCCGTGCTTCGCGCTCACGAGCCCCGAAGCCGGCTCCGACGCTGCGTCGATCCCGGATTCCGGCGTGGTGTGCAGGGGCACCTGGCAGGGCAAGGAAGTGCTCGGCATGCGCATCACCTGGGACAAGCGCTACATCACTCTCGGGCCGGTGGCGACGCTGCTTGGACTGGCATTCCGTCTTTACGACCCGGAAAGACTCTTGGGTTCGAAGGTCGATTTGGGCATTACCTGCGCCCTCGTGCCGACCAACACGTCCGGCGTCAATATCGGCCGGCGCCACCTGCCGCTCAACGCGGCGTTCCAGAACGGGCCGACGTCGGGCAAGGATGTCTTCATGCCGCTCGATTGGATCATCGGCGGGCCGGAATACGCCGGCAAGGGCTGGATGATGCTGATGGGCTGCCTCGCCGCGGGGCGCGCGATCTCGCTGCCGACCTCGTCGGTCGGCGGAGTCAAGGCGCTCACGCGCTTCGTCGGCGCGTACGCGCGCGTACGCAGCCAGTTCAAGACTCCAATCGGCAAGCTCGAGGGCGTGGAAGAAGCGCTCGGCCGGATCGCCGCGCACTGCTACATGATGGACGCGACGCGCGTGATGACCGCGGGCGCAGTCGACATGGGAGAAAAGCCCGCGGTGATCTCGGCAATCGCCAAGTACCACATGACCGAGCGGGCACGCGCATGCGTGAACGACGGCATGGATATCGTCGGCGGCAAAGGCATCTGCCTCGGCCCGAACAACTGGATCGGGCGCGGCTACCAGATGGCGCCCATCGCGATCACGGTGGAGGGCGCGAACATCCTCACGCGCACGCTGATCATCTTCGGCCAGGGCGCGATCCGCTGCCATCCCTACGTGCTGCGCGAGATGCGCGCGGCCAAGGAGATGCAGGGTGCCGACGCGGCGCGCGAGTTCGACGACGCGTTTACCTCGCACGTCGGGCATGTCCTGCGTAACGGGGTTCGCAGTCTGATTTACGGGTTGACCAGGGCTGCTTTTGCTCCGACGGCGGCGAACGCAGCGCCTGAGACGCGGCATTACTACCGGCATGTGTCTCGCCTGTCGGCCGCATTCGCCTTCCTCGCCGACATGTCGATGCTCGCGATGGGCGGCGCGCTCAAGCGCAAGGAGAAGATTTCCGGCCGCCTCGGGGATGTTCTTTCCATGTTGTACCTGGTATGCGCCACCCTGAAGCGCTACGAGGACCAGGGCCGCATCCGGGAGGATCTGCCGCTCGTGCGCTGGGCGGTGCGCGACGCGCTCTACCGCGCCCAGCACGCGATCGACGGCATCCTTTCGAACTTCCCGGTCAAAGCGCTCGCGACGCTCTTGCGTTGGACGATCTTCCCGCTCGGCGCGGCCTTCCGTCCGCCGCTCGACTCGCGCAACCACGAGTGCGCCAGGATCGCGCTCGAGCCCGGCACGGCACGCGACCGGTTGACCGCCGGCATGTACGTGCCGAAGACCGAGGCCGACGCCGCGGGCAAGCTCGAAGCCGCGTTCCTCGCCACGATCGCGTGCGAGCCGATCGACGAGAAGCTGCGCAAGGCGCTCAAGAAGGGAAAGATCACCGCGCACGCGGGCGCAGACCTGGGTTCTCTCGCCAGAGAAAAAAATCTCATCTCGCCGGAGGAGTATGCGCAGTGGAGCCGCAAGGAGGCGCTGCGCAAGCACGTGATCAAGGTAGACGATTTCCCGCGCGACTTCGCACGCGCCGAGATCGCCGCCGCGCTCGAGCAAGCCGCCGTCAAGATGAAGGCCGCCTGACATGTATTCCCGCCCGATCTACGTCATCGACGGCGCGCGCACGCCGTTCCTCAAGTCCAAGAACCGCCCGGGCCCGTTTTCCGCGGCCGACCTCGCCACGCAGGCAGGGCGCGCGCTCCTTGCCCGCCAGCCGTTCGCACCGGACGAGCTCGATGAAGTCATCCTCGGCTGCGCCGCCCCGTCGGTCGACGAGGTGAACATCGGGCGCGTCGCCGCACTGCGCATGGGCTGCGGCGAGAAAGTCCCCGGCTGGACCGTGATGCGCAACTGCGCCTCCGGCATGCAGGCGCTCGATTCGGCCATCAACAACATCCTCGCCGGCCGCTCGAGCCTCGCGCTCGCCGGCGGGGTCGATGCGCTCTCGCGCGCGCCGCTTCTCTACGGTGAGAAGATGGTTCTGTGGTTTTCGAGCATGGCTGCCGCCCGGTCAACGGGGCAGAGACTCGCCCAGTTCGCCAAGCTGCCGATTCGTTCCCTGTTGTCGCCGGTGATCGGCATCATGAAGGGGCTGACCGACCCGATGGTCGGCCTGCTGATGGGGCAGACCGCGGAGAACGTCGCGTACCGCTTCGGCATCACGCGCGCCGAAATGGATGCCTTTTCCGTGCGAAGCCATGAAAGAGTCATACGCGCCCAGGACGAGGGGCGCCTCGCGCCCGGCGGCGGCGAAGTCGAGCCGCTGTACGACGCCAAGGGTAACGTCTACACGCTCGACGACGGTGTACGGCGCGACGCCTCGCTGCACAACCTCGCGAAGCTCAAGCCCTTCTTCGACCGCAAGTTCGGCAACGTGACGCCCGGCAACAGCTCGCAGATCACCGACGGCGCGGCGTGGCTGATCCTCGCCTCGGAGGACGTGGTGAGGAACAATGATCTCCAGCCCCTCGGCCGCATCCTCGATTCCGAGTGGGCCGGCCTCGACCCGGCACACATGGGCCTGGGCCCGGTGCACGCGGCCACGCCGATCCTGAAGCGAAACCACCTCGACTTGGACAACATCGCTTACTGGGAAATCAACGAGGCGTTCGCCGCCCAGGTGCTCGGCTGCCTCGCGGCATGGCAGGACGAAAAATACTGCCGGGAAGAGCTCGGCCTCGGGAGGGCTTTGGGTTCCCTCGATCAAGAAAGAGTGAACGTCGATGGCGGTGCCATCGCGCTCGGGCATCCGGTCGGCGCTTCGGGTGCGCGCATCGTCCTGCATCTGCTGAAGACATTGAAGAGAAACCACGCGCGGCGCGGAATGGCCGCGATCTGCATCGGCGGCGGCCTGGGCGGCGCCATGCTAGTGGAGGCGCTGTGATGGAACGAGTCGACGCCAAGGTCCTCGCGAAGCACTGGCACTGGGAGAAGAACGGCGAAGGGCTCGTCTGGCTCACGTTCGACAAGCAGGGCGAATCCGCCAATACGTTCTCGCGCGAGGCGCTGAACGAGCTCTCGTTCGTGCTCGAGGAGATCGCGGCTGCGCGACCGCGGGGGCTCGTCATCCGCTCGGCGAAAGAAGGCTTTATCGCCGGGGTGGACATCGAGGAGCTCAGGCGCCTCGATTCGGGCGCCGACGCGCTCGAGCTCACGCGGCTGGGCTGGGACGTTTTCCAGAAGGTGCGCGACTTGCCCTTCCCCACCACGGCGCTGATCAACGGCTTCTGCATGGGTGGCGGCACCGAGCTCGCGCTCGCCTGCCGCTATCGCGTCGCACTCGACGACCCGAAAGTACGCATTGCGCTGCCCGAAGTGATGCTCGGCATCATGCCGGCGTGGCACGGCGTGCAATGGCTGCCCAAGCTCGTCGGCCCGGGACCTGCGTTCGACATGCTGCTCACCGGCAAGGCGCTCGACGCGAAGCGCGCGCAGCGTATCGGCCTCGTCGACCAGGCGGTGCCGCTGCGCATCTTCGAGAACACCGCGCGCATGGTGACGCTGGAGGACCGCGGGCGCAGGCAACCGCCGCTCCTGCAGCGGCTGATGCTCCACATGCGCGGGTTCGTGGTCTCGCAGGCGCGACGGCAGGTGGCGAAGAAAGCACGGCGCGAGCACTATCCCGCGCCCTACGCGATCCTCGAGCTGTGGCAGAAGTACGACGGCGATCCGTTCGCCGCGGCGAAGGACCTGTCGTGCTCGATCGAGTTCCTCGTCATTCACCCGACAGCCCGGAATCTGATCCGAATTTTCTTCCTGCAGGAGCGGCTGAAGGGCCTCGGCAAGGGCGCGGAGTTCAGGCCGCAGCATGTGCACGTCGTGGGTGCCGGCGTGATGGGCGGCGACATCGCGGCAATCTGCGCCATGCGCGGGCTGCGCGTCACGCTGCAGGACACCGCGCCCGAGCGCATTGCACCGGCGGTGAAGCGCGCCGCCGAGCTTTTCAAGCGCCGGCTGCGCGACGCGCGGCGCGAGCGCGACGCGCTCGACCGCCTGATGCCCGACGTGAACGGCGAGGGCGCGCGCCACGCCGACGTGCTGATCGAGGCGATCTTCGAGAACCTCGAGGCGAAGCGCGCGCTCTTCGCCAAGCTCGAGTCGGTGGCGAAGCCCGACGCCATCCTCGCCACGAACACGTCCAGCCTGAAGCTCGCCGACATCGCGCAGGCGCTGAAGGATCCGACGCGCCTGGTCGGCATCCATTTCTTCAACCCCGTGCCGCTGCTGCAACTCGTGGAGGTGGTGCGGGGGGAGAAGACAAATTCTGAAATCGCCAAAAAAGCGGCGGCCTTCGTGCGGCAGATCGACAAGCTGCCGCTGTTGGTGAAGGACTCGCCCGGCTTCCTGGTGAACCGCGTGCTGGGCCCGTACATGCTGAACGCGTTCCGCATGCTGGACGCGGGCGCGAAGCCCGAGACCCTCGACCGGGCGATGGAGGACTTCGGCATGCCGATGGGGCCGGCCGAGCTCGCCGACACGGTCGGGCTCGACATCTGCCTGCACGCCGGCAAGTCGCTCGCGAAGGGTGCGACTTCAGTGCCGGCGATCCTGGAGAGCAAGGTTGCGCTCGGCCAGCTCGGGAAGAAGACCGGGCAGGGGATTTACAAATACGCGGATGGCAAGCCGCAGAAGGGCGAGCCCGACGCGTACGATCAATCGCTGGTCGACTCGCTGATCGAGCCCTATCTGCGCGAGGCCGAAGCGGCGGTCGCCGAAGGAATCGTCGCCGATGCGGACCTCGCGGACGCCGGCCTCATCTTTGGGACGGGTTTCGCGCCGTTCCGAGGCGGTCCTCTTCACTATATGAAGACCCGTGGAAGACAGACTGCCTGAAGGCAAGGTGCCGGCGCTGCGGGTCCTGCCGATGCCCGCGGACGCGAACCAGAACGGCGACATCTTCGGCGGCTGGATCATGGCGCAGGTGGACATCGCCGGCGGCACCGCGGCCGGCCGCCTCGCGCGCGGCCGCGTCGCCACGGTCGCGGTCAAGGAGTTCGTGTTCAAGCAGCCGGTGCAGATCGGCGACCTGCTCTCGTTCTACGTCGATGTCGTGCGCATCGGCCGCACCTCGATCACCGTGAACGTGGAGGTGTACGCCGAGCGCCGCCCCGAAGCCCCGCGAGTCGTAAAGGTCACCGAGGCGACGCTCACCTACGTCGCGATCGACCGCGACGGGCGCCCGCGCCCGGTGCCGCAGACCTAGTTGCTCCTCGACCCCCCGACGCTGGCGGCGGTTGCGGCGCTCGCCGTGGTCGCCGCCATCGTCAGCGGCATGAGCGGCTTCGGCACAGGCGTTATCCTGGCCGCGGCGCTCGTTCCGCTTATCGGCATCAGGGCAGTGATCCCGGTGCTCGCGGTGGCCGGCGTCATCATCAATGCCGGGCGCTTCTGGTTTTACCGCGCGCACCTCGACCGACGCATGCTCATCCTCGTGCTGGCCGCTTCGCTTCCGTTCCTCGTTTTGGGCACGTGGATCTACAGCGTGCTCGACGTGCGCGCGCTCGGCACGGTGCTCGGACTCGCCGTCATGGCGTCGGTTCCGCTACGACGAGTCCTGCATGCCAGGCAGATCACTCTCAGCCCAGCGGGCCTGGCCGTCGGCTCGGGCGTCTTCGGCCTCGCAACGGGCGTCGCCACCGGCACCGGCGTGATCCTAGTCTCGCTCCTTCTTGGCGCCGGACTCGCCACGCCGGCGGTGCTCGCGACCGACGCCCTCGTATCCATCGTGCTCGACCTCGCCAAGGCGGTGCTGTTCCAGCGCTTCGAGCTGCTCGACACCGAAGCCTTCTTTACCGGCGTGGTGATCGGCCTCGCCACTATCCCGGGGAGCGCGATCGCCGCCTGGCTCGTCGGGCGCATAGGCGCGAGCCTGCACATCCTTTTCATGGAAGGCTTGATCCTCGTGGGTGGCGCCTCGATGCTGTGGCACGCGTGGAGATAGGACGATGGAAGGCGTGGAGATCGCACGATGAAAGTCCTGAAAGGAAAAGTCGCCGCCGTCACCGGCGCGGCAAGCGGCCTCGGCCGCTCGATGGCCCTCGCCTTCGCCGCCGAAGGCATGGATGTCGCCCTGGCGGATGTCGATCTCGAGAATGTTTCTTCTGTGGAGAAGGAAGTTCGAGCAAGGGGCGTCCGCACTTTCGCCCTGCGAATCGACGTATCGAAGGCGACCGAGGTCGAAGCGCTCGCCGAGCGCACGGTGAAAGAGCTGGGCGCGGTCCACGTGGTGTGCAACAACGCCGGCGTGTCTCCGCTCGGCGCCGTATGGGAAAACACGCTGGCCGATTGGCAATGGATCCTGGGCGTGAATTTGTGGGGCGTGATCCACGGCGTGCGCGCCTTCACGCCGCGGCTCATCGCGCAGAACGAAGGCCACATCGTCAACACCGCTTCGGTCGCGGGCCTGATCTCGCCGCCCGGCTCGGGCGCTTACAACGTGACCAAGCACGCGGTGGTGACGCTCTCGGAATCGCTCTATCACGACCTGCGCGAGCGGAGCTCGGCGGTCGGCGTCTCGGTTCTTTGTCCCGCTTACGTTCCCACGCGAATCACGGAGTCGGAGCGCAACAGACCGAAGGATCTGCCTGTTTCAGAAAAGTCCGATCAAACTCTCGCCCGCGAGGCGATGCTGCGCAAGGCCGTGGTTTCGGGGAAGATCTCCGCGGACCAGGTGGCGCAGGCCGTGGTGGCGGCGGTGAAAGAGGAGCGCTTCTATATCCTCACGCATGCGCGCATCAAGGGCGCGATCCGCGCGCGCATGGAGGACATCCTGGACGAGCGCGCGCCGCGCAACCCGATCGCGCTGTGAGTCGCACGCTCGTCCTGCTGCATGGCGCGGCGAGCAACTCGACGCGCTGGGCGGAGTTCCGCGAGAGCACGAGGCTCAAGGACTGGGCGATTCTCGCACCGGACCTGCGCGGCAACGCGTCGGCCGCGGCACCGCGCACGCCGCTCGGCATGGACGCATGGTGCGCCGATATCGCGGCGCTGCTCGACGCGCACGGCGCCGCACGGGCCGTGATCGTTGGTCACTGCCTCGGAGCGAGCATCGCGTTGCGTTTCGTGGCGCGCTTCCCGGCGCGGGTCGCGGGGCTTGTGCTCGTCGAGCCGATGCCGCCCGAGGCGCTGATCGGCATGATGCGCACGCTCGCGCGCCTCAAACCGCTGCTCTACGCGCTCTACGGCGCAGCCCGCATGGCGAATACGATCGGCATCTACCGCCGGCGCCTCGAGATCCTGGATCTGCGCGAATGGGACCGGGGCATCCGCAGCGGCAAGGTTCGTCTGTCGGCCTTCGCTTCGCTCGCCGTGGACCTCAGGTCGACGCCGCTTGCCGCCTATACCCGCATGCTCGCCGCCACCGTAGAGCCGTGGCCCGACGTCGGGAAGATCGCCGTGCCGGTGCTCGCGCTACTTTCCACTCAAAGCAGCTTCACCGACCTCGCACGCACGCGCCGTGTCCTCGCAGCGCTGCGCGACTGCGACATCGTTGAACTGGACGCGGTGCACTGGATCCCGACCGAGCAACCCGAAGCGATGTGCACCGCGATCGAGCACTGGCTCGCTAGGCGAGCCCCGGAAAAAGCACCCTGAGCCCCTCCGCCATCGTCTGGATCGCGATGGCGGCGAGCAGAAGCCCGAGCAGCCGAGTCGCGATGTTGAGGCCAGTGGTCCCCATGCGCCCCGCGATGGCGTGGGCGAGGCGCAGCATGACCCAGAGCAAGAGGCAAACGAACGCGATGCACAATGCGAGCACCGCGTTGTGCAAGATGCCGCCCGCCTGCGCGGCAATGATCGTGGTGCTGATCGCGCCCGGCCCGGCGAGTAGCGGTACCGCGAGCGGTACCACGCCTGAATACTCGCGCGACTTGAGCTCGCGCGCCTCGGCGCGCGTCTGGCGTATTTCGCCCGCCTGCGCCGCCAGCATCGCGAGCGCCATGAGAAGCAGTACCAGCCCGCCGCCGACCTGGAACGCGGGCAGGCTCGCGCCCATCATGCGCAGCAGTCGCTCGCCGAACAACGCCGATCCGGCAAGCACCAGGAACACCGTCAGCGTGACGACATTGGTGAGCCGCTGCTTCGCTGCCGAACGCTCGCCGGTAGTGACGCTGACGAAGATCGGCACCGCGAGAAATGGATCGAGCACCGCAGTCAGCGTCACCACGAAACGCAGGTATTCCTGCCAGGAGCTCACTTCTTGCTTAGCGCGGCTTGTGCGGCCTTCCGGTCCTCGTTGACCCTGGCGAACGCCGGACGCTCGCCGAGCATCTTGAGATAGGGTTTGAGCGGCGCGAGCTCCTCGAGGATGTCGCGCCCATAGGCGAGCTTGGTCGTGAGCGAGACGAGCGGCAGGTGCACGAACGCCGCGCAATCGGCGATCGTCAGCTCCCTACCGGCAATGTAGGGATCGAACTTCACCAGCGCCTTGAGCGCGCGCACGCCCTTCGGCAGATCTTTCTCAACCGCGCGAATGACTTCTTCGGATACAGGTCTGTTGAAAAACACATGGCCATAGAGCCGGCGCGCCGGCAGCTCAAGGTGAAGCTCCGTGACGGTGACGAGCTCGCGCACCTTGGCGCGCTCGAACGGATCCTTGGGCAGGAGCGGCTTCTGCGGGTACGCATCTTCCAGGTACTCTACGATCACTTCGGACTCGGCGAGCCGCCGGCCGCCGTCGAGCTCGAGGAACGGTACCTTGCCCATCGGCGAGCGCGCGACGAACTCGTCCTTCTGCGAGGGCGTGCAGGTGGGGTCCTCCTCGAACGGCACGCCTTTCTCGAGCAGAGCGATTCGGACCTTGTTGTGGTAGTTGCTGATGTGGAAGCCGCAGAGCTTGAGCATCGGGGAATTATAGAGATCCGCTAGAAGCGCTCGGCGCGATACGGCGCGGGGTCAACGAAGGGCGGCTCGCCGCAGACGAGCTCCGCCGTCAGCCGCCCGGTGACCGGGCCGAGGGTGAAGCCGTGGTGCGCGTGGCCGAAGGCGAACCAGAGCCGCTCGTGGCGGGGGGCGCGCCCGATGATCGGCATCATGTCCGGGGTGCAGGGGCGCGAGCCCATCCATGGGTCGGCGTCGAGCCGCTCGGCGAGGGGGAAGAGCTCGCGCGCGATCGGCTCGGCGCGGTTGAGCTGCACCGGCGTCTTCATGCCGTCGCGCAGCGCGAATTCCGCGCCCGTGGTGAGGCGGATGCCGCGGCGCATCGGCGCGAGGAAGTAGCCGCGCTCGGTGTCGAGCATCGGATGGTTGAGCACCGCGCGGCCCGCAGCACGGTAGTGCATGTGGTAGCCGCGCTTCACCGCAAGCGGTAGGTCGTAGCCAAGCCGCCGCGTCACGGCGTCGGCCCACGGCCCGAGCGCGATCACCGCGTCGCGCGCGGTCACGGGGCCGTCCGCGGTGAGAACGCGCCACCCGGGCTCCAAGGTTGCGGCATTGCCCTGCACGAAGCGTCCGCCGAGCTTCTCGAAGAGCTGCAGGTACGCGAGCGCCACGGCCTGCGGATCGACCGCCGCGATCGGATCGGTAAAGTGGAGCGCGCCCACGAGCACCGGCGCAAGATGCGGTTCCTTCTCTTGAATCTGTTTCTGATTCAACAGAGCTGAGTTGATGCCGAACTCGTCCCGCCAGCGCTCGGCTTCCGCGAAACGCACGTCGCGCTCGCGCTCGGTGCGGAAGATCTTCATCCATCCCGTGCGCCGGAAAAGCTCCATGGCGCCGGCCTCGCCGGCCAACGCCTCGTGCTCGGCAAGGCAGTGCTCGATCAGCTTCGCGTAAAGGTGGGCGATCGCACGGTGCCGCGCGGGCCGCGAATGCTTCCAGTACAGCCACAGGAACGGCGCGATGCGCGGGATCGCGGACGGATGATAGTGTGCATCGATCGTGCGGTTGAAGCTGTAGCGCAGGAGCGCGCCGAAGTCGTGCGGAAAACCGTAGGGATAGACGCCTTCGCGCTGCACGAGGCCCGCGTTGCCGAACGAGGTTTCCTCGGCCACCCCGCGCCGGTCGACGAGCACGGTGGCGCGGCCGCGCTTCTGCAGGTGCAGAGCGACGCAGACGCCGACGATGCCGGCGCCGAGGACGAGCGCGTCAGCCGAGGAGTTCTTCTGCTGGGAAATACGACGCCTTCACCGCGGCGGCGACTTCGTGGTGGGTCACCTTGCCGCGCGCGACGTTGAGACCGTTCCTCAGATGTGGATCGTCGGCGAGCGCGCGCCTCCACCCCTTGTCGGCGAGCGCGAGCACGAAAGGCAGCGTGGCGTTGTTGAGTGCATAGGTCGAGGTGCGCGGCACGGCGCCCGGCATGTTGGCCACGCAGTAATGCACTACGCCGTCGACCATGTAGGTCGGATCGGCGTGCGTCGTCGGGCGCGAAGTTTCGAAGCAGCCGCCCTGATCGATCGCGATGTCGACTACGACCGCACCCTGCTTCATCTGTTTCACCATCCCACGGCTCACGAGCTTCGGCGCGGCCGCGCCGGGAACGAGCACTGCGCCGATCACAAGGTCGGCCGAAAGCACGTGGCTCTCGACCGTGTCCCGGCTCGAATGCACCGTGACCACGCGCGCCCCAAATTCCTTTTCTATATTCCGCAGAACCTCTATCGAGCGGTCGAGTGCATAAACCCGCGCACCCGTGCCCACCGCCATGCGGATCGCGCTCGTTCCGGCGACACCCGCGCCGAGCACGGTGACCTTCGCGGGCGGCACTCCCGGAACGCCGCCGAGCAGGATCCCCATGCCGCCGCGCTCCTTCTCCAGGCAGCTCGCACCGACCTGCAACGACATACGGCCCGCGACCTCCGACATCGGCGCGAGCAGCGGCAACCCCCCTCGCGGACTCGTCACCGTCTCGTACGCGATGCAGATTGCACCGCTTCGGAGCAGGTCCTGCGCCTGCTCCGGATCCGGCGCGAGGTGCAGATAGGTAAAGAGGACTTGCCTCTCCTGCAGCTTCGCGCGCTCCGAGCCCTGCGGCTCCTTCACTTTGACGATCAGCTCCGCTTCCCAAGGCTCGCCGATGCGCGCGCCGGCTTTCTCGTAGACGGCATCCGTGGCGCCGATTCCCGTGCCGGCACCTGGTTCCACGATGACCTGATGGCGGTGAGACACCAGCTCGCGCACCGACGTCGGGGTGAGGCCGACGCGGTGCTCGTGCGTCTTGATCTCTTTCGGGACGCCGATGATCACAAGCGCTTCACCTTGCCCAGCGCCTCCGCGATCGACGTCTGCTCGCCCAGCTCGATCTTGGCAATCTGGTTGCGGTGCACTTCGTCCGGGCCGTCGGCGAAGCGCAGGGTTCGGGCGTGCGCGTACGCTTCGGCGAGACCGAAGTCGTCCGACACGCCGCCGCCGCCGTGCACTTGCATCGCCCAGTCGATCACCTGCAAGGCGACATTCGGCGCAAAGACCTTGATCATCGCAATCTCCTTCTTCGCCGCCTTGTTGCCTACGGTGTCCATCTTCCACGCCGCGTTCAGCACCATATAGCGCGCCGCGTCGATCTGGATGCGCGCCTCGGCAATGCGCTCGCGCGTCACGCCCTGGTCGGCCACCGGCCTGCCGAAAGCGACGCGCTCGGACGCGCGCCGGCACATCTTCTCGAGCGCCCGCTCGGCCTGTCCGATGAGGCGCATGCAGTGATGGATGCGGCCCGGGCCGAGGCGGCCCTGCGCGATCTCGAAGCCGCGTCCTTCGCCGAGCAGCACGTTCGAGGCCGGCACGCGCACGTCCTTGAGCTCTATTTCCATGTGGCCGTGCGGTGCGTCGTCGTAGCCGAACACCACGAGGTGGCGCAGGATCTTCACGCCCGGCGTGTCGGCCGGCACGAGCACCATCGATTGCTGGCTGTGGCGCGACGGGTTGTCGGGGTCGGTCTTGCCCATCACGATGTAGATCTTGCAGCGCGGGTCGCCGGCGCCGCTCGACCACCACTTCACGCCGTTGATGACGTAGTCATTCTTCTGACGAAGGATTCTGGTCTGGATGTTCGTTGCGTCCGAGGAGGCGACGTTCGGTTCGGTCATGAGGAAAGCCGAGCGGATCTTTCCTTCGAGCAGCGGCTCGCACCATTGCCGGATCTGCTCGGGCGTACCGTACTTGAGCAGCGTCTCCATATTGCCGGTGTCGGGCGCCGAGCAGTTGAACACCTCGGGCGCCCAGGAGACGCGCCCCATGATCTCGCACAGCGGCGCGTATTCGAGGTTCGTGAGCGCGCCGCCGTGGGTCTTCGGCCGAAACAGGTTCCACAGGCCCGCCGCGCGCGCCTTGGGCTTGAGCTCCTCGATGATCGGCACGACTTCCCAACGGTTCTTGCTTCTGACATGGGCATGCCACTTGTGCTCATTTGGATAGACATGCTCGGCCATGAACGCGGCGAGCTTCTGCCGCAGCTCCTGCACCTTGGGTGAATAGTCGAAGTTCACGCTGCCCTCCTCAGAATTTTCTCGACCTGCTGCCAGCCGAGCTGCGCCATGGGCTTCGCGCGCATGCCGGCGTCGCGCGCGTACGCGCTCGCCGCGGTGCCGTCCACCACGCGCTTCAGGATGCCTTGAAGGATGGCGGCGATGCGAAACAGGTTGTAGGCCAGATAGAAATCCCAGTGCGTGGGATCGATCTGCGGCTGCCCGGTCCGCTCGCAGTATTTCCTCACATAATCGGCTTCGCTCGGAATCCCCAGCGCAGGCAGGTCCAGGCCCGCAATCCCGCGAAACTGCCCCGGCGGGATGTGCCAGCTCATGCAGTGATAGGCGAAGTCGGCGAGCGGATCGCCGAGCGTGGAAAGCTCCCAATCGAGCACCGCGAGGATGCGCGGCTCGGCGGCGTGGAAGATCGCGTTGTCCAGGCGATAGTCGCCGTGCACCACGGTGGTCGCCGTGCTCGGGGGAATGTTCTTCGGCAGCCACGCGATCAGGTTGTCCATGGCCTCGATGCGCTCGGTCTCGGAGGCCTGATACTGCTTGGTCCAGCGGGCGATCTGCCGCTCGATGTAGTTCCCGGGCTTTCCAAAATCCTCGAGGCCAATGTCTCGGTAATCCAGCGCATGAAGTTTCGCTATTACGCTGTTCAGTTCGTCCCAGATCGCGCCGCGTTCGGCCTTCGTCATCCCGGGAAGCGACTGGTCCCACAGCACCCGGCCCTCGACATAGTCCATGACGTAGAACGCCGTGCCGATCACCGACTCGTCCTCGCACAGCGCATGCGGGCGCGCCACGGGGAAACCGACCTTGTGGAGCGCTGCGATCACGCGGTATTCGCGGTCCACCGCATGCGCGGACGGCAGCAATTTGCCCGGCGGCTTTCTTCTCAATACGAAACCACGGCCGTCCGCGGCGATGAGCCTGTAGGTGGGATTGGACTGGCCGCCCTTGAACTGCTCGACCGCGCCTAGCTTGAAGCCGAGGAAGTTCTCGAGCCGCCCGATATCGATGCGGTGGCGTTCCTCGACGGGCTTGGTGCCGATGAACTGCTCGAACATGCCGGCAAAAGCTTACCTCAGGAGTTGTGCTTTGGAGCGATGCGCAGCCAGAACGTCACCGGGCCGTCGTTCACGAGGCTCACCTGCATGTCGGCGCCGAAGCTCCCGGTTTGCACGCGCGGCGACCAGTCGTGCAATCTCTCGACGAAGCGGTTGAAGAGCCGCTCGGCTTCCGCCGGCGTCGCCGCGCTCGAGAAGCTCGGTCGCAGCCCGCTCGTGGTATCGGCGGCGAGCGTGAATTGCGGCACGGCAAGTATCTGCCCTCGCACGTCCCTGAGCGACAGGTTCATCTTGCCCGCGTCGTCGGCGAACACGCGATAGCTCGCGACGCGCTCGGCAAGGAGGCGCGCTTCGAGCTCGGTGTCGCCGCGCTCGACGCCGACGAGCGCAAGGAGGCCGGCGCCGATGATGCCGACGGGCTCGCCCGCCACCTTCACGTCGGCGCCGGTGACGCGCTGGATCAGCGCGATCAAGCGATGATGTCGGGAATCAGGCGCGCGCGAAGGCGCTGGATCTGGTCCTTGAGGAGAAGCTTGCGCTTCTTCAGGCGGCGCAGCTGAAGCTGATCCTGCGTCGGATCGATGACGAGGCGTCCGATGACGTCGTCGAGATCGTGGTGCTCGATCTCGAGCGCCTGCAGGCGCTGGCGGATTTGGGCTTTCTCCTCTTCGGTCGGAGCAGTCTCGATCACGCCGTGAATGACATCATGCCGATGGCGGGCATCCTATTCCTTTAACCCCCGCCGCGAAAGCCCTCCCCCTTGGGTCGTAGCGACTACGACGCGGCCGCTCGAGTCCCGACGACCGTGAAAGTGCGGACCCCTAGTGAGTCTTTGACGGGCGGAAGTAGTCGATACGGTCTATCGACCGTAGCGTAACGTCCGTTACCCGCGTTCCCTGCAACACCTTGAGCGGCACGGCGGTGCCGGCCACGCCCCGGCCCCAGACCTTGCGGTAGAAGTCGGCGAGGGTCGTGACCTCGTCGGCGCCCACTGCGAGCACGATGTCGCCGCTCTTGAGGCCCGCGCGCGCGGCCGGTCCGTCGGGCGAGACGCGCCCGACGAATAGCCGCCCCCTCACCTCCTCGGCATTGATTCCAAGCCACGGGCGCGCCGGACCGTTGCGCTTGCCCTTCGCGATCAGGTCATCGAGGATCGGCTTCAACAGGTCGATCGGCACGAACATGTTGCCCGGCGACTGCGTGCCCGGGCCGCCCGCGTCGGGAACGATGAGCGAGCCTATGCCGAGCAGCTCGCCTTTCGCGCCGATGAGCGGCGCGCCCGACCACTCCATCACCGGCGGATAGGTGAAGATCGCCGAGTCGAGCAGGTATTCCCAGCTTCCCGAGAACGCTCGCCGCGACACGACGTACACGAGTGTCGGGCTGTCGCGCGCGCCCGCAGCCACGGCCATCGCCGGATCGCGCTCGGAGAGCGCGGCCGAGTCGCCGAGCGGCAGCGGTTTCGCCGGCATCGCGCCGACGATCTTCAGCAAGGCAAAGCCGGAAGCATGGTCGTACGCCGCCACCGTCGCCGGCAGTGTGCGCCCGTCGGCGTCGGTCACCTGCACCGACTCCGCTTCGATCACGAGGTAACCAATGGTGAGGGCGTAGCCGCTGCGCACCAGGACTGCGGTTCCCTGCCGCCGCAGTCCGAGCGTCTCGGCGCTGCGGGCGTTCGGCTGGATCTTCGCGCTCACGCCCACGACTGCGTTCAGCGTTTCGTCAGGCTTGTCCTGCGCGAATACAGGCGCCGCCGACAAGGTGAGGATGAGCATTAATCCACGGATCATCGGCAATCGACGCATAGTCGCCCGTTCGCGGCCATGATGCGCCTCTTCCGGCGGAACGCGCAATGCTCGGGAGAGAAGTAATATTCGCTTGTCCCATGTTCCTGACGGTGCTCTGCGGCACGTTGGCTTTAGGCGCAGGCTTGCTGGCCGCGGCGAGCTATGGCGACGGAGCGCTGGTGGCGGCGAGAACCGCGGCGCTGACGATCGGTTGGCTTCTCGTGCTTGCGACCCTGATCGGCGTGCACGGCATGCGGCGCGCGAGGCTGCCGGAGCTCGGCGCGACCGCGGTCGTTTCTGTCTCGGCGGTCGCGGTGCTTTACCTCTCCCATTTCAGCTGGGTTGAGCTGCCAAAAGCTGCGATGCCGCAGGCAGTGGTCGAGGTGCTGATCGAAATCGACACCGACGTAAAGCTGATCCGCACTGACGCGTTTTCGCCAAGCGTCATGCGGGCCAGTTTGCCCGTGATGGCGAGGGCCGCGGTGCCACAGCTTGCCAAGGAGCCGCCATCATGGCCGATGCCAAAGTCGGTTTGGCCCAAGGAAGAAGTAGCGGATTCATGCTCCTCGCTCAGCGGTGTCGAGGCGCTGCAGTGCAGACGCTGCGGCAGCAAGCGCGGATTGTCGTGGGTCGCATGCCAGGAAAACGCGCGGCTGGAGTATTGCCAAGAGCGGTATGCGGACGAAGCAGCCTGCCCTTCGCCGATACCGGCGTCTTATCCCGGATGAATGCGTTTCCTTAGCTGGAATGTGCAGTGGTGCCGCGGCATGGATGGCCGCGTCGATCCGAAGCGCATCGCCACCGAAGCAAGGCGGCTTGCCGACCCGGACGTGATCTGCCTGCAGGAGATCGCGCGCAACTTCCCCGAGATGGAAGGCAGCGCGGGCGAGGATCAAGTTCTGGAACTGATGCGAAACCTGGCCGGCTACGAAGGGTTCTTCGCTCCGGCGGTCGATATTCCCGCGAAAAGGGGACGCCGGCGCTTCGGCAACCTCGTGCTCACGCGGCTTCCGGTGGGCCGGGTGATGCGTCATCAGCTGCCGTGGCCCGAGGCGCCCGACGTGCAAAGCATGCCGCGCTCCGCAGTCGAGGTCGTGGTCGATTCCGGGCTCGGGCCGCTGCGCGTGATGACCACGCACCTCGAGTACTACTCGGCGCAGCATCGCAGCGCGCAGATAGAGCGCTTGAACGAAATTCACCTGCAAGCATGCGCCGCGCATCTGCACGTCGACCAGCCGGGCAGCTACGCGTCCTTTGAAAGAGCGAAGAGCGCGATCGTGTGCGGCGACTTCAACCTCAAGCCCGACGACCCGCTTCACCGCAAGATGCTCGACGCGGGCTTCGTGGACGCGTGGGTGGCGATGAACCCGGGCAGACCGCGCCAGCCGACGTTCCATCTCCACGACGGCGAGCCGCCGTACTGCTGCGACTATGCGTTCGTGACGCCGGACCTCGTGCCGCGGCTGCGCTTCATTCGCATTGACACCGAGACAAAAGCGTCGGACCACCAGCCGGTCATCCTGGAACTCCAATAATGCAAGTCGAGAAGCTCGCCGAAGCTCTCGGCGCCGAAGCCCGCGGCGTCGATCTTTCGCAGCCGATCGCGCCGAAGCTCTTCGCGCAGATTCGCGCCGCGTGGCTCAAGCACATGGTGCTGCGCTTCCGCGGCCAGAAGCTCACCGATCCGCAGCTCCTCGCCTTCAGCCGCAACTTCGGCGAGCTCGATCCGCCGGGGCCCAACCCGCTGGGCCGGCCGTTCCTTGCCGATCATCCCGAGATGAACGTGATCTCGAACATCCAAGAGGGCGGCGTGCCGATCGGAGGCCTCGGCGACGGCGAGGCGATCTGGCATGCCGACATGACCTACGTCGAGCGCCCGCCGATGGCCGCGATCCTGTACGCGATCGAGATTCCGCCCGCAGGCGGCGACACCTACTGGGCGAACATGGTCCTTGCATTCGAAACGCTGCCCGCGGCGCTCAAGCGCCGCGTGGAGGGTCTCGAGGCCGTGCACGACGCGACTTACAACAGCGCCGGCGCCATGCGTAAAGGCTACAAGGAAGTCACCGATCCGCGCACCGCGCCCGGCGCACGCCATCCGCTCGTGCGCACGCATTCCGAGACCGGGCGGCGCAGCCTGTTCCTGGGCAGGCGGCGCAACAGCTACATCGTCGGCCTGGAGCTCGAGGAGAGCGAGCGGCTGCTCGACGAGCTATGGCGGCACACCACGCAGCCGCAGTTCATCTTCCGGCAGCAGTGGCGCGTCGGCGATGTCATGGTCTGGGACAACCGCTGCACGCTGCACCGGCGCGACGCCTTCGACCCGGGCGCGCGACGGCTCCTGCACCGCACGCAGATCAGGGCTTCCCTGTAACCATCCGGCGCAGCTCCTCGATGCGCGCGCGGTTCACGCCGAAATCGCGCCGCCCCAGGCGCGAGGCCGAGCGCACCTGGACCGCCGCGCCGTCGAAGAAGAACTCTACGTCGTCCACGAAGCCGAGCAGCCGGCTGCGAAACTCCGCGTACAGGTAGTTCGACCGCGCGACCACGATGCGGGTCCGAGGCAGTGCTTCCACCGCTTTCCTCACCTGCTCGATGCTTGCCCTGAGCGGCAGAATGTAGTGCTCGCCGTCGGAAGGATCGGCCTGCGAGCAAACGCAGTTCGGCGTCCGCCGGCACGGCGCGAGCCGGCCGTCCTTTACGCCGAGGTTGGTCGGGCGACGCCAGTCGAACATGCAAGGCCTGAGACGAAAGAGATTGCGCTACGGATCATGTCTAGAAATCCTTGGGCTCCGGCGGGAAGCTCGGGTTTCTCTTCTCGCGCAGCGAAGCGAGGCCCTCCTTCACTTCCGGGCCGGTGAACCCCATTATTTCGAGCGCGAGCGAAGCGTCGAACCCCGGCCCTGCCATGCGCAGCCAGTTGTTGAGCGAGTATTTCGTCCAGCGCAGCGCGGTCTGCGGGCCGGCCGCCAGCTTGCGGGCAACTTCGAACGCCTTTTCGCGCAGCTCGCCTTCTTCACAAGCCAGCGCGACCAATCCCAGACGCTCGGCTTCCTCGCCGCTGATCGTGTCGCAGGTCAGGAGGTAGTACTTCGCTTTCGCCATGCCGCAAAGAAGCGGCCAGATGATCGCCGCGTGGTCGCCCGCCGCGACGCCGAGGCGCGTATGGCCGTCGATCAGCCTCGCATTCTTCGCGGCGATCGAGATATCCGCCATCAGGCCGGCGGCGAGACCCGCGCCCACGGCCGGCCCGTGCATCGCCGAGACGATGAGCTTGGAGCAGTTAAGCATGTTGTAGACAAGGTCGCGCGCCTCGCGCCAGACGCGTGCGCGCACCGCGAAGTCGCGCGTCATCTCCTCCACCATCGCCATGTCGCCGCCCGCCGAGAACCCCTTGCCGGCGCCGCGCAGGATCGCGACGCGCGTCTCGGGATCGCGGTCGACGTCCAGCCAAACTCGCGCCATCTCGGCGTGCGCGCGTGTGGTCGCGACCGCGAGCTTCCCTTCCTCACCCATCACGATCTCGAGGATTCCGGGCTCGGGGCGGCTCAGGTTCAGGTCTTGATAGTCGGAGTAGTCCATGGCTCATTCTACAATCCGACTTCCATGGTCACGTTCGACGACATCGCCCGCGCGCACGAGCGCATTCGCGGGCAGGCGAAGCGCACCCCGGTGCTTACCTCGGCCACAGTGGACGCGCTTACCGGTGCGAGCGTGTTCTTCAAGTGCGAGAACTTCCAGCGCATGGGTGCTTTCAAGTTCAGAGGGGCCTTCAATGCCTTGTCGCAACTCAAGGACGATCAGCGTCGCAGAGGGGTGGTTGCGTTCTCGTCCGGAAACCACGCGCAGGCAGTAGCGCTGGCCGGTAAGATCCTCGGCATCAACACGGTAATCGTGATGCCGCAGGACGCGCCGAGGGTAAAGCTAGAAGCGACGCGCGGCTACGGCGCCGAGGTGGTGCAGTACTCGAGGCATGAGGATCGCGAGACGCTCGCGGTGCGCCTCGCACGCGAAAGGGGGCTCACCCTGATCCCGCCTTTCGACCATGAGCACATCATCGCGGGCCAGGGAACGGCGGCGAAGGAGCTTCTCGAGGATACGGGTCCGCTCGACGCGCTCCTCGTCCCCTGCGGCGGCGGCGGGCTGATCTCGGGCTGCGCGATCGCGGCGAAGCACCTGGGGCCGGAATGCCGCGTGATCGGCGTCGAGCCCGCGGCGGGCGACGACGCTACGCAATCGTTCGCGCAGAAAAAGCTCGTCACTATCCCTGTGCCCGACACCATCGCCGACGGCGCGCGCACCCCGTCGCTCGGCCAGCTCACCTTGCCGATCGTCCTGCGCTACGTCGACGCCATGCTTACCGTGACCGACGAGGAGCTCAAGCGCGCGATGTTCTTCCTGTGGGAGCGGATGAAGATCATTGTCGAGCCGACCGGAACGCTGGCATTCGCTGCGCTATTCACGGAGAAGCTATCCATGAAAGGCAGCCGAATCGGCGTGGTGCTTTCAGGCGGAAACGTCGACCTTCGCTGGGCTGCCGCGCAGGTGAGCAAGCAGTAAGGCCAGCGCTCCGAGCACCGTCGCGACGGTGGTCACGTCGAAGCGCGGCGACACGGTTGCAACGCCGCAGGCGAAAAGCAGCACGCGCAGCGGCCACGCGATAGGGCGTTTGCCAAAATAGCCCTGCATGGAGAACGATGCAAAGGTCACCATTGCCACGGCGAAGAGCGTGCACTCGGTGATGTAAAGCACGCCGCCCTGCATATTGAGCCCGGGATTGAATAGAAAATAGAACGGCAGGATGAAGCCGCCGATGGCGAGCTTGACGGCGTAGGGGCCGAGCGCCATCGGGTTGACGCCGGCGATCGCGCCGGCGGCGAAGTTCGCCACCGCCACCGGAGGCGTGATCGCCGAGAGGCATGCGAAGTAGAGCATGAAGAGGTGGACCTGCATCTCGGGCAGGTTGAACATGCCGCGCATCACTGGCGCGAGCAGCGCGGCGCCCATGATGTACACCGCCGGCGTCGGCATGCCCATGCCGAGCAGCACGAGGAAGAGGGCCGACAAGAGCAGCGTCGGGATGAGAAGACCGCCCGATAGCATGTTGATGAGGAGGGTGAACTTGCCGGCGAGCGCGGAGATTTCGATGGCGCCGATCACGACGCCGGCTGCCGCCACCGCGCCGACGAGCGGCACGAGCTGGAGAATCGTGTCCGTGCAGCACTCGACGAAGCGCCGCGGTCCGATGGCAGTCGGCGGGTGCAGCCACGACAGCACGATCACCGCGGCGGTCGCGCCGGCGGCCACGTACACCGGCGTGTAGCCGGCGACGAGGAGCGCGATCAGCGCGCCGAGGGGCAGCAGGTGCCGCCAGCCGCCGGCCAGCGCGCGTCGCAGCGGGACGATGTCGCTTTCGGGCAGCCGCGGCTCGTTGTGCCGCACGGCCTCGTTGTGCACCAGCAGGTAGATCGAGTAGTAGTAGAGCAGCGCAGGCAGGAGCGACGCCCAGCAGATCGCGGCATACGAGATATTGGTGATATCCGACATGATGAACGCCACTGCGCCCATCACCGGCGGCAGCATCGCGCCGCCGCTCGAAGCCGTGGCCTCGATCGCCCCGGCGCGCGCCGCCGGCACGCCCATTTTCTTCATGATCGGGATGGTGAGCGGCCCGGTGGTGGCGACATCCGCGGTCGGGCTGCCCGAGATCGAGCCGTAGAGGCCGCTCGCCGTGACGCAGGCCTTGGCCGCGCCGCCGCGCATGCGGCCGGTGACGGCGCTCGCCAGGTCGAAGAAGAGCTGCCCGCCGCCCGCCTTCTCGTAGAAGCTGCCGAACAGCACGAAGAGGAACGCGTACGTCGCCGCCACCTCGAGGGGCGCGCCGAACACGCCGTTCTCCATGATGGTCATCATCTCGATGAAGTAGCCGACGCTGAAGTTGTCGTGGCGCAGGGCACCCGGCAGCCAACGCCCGAACACGGTGATGAGCAGCAGCGCGACCACGAGCGTGGTGAGGCCCCAGCCGACCGAACGCCGGCACAGCTCGATCACCAGTGCGACGAGCGCGAAGCCGGCGACCAGGTCCGCGGCGTTAGGCTGCGAGAAGCCGCGGCTCCAGTGCAGGAAGCGGTCGTTGTAGGCGATGTAGTACAGCGCCACCGCGAGCGACACCGCGGCGAGCACGACGTCGGTCCACGCGAGATGCTTGCGCCCGCGGCGCGCCGTGGTCGTCAGGAACGCGATCGGGAAAGTGATCGCGATGAAGATCGAGATGTCGAGGTGGAAGTAGGCGGTGAAGGCGCGCGCCCAGGCGGCAAACGCGGCGAGCTGCGGCTGGAGAAACGGCAGCTCGCGCGAAACGGAAAGCGCCGCGTTGCCCGTCACTTGGGCCAGCGCGCCGATCCAGAGCACGTACAGCGCGGCGGCGACCGAGGCCGCCTTGATGAGAATCAGCCAGGCACCGCCCGGCCGGTGCCGGCTCCCCTCCCAGCTTAGAAAGCGCAAATCACTTCACCAGGCCCTTTTCCTTGTAGTAGCGAAGCGCGCCCGGGTGATACGGGAGCTTGGCAGGATTGGTCGCCATCTTGGCGACGGTAAAGGATGTCTTGAGCGAGCCGCCGATCGCCTGCACGCGCGCCTCGTTCTCGGCGATCGCCTTCACGTACTTGTACACCGTCTCGTCGGACACGTGCTTGCCGGCGAGCAGGAACACCGACATGCGCACCGTGGGGTAGTCCTTCTCCATGAAGGAATAGGTTCCCTTCGGCACCATGTCCATCTTGTTATCGAAGACCGCCGCGCCTTTCGCGACCTTGGCGGGATCGCCGTCGATCCAAAGGAGCGGGCGCTTGCCCGCGACGTCCTTCACCAGAGAATCGCCGAGGTTGCGCGCGTTCATGAAGACATCGGCCTTACCGTCGGTAATGGCGTCGAGCCCGATCTGGCTGTTGCCGAGCACGTAGCTGCCGCCCCACTTCTCGATGTCCTGGATCGTGAAACCGTGCGCCTCCATCAGTGCGTAAGGCCCGCCGATCGACACCTGCGGGTTGTCGGGGCGGTTGATGGCGAGACGCATTCTCGGCTTCTTCGCCGCGATGTCGTCCCAGGATTTGATGCCGTTCGCGTCGGCCCACTCCTTGGTCATCAGGAAGTGGACGAACTGGTTGTCGTAGAGCTGGACCGCGAACAAGAACTTGCCTTTGAGCGAGGCGTTGAACGGGAACTTGCCTTCGTTCGCAAGCTTGATCTCGGTGCCAGTGGCGGTGGCGGTGAAGTCCGCCTGGCCTTCGGCGATGGCGAGCACGCCGCCGCCAGGCGAGTTGGGCTTGAACGACACCGCCGACCCGGGATAAGCGTCGCGCACGACCGCGTTCAGGCCTTCGACCATGGTGCGAGGGTAGCCGCTCGGCGTCGCGCCCGTGACGGTCGCGTTGATCGGCTTCGTGTCGTTGAAATCCGCTAATGCCGGCGCGGCGGCGACGAGCGCTGCGGCGAGCGTGATGCGGGGAAGATTCATCGCGTCTTCCTCCTCTTCGCCTTCTTTGTCCTGTTTTTCTTTGCCTTGGCCTTCATGGATTTCTTTTTCTTCTTCGGCAGCTTGCGCGCCGGAGTTCCGGGTCGGGGAAACTGCAGGATCGCGTCCTTGAAGAGCTGCACGAGGCCCAGCACCGCCGAAGCCTGCGTCGGATAGAGCGCCTCGGTGCGTACCAGCAGCTCCTCATGGTTGTCGGGGTTGTAGAGCTCGGCGAGATACTTTCCGCTCGCCTGGTCAAGCACGAACTCGACGCGAAATTGGGCCACGCGAACCTCCTCCGGTTGTTAGTATCGCACGGCGATGCGCGCAGTCGAGATCACGAAGCCGGGCGGACCCGAAGTGCTCAAGCTCGCGGACCGGCCGATACCGGCGCCCCGGGAAAACGAGATCCTCATCAAGGTGCAAGCCGCGGGGGTGAACCGGCCGGATGTCTTGCAACGCACCGGCAACTACCCCGTGCCGCCCGACGCCTCCGACTTACCCGGACTCGAGGTCGCGGGTGAAGTTACGGCCACAGGAAAAAAAGTGGCCCTGTGGAAGCCTGGCGACAAAGTTTGTGCTCTGGTGCACGGCGGCGGCTACGCCGAGTACTGCGTCGCGCCTGAGGTGCAGGCGCTGCCGATTCCGAAGGGCCTGACGCCGGTCCAGGCGGCGTCGCTTCCGGAAACGTTCTTCACCGTCTGGTCGAACGTCTACGACCGCGGCCGGCTCGCGCCGGGAGAGACGCTTCTCGTACAGGGCGGAAGCTCCGGCATCGGCGTCACCGCGATCCAGATGGCCGCGGCCATGGGCAACCGCGTCTTCGCCACTGCCGGATCCGACGAGAAGTGCGCTGCGTGCTTGCGCCTCGGTGCTGAAAGGGCTTTCAACTACAAGACGCACGACTGGGCAACTGAAGTGCTCGCCGCGACCGGCGGCAAGGGCGTCAACGTGATTCTCGACATTGTGGGCGGCGACTACGTGCCGCGCGAGCTCAAGTGCCTCGCCGAGGAAGGACGGCTTGTCTTCATCGCCTACCTGCGCGGGCCCAAGACCGAGCTCAACATCGACTCCCTGATGCGACGTCGGCTCACCATAACCGGCTCGACGCTGCGGCCGCGCCCGGTCGAATTCAAGGGCGCGATCGCGCGCAGCCTGGGCGAGAAGATCTGGCCCCTTATCGAGACAGGCCGCATCAAGCCCGAGATCTACAAGACCTTCCCGCTCGAGCAGGCGGCCGATGCGCACCGCCTCATGGAGAGCTCGCAGCACATCGGCAAAATCGTGCTCACGGCGTAGGAATTCGGGGTCAGGGTCGAGATTCAGTTTTCACGTACGTAAAAACGAATCTCGACCCTGACCCCGAATTCGGTTTACCGTTTAGCAGCCTCGGCTTTCAGCCACTCGACGAACGCAGTCACCTCGGCCCGTCCGGCCGCGTTCTTCGACAGGATCGCGAAGTAGGCGCGCGCCGGATCGGCGCTCGACTTGAAGGGCGCCACGAGCTCGCCCGAGCGCATCAAGTCCCTCACCAGCGGGCTGCGGCCGAGCGCGACGCCGTGGCCGGCGATCGCGGCCGGGATGATCTGCTCGTAGCCCGAGAAGGAAAGCGTGCCCGCGGGCTTCAAGTCGGCGATGCGCTCGACTTCGAGCCAGGTCTTCCAGTGCAGCCAGGGATGGCGGCCGTCCGGGTCGTCGTATTGCAGCAGGACATGGTTTTTCAGGTCTTGGGGCTTCTCCAGAGATCGCTTCTTTAGAAGCTTGGGGCTGCAGACGGGAAAGACTTTCTCGCCGAAGAGCCGCACTGCGTTAGGGCCCGCGAGCGATGCCGGGCCGTGGCGGAGCGCGAGGTCCAGGCCGTCGCGCTCCAGATCCTGCACCCTGGTCTCGGCGGTGATGCGCACGTCGACCCCGGGATGGTCGCGCGTGAATCCGGCGAGCCGCGGAATGAGCCAGAGGGCGGCGAACGAGTGCGTGGTGGTGACCGAGAGCGCCTTCTTGCCTGCCTGGGCGCGCAGCCGGTCGGTCGCGGTACGCATGGTCGAGAGCGCCTGCGCGGCGGCGGCATAGAACTGGTGCCCGGCCTCCGTGAGCGCGAGCGCGCGGTGGCGGCGCTGAAAGAGCACGACCCCGAGCTGGTCTTCGAGCTCCTTGATCTGGCGGCTCACCGCCGACTGCGTGAGGAAGAGCTCCTCCCCCGCCTTGGTGAAGGACAGGTGGCGCGCCGCGGACTCGAAGCCGACGAGCAGGTCCAGGGCGGGTAATGCATTCCTGTTACGCATGCAAATCCTGAGAATTTACCGTTTGAGCGCGTCGCCGTAAGCATGCATCCTGCGCATACTTAACGCAAGGAGCTGAACTATGCGGATCGAACTGACAAGCGGCGCCCTGGCGCTGCAGCGGGGCCAAACCCTGAAGGTCGTGAACGGTGCGGGCAGCACGGTATGCGCGAGCCGGGCCCCGCTGTGGATCACCGAAGAGAACCGGCCGCGCGACATTGTTCTCGAGCCCGGCACGTGCTACCGGCTTGCCGCCCGCGGCGTTGCGGTGATCGAAGCGCTCGGAGAAGCCTCTGTTTCTTTTGCCTGAAAGGATGAGCCAATGAGATACGACTTCGCACAAATCCAAGCCCTGCAATCCAGAGCGCGGCGCGAGCGCTCGGAGGCGGTTCACCGCCTGATCATCGCTCCGATCGTCGCGCTGTTCACAAGCCTCGCAGCACCCAAGCGTGGCGGCCATGCCTCTCGTCCGCATCTCGCTCGCCAAGGGTAAGCCCCCGGCGTACCGGCGCCAGGTGGGCGACGCCGTCCACCGGGCGCTGGTCGAAGCCATCGGCGTGCCGCCGCTCGATCGGTTCCAGATCCTGACCGAGCACGAGCCCGGCGACATCGTCTACGACTCGACCTACCTGGGTATCGCGCGCACCAGCGATCTGGTGATCATCCAGATCACTCTTTCGGCCGGGCGCACGCTGGACCAGAAGCGCGCGCTGTATCGAAAGATCGCGACCAATCTGGGCGATGCCGCCGGCCTGCGGCCCGAAGATGCGTGGATCAACCTGGTCGAAGTGGCAAAGGAGAACTGGTCGTTCGGCAACGGCGCCGCTTCGTACGCACCCGCCGAGGCGCAGACCGCCTAGAATCGGAGGGTGTTCAAGCCGGGCCTCCTGAAGGGCAAGCGCATCCTCGTTACCGGCGGCGGCACCGGCCTCGGAAAGGAGATCGTCGCGAAGTACGTCGAGCTCGGCGCCGAGGTTTGGATTTGCGGACGCCGCGGCGGAGCTCTGGAAGAGGCCGCGAAATCACTCGGTGGCAAAGTCAAAACCCATGCGGTCGACATCCGCGATGCCGCGGCGGTGGACGCCATGGTGCAGCGGATCTGGGACGAAGGCGGTCCGCTCACCGGCCTGGTGAATAACGCCGCCGGCAACTTCATCAGCCCGACCAAGGACCTGTCGCCGAACGGCTTCAACGCCATCGCGAACATCGTGTTCCATGGCACGTTCTACGTTACCCAGGCCGTGGGCAAGCGCTGGATCGCGGGCGGGCACAAGGGCTCGGTGATCAGCATTCTCGTCACCTGGGTGCACACCGGCTCGCCGTACGTCGTGCCCTCCGCGATGTCGAAAGCCGGCTTGCACGTGATGACGAAGTCGCTCGCCGTGGAATGGGGAAAGTACGGTATCCGCCTGAACGCGATCGCACCCGGGCCGTTTCCAACCGAAGGCGCGCAGAAGCGGCTGCGCCCCGGCGAGGGCTTCGAAAAGTCCTCGGACCTGAACCCGATGCGGCGTGTCGGGCGCATGGAAGAGCTGCAGAACCTGGCGACCTTCCTGATGGCGGAGGGCTGCGAGTGGCTGACTGGCGAGACCATCGCCATCGACGGCGGCGGGTACCTCGCAACCGGCGCAGCCGGCTATTACGTCGAGCTCGACAAGCTGACCGACGCCGACTGGGCGCGCATGCGCGCGATGATCAAGGCAGCGAACGAGAAGGATCGCGCCGGCCGGACTGCCTGATGGCCAGCGTTCCAAGGCCGGCGGCGACGCTCATCCTGCTGCGGCACGGTCTCGAAGTGCTCATGCTGCAGCGGGTTCAGACCGCCGCGTTCCTCGGCGGCGCCTATGTCTTTCCCGGCGGTTCGCTCGACCCGGAGGATCATTCCCCGCACCGGGTGCTAGGTCTCACCGAAAAGCAGGCGAACGAGCGGCTGAGGGTCTCCTCGGGCGGCCTCGCCTACTACGTCGCTGCCGTGCGCGAGTGCTTTGAGGAAGCCGGAATTCTCCTCGTCCGGGACGCCCGCGGCGATCCTATTTCCTCGGAGAGAGCTGAAAGGCTGCTCCATTGGCGCAAGAAGCCGTTTCGCAACATGCTGGAAGCCGAGGATCTTTTCATCCCGGCGGGTGAGCTCGCGTACTACGGCCACTGGGTTACCGCGCCCGGGCGCTCGCGGCGCTTCGACACGCGCTTCTTCGTGGCGCTCGCACCCGAGGGGCAGCGAGGCTCGCACGACGCGGGCGAAACGGTGCACGACATCTGGACCTCGCCGCGTGAAGCCCTGGGGCGCTGCGCGCGCGGCGAGATAGAGCTCGTGCACGCGACGCAGGTATCGCTGACGGATCTTTCACGCTTTTCGGAGCCCCGCGCAGCGTTCGATTACGTCCGCGCGCTCCCCGAGATCGAAGAAAACCGCGCCTGCTGGGCGCAGGGCAAGGATGGGCCGAAGATCTTCCGCCGGGCCGATCCCCCCTACTTCGAAATCCACTGGTCGGACCCGGACGAAACCGGCGAGACGACGTACGACATCATTCCCGGCCAACCCAAGCGCCTCGATCCTTGGGTCACGCGCATCACCGCGCCGAATCCGGGCCTCATGACCGGCCCCGGAACGAACAGCTACCTCGTCGGTGGTGTCGCGGTGATCGATCCGGGACCGGCCATCGAGTCGCACATCGACAAGATCCTGGGTGAAACGAAAAGCCGGCTGCGCTGGATCGTCTGTACTCACACCCATCTCGACCATTCCCCCGCCACGGCGCTGCTAAAGGCAAAGACGGGCGCGAAGGTGCTAGGCCGCCCGGCGCCGACGGGTCAGGACGCGACGTTCAGGCCCGACGTCGTGCTCGAGGGCGGTCAGCGTGTCGATCTAGGGGAAATCACGCTGCGCGCGATCCACACGCCAGGCCATGCGTCCAACCATGTCTGCTACATGCTCGAGCGGACCAAGATGCTCTTCACCGGCGATCACGTGATGCAGGGCTCCACTGTGGTGATCAATCCGCCCGACGGCGACATGCGCGCCTACCTTCGATCGCTCGAGCGGCTTCTCGGCGAAGACATCGCGATCATCGCGCCCGGCCACGGCTACCTGATCGGCGCGGCGCACAAGGAGCTGCGCCGGCTGATCGCGCACCGCTTGAACCGCGAGCGCAAGGTGATCGCGGCACTCGAGCGCCTGGGGCGTCCTTCGCTCGACGAGATGCTGCCGCTCGTGTACGACGATGTGCCCGAGCGAGTGCACCGCGTCGCCGCTCGCTCGCTCACGGCGCACCTCGAGAAGCTCATCGCCGACGGCGCGGTGCGCCTGCGAAACGGCGCTTACACGCTGGTAAAATGAACGGGCAGGCAGACGAATATCCGCGTGGCCGCCGACGACGAAAAGACCACCAAGCTGGTCACCAACCTCGATCGCCAGGCGATCGAGAGCACGCTCGTGCAGGTACGCAGGGAGGCGCAGTCGGCCAACCTGCGCGACCTTGCCGACATGTTCAACGGCGTCGAAGGCATGCCGCGCGCGCTGATCGAGCGCAACGTGAAGAACGCGCTGGAGTGGCTCGCCGACAAGCCGCAGCTCAATCGAATCGCCTCGCAGCTCGAGCTCGTCGGGCTCAACCTTCCGAACCTGAAGTAAGCTGGATTTCGATTTCGACCTCTTCACGATAGGCGGCGGCTCCGGCGGTGTGCGCGCGAGCCGCGTCTCGGCTTCGTATGGAGCGCGAGTGGCGATCGCCGAGCCGGGGCGCTTCGGCGGCACCTGCGTGAACGTCGGCTGCATCCCGAAGAAGCTCTTCTCCTACGCCGCGCATTGGCGAGAAGACTTCGAGCTCGCGCGCGCCTACGGCTGGATGGTGGGCGAGCCGCGCTTCGACTGGCCGACGCTGCTCGCCAACAAGGACCGCGAGATCGCCCGGCTGAACGGCGTCTACGAGCGCGTGCTCGTCGACGCGGGCGTGGAGATTCACCGCGCTCGTGCGGCGGTCATCGGACCGAACGAGGTGGAGGTGGACGGAAAACGCCGGACCGCGAAACACATCCTCGTGGCGACCGGCTCGTGGCCGCAGCTTCCGCCGATCCCGGGGATCGAGCACGCCATCACGTCCAACGAGGCTTTCCACCTCGAGCGCCTGCCGCGGCGCGCGGTCGTGGTGGGCGGCGGCTATATCGCGCTCGAGTTCGCCTCGATCTTCCACGGCCTGGGCGTGGACACCACGCTCGCCTACCGCGGCAAGCGCCTGCTGCGCGGCTTCGACGCCGAGCTCGGCACGCGCATCTCGGAGGAAATGTCGGCAAAGGGCGTCGCGATCCGCTTCGGCTGCGAGCCGGCCGCGCTGCGCAGGCAAGCCGGCGAGATCGAGATCGAATTCACCGACGGCTCGATCGAGCGCACCGACCTCGTCATGTTCGCGACCGGCAGGCGCCCAAATACGGCGAAGCTCGGCCTCGAGTCGGCGGGCGTCGAGCTCGCTGCCGATGGCGCGGTGATCGTCGACAAGTATTCGACGTCCAGCGTCCCTTCGCTCCACGCGATCGGCGACGTGACCAATCGCATCAACCTCACGCCAGTCGCCACCGCGGAGGCGATGTGGCTCGCCCGAACGCTGTTCCGTGGCGAGCCGACCCCGGTCGACCATACGAACGTCCCGACCGCGGTGTTCGCGAACCCCAACCTCGCCACGGTCGGGCTGTCGGAGGAAAAGGCGCGCGAGCGCTTCAGCGCGCTCGACGTCTACAAGACCTCGTTCCGCGCGCTCAAGCTCACCATGAGCGAGCAGCAGGAGCGCACCTTCATGAAGCTGGTCGTCGACCGCGCAAGCCAGCGCGTGGTCGGCGCCCACATGATCGGCGCGGACGCCGGCGAAGTCATCCAGTGCATTGCCATCGCGGTAAAGCTCGGCGCGACCAAGGCGGAGTTCGACGCGACCATCGGCATCCACCCCACCGCCGCCGAGGAGTTCGTGACGATGCGGGAAAAGGCTTCCTAGCCGGGATCGTTTCTTGCTGCGCTGGCGTCACGATGCGACGCCATCAATCCGTCTGGGCGGCGAGCGCCGCACTGCCGCAGTTCAGCCCGGTGCAGGAGAACATCCATGTCGACGTATGCATCGTCGGCGCCGGGATCTCGGGTCTCACTACCGCCTATCTTCTCGCGCGCGCCGGCCGGCGCGTCACGGTGCTCGACGACGGCCCCGTCGGCGGTGGCATTACGCAGATGACGACCGCGCACATCACGAACCAGCTCGACGATCGGTACTTCGAGCTCGAGAAGCTGCGCGGGCGCGAGGCCGCGCGGCTCGCCGCCGACAGCCACAGCGCGGCGATCGACCGCATCGAAACCATCGTGCGCCAGGAGGCAATCGACTGCGACTTCACCCGGCTCGATGGGTATCTCTTTCTTGCCGAGGGCGATACGCGCCAGACGCTCGAGCGCGAGCTCGAGGCTGCGCACCGGGCCGGCCTCGACGCAGTGGAACTCCTCGAGCGTGCGCCTTACGCATCGTTCGACAGCGGTCCGTGCCTGCGCTTCCCCAACCAGGGGCAATTCCACCCGCTCAAGTACCTCGCGCGCCTGGCGCAGGCGATCGTGCACGAGGGCGGCCGCGTCTTCACCGGCTCGCACGCCGACGAGATCGAGGGCGGCGTGCCCGCGCTCGTGCATGTGGGAAAGAGCGTGCTTACGGCGGACGCCGTCGTCGTCGCGACCAATGCGCCGGTGAACGACCGGGTCGCGATCAACACCAAGCAGGCCCCCTATATGACCTACGTCATCGGCGCGCGCGTCCCGCCGGGTTCGGTGCATCGCGCGCTTGCCTGGGACACAGGCGACCCTTATCACTACATCCGGATCTACCAGGATTTCCTGATCGTCGGCGGCGAGGACCACAAGACCGGCCAGGCGAGCGACACGCCGGAACGCTACGCGCGGCTGGAAGCCTGGGCGCGGGCGCGCTTTCCGCAGATGGGCGATGTCGAGCTGGCCTGGGGCGGTCAGATCATGGAGACGTACGACTACCTCGCCTTCATCGGACGTAACCCGATGGACCACGAGAATGTCTTCGTCGTCACCGGCGATTCGGGCATGGGCATCACCCACGGCACGATTGGCGGCATCCTGCTCTCCGATCTGATCCTCGGCCGACCGAACCCTTGGGAAGCGCTGTACGACCCTTCGCGCGTGACGCTGCGCGCCGCGGCCGACTTCGCACGCGAGAACTCCAACGTCGCGTTGCAGTACGCGGACTGGCTGACGGGCGGCGACGTCGCCTCGGTCGAGGAGATCCCGTCGGGCAGCGGCGCCCTCGTGCGCCAAGGGCTGGAAAAGCTCGCGGTGTACCGCGACGACGAGGGCCAGCTGCACGCGCGCGAGGCGAAGTGCCCACACCTGGGCTGCCTCGTGCACTGGAACCCCACCGAGACCACCTGGGATTGCCCCTGCCACGGTTCGCGCTTCGATCGCTATGGTAAGGTGATCAACGGACCGGCGAACCGTGATCTCCCGCCGGCCGGGCGCTCCCAGGAGCAGCGCGCAGCCTGAAGACAAAATCCGGCTTCACCGTGCGTATGACCATCGAGCGCGACGCGCTCGAGGTCTACAACTTCGTTCTGGACACGCGAAACCTTCCCATGTGGGCCTCGGGCATCGACGCCGGAGCCAAGGTGCGCTTCGTCGAGCGCAACAAGTGGGGCGTGCTCGACCACTACGTCAGCATCCGCTCGCGGCCCGAGGTCTACGTGCCGATGCGCGTTTTCCCCAACGGCGAGGGCGCCGAAGTCCTCCTCACGGTCTTCCGCCAGCCCGGGATGAACGACCAGAAGTTCGCCGAGGACACGCAGTGGGTGCGCCGCGACCTCGAGGCGCTCAAGGAGCTGCTCGAGAAGAAACCCTAATTCGGGGTCAGGGTCGAGATTCAGTTTTCACGTACGTAAAAACGAATCTTGACCCTGACCCCGAATTACGTAATCGCCCGAAAGAGCAGCGAGGTGCCGGAAGCGAATAGAAGGAGCGCCACAGCGCGCATGAGCGCATCGCGCGAAATGCGCAAGAAAATCTTGCGCGCAACCCAGATGCCGAGGAGACACGACGGAACCACGGCCAGCGCGGTCAGCCAGACTTCGCGGTTCAGCAGGAGGCCCGTAAGAAGGAAAGCAATCAGGCGCAGCGAGATGCTGGTGAGCGTTGCGAGGCCGAGCGTGGCGCGGAATTGCTCCTTGGTGAGCCCGCGTTGGGAGAGGTAGATCGCGTACGGCGGGCCGCCGGCGCCGAACACAGTGCTGGTAATGCCCCCGGCGAGCCCGGCGATCCAGGCCCAGCGCGGAGAAACGACCCTTGCAGGCCCTCGCCGGACGAGGCTCAGGATCGCGAACGACACTACGAAAACCCCGAGCAGCAGCATCCCGGCGGCGCGCGGTAGGCTGACGAGCAAGGTGACGCCGAGCGCGGTGCCGGCCACGATCATCGGCACGAGGCGGATCCATTCGGGGCGCACTGCGTTCTTCGGCTTCTCCAGGCCGACGCTGAGCGCGGCCGCGAGGTCGGCAAGCACGAAGAGCGCCAACGCGAACTTGAGCGGAACGAGGTGCGTCGCGAGCGGGATCGTAACCAGCGCCGCGCCGAACCCGGTCACGCCGAAAACAAGCGCGCCGAGAAACGCGATCCCGGAAAGAAAAAAGACTTCGGCCGCGCCGCTCAGACCCTGACGTCGGGATTGAGCGAGTATAAGCCCGTCAGCTTCGCGGTGCCGAGCACGTGCCCCCTCATTGCGTTGATCACGTCGGCTGCTTTGAACTTGCGCTGCACCGGGCATTTCTCGACGTCGAGCGCGAACAGCGTGAAGATGTAGTGGTGCGGAATCGAATCGTTCCACGGCGGGCACGGCCCGTCGTAGCCGAAGTAGTCGCCCGCCATCCTCTCGTCGTTCGCGAACCACGCGGTGTAATCGTTAAGGCCCTGTCGCGTGCTGCGAGGCGCGAGCGGCCCGCTCTTGCCCTTCACGGTGACGCCGTTCGAGAACTCGCCGTCGCGCACCGGCGAGCCGCTCGCCGGCATGTCGACCAGGATCCAGTGGCAGAAATTCACGCGCGGCAGCGACGCCGGAATGGTGCGTCCTTCCTGGTTGACTTCGTCCGGCCTCGAAGGCACGTCGGGGTCATGGCAGAGGATCACCACCGATTGCGAGCCCTTCGGCAGGTCGCTCCACGCAAGGTGCGGGTTGCGATTCGGCCCAGGCCTCACGCGCGCCACGCGGTCGGGCACGCAGAACGCGTAGTACTCCGGGAGCGCGCCGCCGTCCGCGAAGCTCTCGCTGGTGAACTTCATGGGGCGATTATAAGCTCGGCCGTAGTGCAGGGATTCATGCCGCGAAGGCGCGAGACGTACCGCGCGAAGGGAAGGCCGAAGCGCGATTCGAGCTCGGCCGCGCGCTCGCGCAGCGAGCTCCACGCGATGCGCGGCGGTGCGCCCTTCAGCGCAACAACGAGAATGTTCGGGTCATACAGCGCGCGCATCGCGAGCACCGCGCCGCCGAAGGCGCGCTTCAGGCGCTCGAGCGTGGGGTCGAGCTTCGGATCGTCGTCCATGAAGTTCACGACCAGCGCGCCCGGCTCGGCAAGCGCGAGGAAAGCGCCGTCGTAGAACTCCCGGCTCGCGAGCCGCGGCACGTGCAGCTCGTCCTCGAACGCATCCACGATGAGCACATCGCAGCACTCGGGCTCGAGCGCCTCGGCGCCGTCGCCGACTTCGACCTTCAGCCGCGCCCCGTCGGGGGGCAACGCGAAATGCTCGCGAGCCGCGGCGATTACGCGCGCGTCCAGCTCGACAATCCGCACCCTGGTGGAACGCAGCTTCCGGTGGAAGAACTTCGCGAGCGAGCCGCCGCCGAGGCCAATCATCAGCACCTCGCGCGGCTCGGGATGGAAGAGAAGGAACGTCATCATGCAGCGCGTGTAGTCGAGCGCGAGCGCGTACGGGTCCTCGATGCGCATCGAGCTCTGGATCGCCTCGCCGCCGACGTGCAGCGTGCGCACGCCGCGCGACTCGCTAACTGCTATAGAGGGTCTGCCGTTTCTTGCCATGCACGAGCGGAGCGACGCACGCCGCAGCCGCGAACGAGAACAGCGCGCCTGCGGCGATCGGCGCCTGATAGCTGCCCCACGCGTCGTAGGCGACGCCGGCGAGCCAGGGACCGAACAGCGTGCCGATACCGCACCCGGTATAGAGGCAGCCGATGATACCGGTCACCGAGCGCGGCCCATAAAGGTCCATCACGATGGTAGGCAGCAATGCCACGTAGGCGCCATAGCAAGCGCCGAACACGATTGCGAAGAGCGCTAGCGCCCAATACGAGCTCGCCGTCCACCACAGGACGAACATTGCGCCGAGCCCTGCGTACATCGCCGCGAGCGAAGGGATGCGGCCGAGCCGGTCGGCCGGGCCACCGATCGCGAAGCGGCCGACCAGGCTGCCCAGGCCGATCAGGCTCACGAGAGTCACGCCTCGCGCCGCGCCATGGCCGGCGTCGACGGCGTATGGGCCGAGATGGACCATCGGCACGAAAAGGCCGATGCAACTCAGCAATAACGACGCGAAGAGCAGCCAGAAGGGCAGCGTCTTCGCCGCTGCGGCGAGGGAAATCCCTTCCCTCGATCCGAGCCTCCTATGGTCGGCTTCCTTGATGACCGCCGCAGCCAGACCACCCAATACCACCGCGAAGAGAGCAAAGGCGAGATAGGCGCCGCGCCAGCCGAAAGCGCCGATCCACCACGCAGCGATGAGCGGGCCCGCAATATTGCCGGCGCCGATCCCGGCCACCGCCAGCCCGGACGCGAGAGCGCGGTTCGCTTTGAACCAGGGCTGAACCGCGCCGATGGAAGGCACGTAGGTAAGGCCGACGCCGAGGCCCAGGCCGATGCTGTAGGTGGCGTAGAGCACGCCGAGCGAGCGGGCCTCGGCCGCGATCCACAACGCCGCCGCGATGCACGCGACGCCGGCGAGCGCGACGCGCCGAACTCCATAGCGGTCGGCAAGAACGCCGGCGGGCGCGCCGAACAGGAACCAGACGAACGCCGCCAGCGAGAACACGAGCGCGATGTCGCCGCGCGAGGCGCCGAACTCGGCTTCCAAGGCACCGAAGAACGCTGCGAACGAGTAGGCGGCGCTGAAGCCGACGAACATCAGGGTAAAGGCCGCCCCGACCACCACCCAGCCGTAGGCCGGATCGCTTCTCAACGCTTCTTCTTCTTTTTCTTCGGGGAAGACCTCTTCGCGGCACCGAGCGCCGCGACCACCTCGACCTCGAGCATCAAATCAGGGTCGACCAGGCGCTCGACGCCAACCAGCGTGCTCGCCGGCAGCGCACCCGCCTTCAGGAAGCGGCTGCGTACCTCGCGATAGGCGTTCACGCGCTCGGCGTGCATGCCGACCATGTAGCCGTTCATCTTGATGACGTCGTCCCAGCCCGCGCCCGCGGCCTGCAGGGCGGCAGTGACGTTCCGGAACACCTGCTCGCTCTGCGCGCGCATGTCGCCCTTGCCCACGACGTTGCCGCTCGCGTCCCAGCTCACCTGTCCCGAGATGGTCACAAGCTTTTGGGCGCCTTCGACCGACACGGCATGCGTGTAGAAGCGCGGAATGCTGAGCTCCTTGGGGTTTGCATAGTGCTTCTTCATGGATGAAGAGCATAGCGGACCGGTGGATGGTCCAAAAGACCCCGCGGGATTGCACGTCGGACGGGCGGAGCTCGGCCCCCTGGCCTACCCGCCCGCGCTTCGGCTCAAGCCATGGCCTGCAGGCGGCGAAGTACCGCGTCGAAAGCGCCCTCTTCGGAAGTATCCGGCGAGTCCGCGGGAGCGCGCACTATCAGTTCGAGAAAGCCCAAGGTCTCGAGCTGTTCGATCCAAGCCAGCACCTGCCTTCGAGGATGGTCGCTCATGCCGGCAATGATCGCGGTGCAGGCCGTCTCGTCATCGACCAACCGCAGGATGGCCCGGTACCACACCGGTACGGATCGCTTGCTTTTCAGCGCCTTCACGCCAGCCGTGGTCAGGCGATACGTGCGAGTTGTGTCTTCTGGCATGGAGGGCTCCGTGCAGCCATTCTTCAGGTAACTTGGACGAGCCGCCAGCGCACGCCTCGGGCCTTACAAAGTCTTTCCAAACGCGTGCCACATTTGCCCCAAGGACGGCGATGTGCGAGCCCATTTCGTTCACTCTGGACAAGGATAGGCGCCTGCAAACGCAGCCTGGATCCCCTGGGATTCGTTTGGGGTGGCTGGCAGGCGGCACCGGATCTCTGGCAGATGGGCAAGCCGCCCCGGGGGATTTACGTTCCGGGGAGGGCAGTATGGCCCCCGGGGCGAAGTCACGCTTACCGCGCATGCAGGATAGCCACGCCGCGACCCCCTTCGCATGGGAGGGTCGAACCAACCTGAAGGAAATCTTTGTACTAGGCCAAGCCGGTACAACTCAACCCTAGAAATCGGTGTTGTCTTGGAGTCCCTATTGCTACTCCTCGAGCAGACCTGATCGGGATCGAGCGCACGTCGAAAGCTTGGTCGTCACACAAGGCGCTGAGGATTCGCGAAGCGCGCGCCGCGCGAGTCGATGTGCTGCGCCTGCACGCTCTTAAGGAATCGTCGTAGTCACCATCGCGACCGCGAACGCCATGGCGAGCGAAGCGGCGATCAGCAACGCATCTTCGAGCAGGCTCGGCTTCGTTACCCTCATGCGCATGTCGCGGATGGCCTTCATACCGCACGACTCTGCGCCTGGCAGCGCGTCGCCGCCTGATGCAGCTATCTGAAAATGGCTAGGACAATGAGCCCAGGCGGGATCTAGTACGGCCTTCAACCGCGAGACACGCCAGTCATGGGCGTGCGCGCCTTCTGCGTTGCCTCAGTGAACCAGCCTATTTGATGGGAAATCGACTGCCGTCAACAACATGTGCAGAGCGTCGCGACGTTCTCCGCCGGCATTGCCTGAAACCCCGCGCGCTGCGGCAAGGTGGCCGCCTACGTAGCATCCATCGTAAACAACGCCACGACCTCAAGCAATCGGGCCGGGTTCAACGGCTTCTTGAGATAAGCCTCGGCGCCGAGTTTCCGGCTGCGTTCTTCCACCTGCTTGTCGGCGGTCAAAAACACCACCGGGATGTGCCGCGTCTTCGGGTCGGTCTTGAGGGCCTTAACGAGCTCGTAGCCGTTCAGATATGGCATGAGCACGTCGACGAGAATGAGATCCGGGGACGACCTCAACGCAAGGTGCCCGCCTGCGATCCCGTCCTCCGCAAGCAAGACCTCATAGCCGGCATTTTCCAGATGCATCTTCAGCAGGCCGAGCATCGATTTGTCGTCATCGACGACGAGGATCTTCACTCGGGACTGGGGACGGCGAGGATTCAATGACTATCCGTTAACAAATTCCACGAAATATAGCAGTCGGGTGCTTCAGTTAACTTGGCGAATGGGGAGCGACCTCCTCGTGTCGAGCGCTCAGTGACAACGCCCGGCGCTCCTCGGCGACAGACGAAGAACGGGAAGTGAGCGACGCTCTCGATACACAAACACGAGGCGGCGAATAGCCATGAATGGTAAAGCTATTTCCCCCAAGGAAGTTCTGCGAAGGACGGCCAAAGCGATTGGCGGAGAAGAAAAGCTGGCGGCCCTGCTCGAGATAAACCTGACAGAACTAGAAGCATGGTTGCGGGGCACACGTCCGCCGCCATTCGGCACCTGTATTCATGCACTGGCGCTCTTGGAACGTCATCGTCAATCGCCTTCTCAAGAGCAGCGTGGCGCTCTGAGCATAGGAGCTGCAGTGCGCATGCGAAGACTAAGCGTCTATAGCTAAAGAAGGGCGTCTCTAGCCGTAATCGGCCAAAGGTCGACTACGAAGCCGTCCTTGACCACGACGTACCAGTCGTAGAGGCTGAATCGCTGTTTAAGTTCTCTACGCGACGATGGCGTAGGTAGCTCTCGATGGCGTGCGCTTCGCTTGCGTGCGGACTCAACGCTTTTGGCTCCCAAGCGGCGGACGGTTCTTGCGGTAGGAATTTTTCAGGGCGATCTTCCCGTCTTGAAAAGTGAACAAGTCGCAGCCATTGACCTCCACGCGCGTGCCGTCTGTGCGGGTGCCGGTAAATGTCCACTCCGATACCCCTCTGTCTCCACAAACAAAGTGGCGTGCATTGCCCCAATGCGCATCTGGGAAGGTTGCCCATCCGAGTCGTGACGGTTCCACGCATCGGCGAACGCTTGCAACACCTCGGTAGTGACCTCTGCAATCGCTTGTCGCATGATGTGACGCCTCCTTTCAGTTGCTGCGCGGCTGTCATTGCCATGTCGCAACCGCGATCGGAACCTGCGCTTGCATATCTTGCCGGGATCGGGAAGTACTCGTTCGAAATGAAAGAGGTTTACCGCATGTTGGACAGCTTCAGGAAGTTCCCCGACTCGCTATTTGCGGCCAGCCAGGCATGGAAGGATGAGCTGCGTCGGACTCTTGACGCCACGCCCGCGCCCCGAAGCCGTTTCCACTGACAAGACTCTTGGCGCTCACATGCCTGAAGTGTTCAAGACAATGCAATTATCCAAGACAAAAGCCACGGTAGCGCCGGACGGCTGCGACGTGCGCGTATTGCTGTCTCTTAAGAGAGGCGGAATGGCGCATTTCGAACTCGCCGCGGGGCAAACCTCGACCGCGGTAATGCATCGCACGGTGGAGGAGATCTGGTTCTTCCTCTCCGGTCGTGGCGAGATGTGGCGCCGGCAGGGCGCGCGCGAGGAGGTCGTCGCGGTTGAGCCGGGCGTTTGCCTCACCATTCCGCTCGGGACGGAATTCCAGTTCCGTTCGTTCGGACAGGAACCCCTGACGGCGGTAGGCGTGACCATGCCACCTTGGCCCAGCGAGGGCGAGGCGGCTATCGTCGAGGGCAAGTGGCAACCCAGCGTGCCCTGAAACCGGTGCGTAGCGACGCCAGGGAGAGGAACCGGGATAGATTCGGCAGACCCCCCAAAATATCCTCAATTTATGCCTTGTACACGGAAGGGGCCCGTGGTTCGATCCCACTAGCACCCACCAAGAAAGAACTTATCTCACCGCAAAGTCTATGAGTGTGAAGAAAGTATGAAAGAAAAGGCACCCTCTTCGTGGTGGCGAATCGCCAAATCACGTTGGTATCGGGGCGAGTATATTCCGCCGTCTGACGACGGGATCATGCGCCCACGAGGCACATACCGCCGACACTGGACTGCCAAGCTTGTTCGCTCGTTGGT
>DASTPE010000096.1:0-15601 GCA_035762345.1 Burkholderiales bacterium
GGCTGTTGCGTCACTCTCAGGTACGGCTTGGGGGCTTTCCAACCCTGCGGGAAGAGCTTTTTCGCCTCCTCGTCGCTTACCGACCCCGCAATGATGACGTCCTGTCCCTGCTTCCACTGCGCGGGGGTTGCGACCTTGTGCTTCGCCGTGAGCTGCATTGAATCGAGTGCGCGCAGGATCTCGTCGAAGTTCCGGCCAGTCGTCATCGGGTAGAACAGCATGAGCTTGATCTTCTTGTCCGGCCCGATCACGAACACCGTGCGCACGGTCTGGTTATCGGCGGGCGTGCGCTTGCCGGGCGTGGCCTCCGCGGGCAGCATGTCGTACAGCTTCGCCACCTTGAGATCAGCGTCGCCGATGATCGGGTAGTTCGGTGCCGCGCCCTGCGTCTCCTCGATGTCGCTCGCCCAGCGCTTGTGATCGTCCACTGGGTCGGCCGACAGTGCGATGATTTTTGCATTGCGGCGGTCGAATTCCGGCTTGATGCGCGCCATGTAGCCGAGCTCGGTAGTACAAACCGGGGTGAAGTCCTTGGGGTGCGAGAACAGAATTGCCCAGCTCTCGCCGATCCATGGGTGGAAATCTATTTCGCCTTGGGTGGTCTGGGCTTTGAAATTGGGTGCGGTGTCGCCGATGCGTAGCGCCATGGGACCTCCTGAGAGTAAGGGCGCAACTATAGCGCGCAGCGGCCCGGCTTGCAGTCGTACAAACAGCGACAGCAATCGGGTGTAAAGTTATGCCGATTTGTTTGGGGGCCAAACAATGCGGCGCAACGTGCAGGTCGGGCTCACGATCAACGGCGAGGCGGCCGAAGCGTCGTTCGCACCTTACAAGACGCTGCTCGAAGTGCTGCGCGAGGATCTCGACCTCACCGGCACCAAGCACGGCTGCGAGCTCGGCGAATGCGGCGCCTGCGCCGTGCTGGTCGACGGCGAGCCGAAGCTTTCCTGCTTAGTGCTTGCCGTCGAGTGCGCCGGAAAATCGGTCGATACAGTGGAGGGACTGGCGGGCGGCGCGAAGCTGCATCCCTTACAGGCGGCTTTCGCGGACCTGGGCGCCGCGCAGTGCGGCTATTGCACGCCCGGGATCCTGATGACTGCGAAAGCGCTTCTGGAAAAAGAACCCAAGCCTACCCGTGAAAGAATCAAAGAAGCCATTTCCGGGAACCTCTGCCGGTGCACCGGCTACCAGCAGATTTTCGAGGCAATAGAGGAGGCCGCAGAGCGGCTATCTACAGAAGCCGCTCGGAGGAATGAATGAAAGTCCTCGGCAAGCCGCGGCGCCGCGTCGACGGTCGTGCCAAGGTCACCGGCCAGACGCAATTCGCCGACGATATTTTCCTGCCGCGCATGCTGCACATGAGGCTGCTGCGCAGCCCGCACCCGCATGCATTGATCCAGAACATAGACATCGAGAAGGCGAAATCGCATCTCGGCGTACATCTGGTCCTCACGGGCAAGGATTTTCCGGTGAGCTTCGGCATCCTGCCGGTAACCCAGGACGAGTACGCGCTTGCTCCCGAGCACGTGCGATACGTCGGCGACCCTGTCGCGGCCGTGGTGGCGAAGGACGAGCAGACTGCAACCGAAGCGCTCGACCTGATCGCGGTCCAGTACCGGCCGCTCGCGACCATCTCCACTCCGGAAGAAGCGCTTACGCAGCCTGAGCCGCGGATTCACGCGTATAGCGAGCTCGGCAACATCCATCGGCTGCAGGCATTCCAGTTCGGCGACGCGGAAGAGGCGCTGAAGAATGCCGACTGCGTGTTCGAGGACGTCTTCTTCTACGAAGGCAATACGCACCTGCCGATCGAGCAGCACGCCGCGGTGGCGGCGGTGGACGGCGAAGGCAAGCTCACCCTCTGGTCTTCGACCCAAGTGCCGCACTATGTGCACCGCCAGCTCGCTCGCGTGCTGCAGATGCCAGCCGCTCATATCAGGGTCGTCGCTTGCCCGAACGGCGGCGGTTTCGGCGGGAAGACCGACATCTGCAACCACGAGATGGCGGTCGCCAAGGCGGCGCTCGCGCTCGGCCGGCCGGTGAAGATATGCCTGAACCGCGAGGAAGTGTTCTACATGCATCGCGGCCGCCACCCGGTTCTCATGAAGTTCCGCACCGGCGTGACGAAGGAGGGCAGGCTCGCCGGCATGCACCTGCAGACGCTCGTGGACGGCGGCGGCTACGGCGGCTACGGCGTCGCGAGCACCTTCTACACCGGAGCGCTGCAGACGGTGACGTATGACTTGCCGCGCTACAAGTTCGAAGCCGCGCGCGTCTTCACCAACAAGCCGCCCTGCGGTCCCAAGCGCGGCCACGGCACGCCGCAGCCGCGCTTCGGCCAGGAAGTGCAGCTCGACAAGATCGCCGAAAAGCTCGGTATGGATCCGGCCGAGCTGCGTTTGAAGAATCTCATCAAACCGAATTCGCTTACTGCGAACTGGCTCAAGGTGGGCTCGATAGGGCTGGCGGAGTGCATCAATCAGGTCACCGAAAGGTCCAATTGGCACAGTCGATACAAGAAGATGCCTTTCGGCCGCGGCCTTGGACTGGCATGCGGCGCTTACCTTTGCGGCGCCGGGCTGCCGATCTACTGGAACAAGATGCCGCAGTCGGGCGTGCAGCTCCTCATCGATCGCAGCGGCCAGGTGACCGCGTTCTGCGGCGCGACCGAGATCGGGCAGGGCTCCGACGATGTGCTCGCGGCCATCATTGCCGAGGTGCTCGGCATCGATCCGTTCGACGTGCGCTGCGTCACCGGCGACACCGGCATGACGCCGGTGGACCTCGGCTCGTACTCGAGCCGGGTCACGGTAATGATGGGCAATGCCGCCATCGATGCCGCGAACAAGATCAAGCTGCAGATCGCCGAAGCCGCTGCCGAGCAGCTCGGGGTTTCGCCAGAAAGGGTCTCATTCGCGAACGGCAAGGTGTTCTTTGAGAACCAGTCGATGACGTTTGGCCAGGCGGCAGGCTTCGCCGAAGAGAAGTTCGGCACGCTGGGCGCGGTGGGCTCGTACAAGCCGCCGCGCGCGCCGGGACGCTATAAGGGCGCAGGCGTAGGCCCGTCGCCGGCTTACTCTTACACCGCGTGTGTGGTGGAAGCCGAGGTGGATCCCGCGACCGGCTGGATCACCGTCCCCAAGATCTGGATCGCGCACGACATCGGCAGGACGATCAACCCGGTTCTTGCACGCGGCCAGGTCGAGGGCAGCGTTTACATGGGTCTTTCCGAGGCGCTCATGGAAGAGCAGGTATTTCGCCGCCTGCCGCCCAAGCTTTCGGGCGCGCTCGTGCACAAGATCCCGTCGCTTCTCGAGTACAAGAGCCTCACCTCGCTCGACATGCCCGAGGTCGATACCGTGCTGGTCGAGGATCCCGATCCGAACTGTCCGTTCGGCGCCAAGGAAGTCGGCCAGGGACCGCTGCTGCCGGTGATGCCGGCCGTGGCGAACGCGATCTACGACGCGGTGGGCGTGCGCATCGACGAGCTGCCCATCACCCCGGACAAGGTTCTCAGAGCACTGGAAAAGAAAAGCAAGGGAGAATCGGCGAGAGTGGGTCCGGAGCGGTTCCCGGCGGTGCCGTATCCCGAGCCGGTCGTCGTACCGCCGCCCTGGGAAGGCGGCGACGGAAATGCAGTTCAAGGTCACGAGCGAACCCGACTGAAGGTGAGCAGCGCATGATGCGCCTTCCCTGGTTCGAGTATCGCGCGCCGAAAACCGTCGCCGAGGCGGCGCGCATCCTGGCCGGCGAGGGGCCGGACGCGATGCTGATCGCGGGAGGCACCGATCTGCTGCCCAACATGAAGCGCCGCCAAGTCGCGCCGAAGATGCTGGTCTCGGTTGCGGGGATAGACAGTCTCAAGGCCAATGGCTCGGTGTACGGCGCAGGGTTGACGCTCACGCAAATCGTCAACTCCAAGGCGCCCAAGGCGCTGCGCCAGGCAGCGCACCAGGTGGCGACCGTTCACCTGCGCAACATGGGGACGCTCGGCGGGAATCTGTGCCTGGATACGCGCTGCAACTACTACAACCAGAACTACGAGTGGCGCAAAGCGATCGATTTCTGTTTGAAGAAGGACGGCGAAATCTGCTGGGTGGCGACGGCGAGCAAGCGCTGCGTGGCGGCGTCGTCGACCGACTGCGCGCCTGCGCTCATCGCGCTCGGCGCCAAGGTCAAGCTCGTCTCGAGCCAGGGCGAGCGGGAAGTCTCGCTGGAGGACTTCTATAACAACGACGGCATCGACTACCAGAAACGCCGGCCCGACGAAATCCTGACTCACACAAGCATCCCGCCGGTCGCCGACAGTTGTTACTGGAAGCTGCGCCGCCGGGGCGCGTTCGACTTTCCGGTGCTCGGTGTGGCGGCCGCGATGCACGAAGGAGGCGTGCGGGTGGCTTTGGGAGCGGTGGCCTCGCGGCCCTTTCTCGTGGACAAGGCGAATGCATTCCTGAAAGGCAAACAGCTCACCGACGAGGTGATCGACGAGGCGGCGAAGCTGGTCGCCTCGCGCGCGAAGCCGATGGACAACGCCGACCTCGACCTCTACTGGCGTAAGGACGTCGCCGGCGCGTTCGCGCGCTACGCGCTGCGGGAGCTGCGCGGTGACGACATGCACGAGACGCGGCTCCGAATCGCGCGGCAGATCGTATGAACGAGCACCGGCCTCCGATCCGCCGCATCGTCACGGGCGACGACGCCAAGGGAAACTCGCGCATCGTCGAGGACGCGCCCGCCAGCGCGGTGCGCAACGTACTGGCGCGCCCGGGATACCGCGCGGTCAACGTGTGGCGGACGGAGCAGAGCCCCGCAAAGATCAATGCCGCGGATACCACCCGCAATCATCAAGGCATCCTGCCGCCGCGGAACGGCACCATCCTGCGCATCATCGATTTTCCGCCCGAGCCGAAGGATGACGCGGAGCTCCGGCGCCAGCTCGACTCCACCTTCGGCGGGATCTATAAGGATGCCGCTCACGACCGGCGGCCGGGCAAGCACCCCGGCATGCACCGCACCGAGACCGTGGACTACGCGATCGTGCTCGAGGGCGAGATCTGGGCGGTGATGGACGAGGGCGAAACCCTCATGCGGGCTGGCGACGTGCTGATCCAGCGCGGTACGAACCATGCGTGGGCGAACCGTTCTGAGAGCACCGCGCGCATCGCTTTCGTCCTGATCGACGGCGAGCGCTAGACAGAGCGCGGCGGCCGCGCCGCGAGCGCTGCGATTACGCTGACGCCCGCGAGCACTGCGAAGCAGTAAAGAGAAAGTCCGTAGTCGCCTGTGATATCGTGCAGCGCGCCGGCGAGGAGCGGGCCAATTGCCTGGGCGAGCACCTGCGCTGACAGCGCGAGTCCGCGGATCGTGCCGTAATTCTCGCGCCCGAAGTAATCGGCCCAGGCGACCGGAAGCAGCGTCAGGATTCCCCCGATTCCCAAGCCGAACACCGCGGCGGCGAGGTACCCGTCGGCAGCCGAAGCAATTCGCGTCATGAGCAGCGCGCTTAGCGCGAGCAGCACCCCGACCAGCGCGAGCGGAATACGCACCGGCAGGCGTCGCGGGAGCATTCCACAAGCGAACGTTCCCACGCCCGACATGAGCGAAAAGCTGCTCACGATCAGCGCGGCGGTGGTGGCGTCGATGCCGCGCTCGACCAGATGCGGCGCCTGGTGCAGGCTTATGCCGGCCTGCACCGGGTAGACAAGCGCGGTATAGGCGAGGAGCAGCCAGAACGCGGGCTGGCGCAGCGCTTGCTCGCCCGAGAACCGCGGCTCTGCGAGCGTGTGCGGCGTCTTCGCCGGCGTGAGGCCTATATCTTCGGGCCGGCGCACGAGAAACAGCCAGCACGGCAGGAATCCGACGAGCAGGGTCACGACGCCGAGCGCAAGCCAGCCCGTGCGCCAGCTGTGGCGCTCGATCGCCAATTGCGCGATCAGCGGCATGGCGACGAGGCCGGCCATCTGCGCCATCGTTGCGGCGGAGGCGGCGAACGCGCGCCGCTCGACGAACCAGTTGCCGATCGCGCCGTAGATGCCGAGGTCGAACGGCACCGCCCAGCTGATGCGTCCAATGCAGAAGAGCAGATAGAAGATCAGGAGCGACGGCGTGAATGAGAGCAGGACCAGCACCGTCGCGTTCACCAGGACGGCGCCGCAGAGGATAAGACGCGACCCGTGCCGGTCTAGGAGCGGCCCGATCAGGGGCGAAAGGAGCGCCGCCAGCACGCCGGCCAGCGACACGGCTCCCGACAGCGCGGCGCGCGACCAGCCGAACTCGCGCGTGAGCGGCTCGACAAAGATTGACAACGTCGCCAACGCCGGCCCCTGCCGCGCGAAGCCCGCGCAGCAGAGGCAAGCGAGGATGATCCAGCCGTAATAAATCCTAGTCGTTCTTGATATTCGCGGCCTTCGCTACGGCGGTGTACTTTTCGATGTCGCGCGCTACCACGCGGGCGAGCTCGTCCTCGGTCGAGCCGACCGAGACCAAGCCCATTGCGGCGAAGCGCTCCTTCACCTCGGGCAAGTGCACGACGCGCGCGACCTCTTTCTGCAGCCGCGCCACGATCGCCGGCGGCGTCTTCGCCGGCGCGAAGAACGCGGTCCAGACCGGCACTTCCATATCGGCAACTCCCGCCTCGGCCATCGTCGGCACGTCCGGCCAGTTCGGGTGACGCCCTGCGGACGTTACGGCAAGCGCGCGGATCGTGCCTGCTTTGAGCGGCCCGGCGGCCGGCGCCGGGTCGACGATGGTCATCGTCACCTGGCCGGCGATCACCGCCTGGATCGATTCGCCGCTTCCCTTGTACGGAATCATCTCGAAGCGGGTGCCGGTCTTCTGCTTGAAGAGCTCGCTCGCCACCTGGAAAACCCCGGCGCTCGAAGCGTAGTTCGACTTGCCGGGGTTCGCTTTGGCGTACGCGACGAGGTCCTGGAGGGTCTTGACCGGCAGGCTCGAGCTGACGACCACGATGAGCGGGAAGGAGCAGATCATCGAGATCGGCGCGAAATCGCGCTGCGGGTGATACGGCAGCTTCGAGTAGGTCGCCGGATTGATCGTCATCGGGCCGCTTGGCCCCATGAGCAGCGTGTAGCCGTCCGCAGGCGACTTCGCGACGAGCTCCGCGGCGACGATCGACTGCGCGCCGGGGCGGTTCTCCACCACCACCGGCTGACCGAGCCCCTTGGCGAGCTCGGGCTGCATTACGCGCACGATGATGTCGTTGCCGCCGCCGGCCGAGTAGCCGACGATGATGCGGATGGGCTTGCTCGGATACGAATCCTGCGCCGCCGCCGGGGCGACGGCGAGAACGCAGCTCACTACGGCGATCCAGAAACGGATCATCACGGCCTCCTCTCGGTCGGCGAGAGTTTAGCTAGGAAAGCGCCCGCACGTCGTCGGCACCGAGCCGCAGCTCTGCCGCGCGCATGTTCTCCTCGAGATGCGCGATCGAAGCCGTGCCTGGGATCGGCAGCATCACGGGCGACTTGGCGAGCAGCCAGGCGATCGCGACCTGGGCTGGGGTTGCGGCAAGTCTCTTGGCAATAGTTTTGACTTTGGCAGATCGCAGCACTGCTCCCGCACCGAGCGGGTACCACGGGAGGAAGGCGATGCCGAGCTTCTCGCAGCGCTCGAGCACGCGCTCGGATTCGCGGTTGCCGAGGTTGTATTCATTTTGCACGGACACGACTTTCACCAGCTTGCGCGCCTCGTCGAGCTGGGCGATGTCGACGTTGGAAAGCCCGATGTGGCGGACCTTGCCGGCGCGCTGCGCGCCGGCGAGCGCGCCGACGGAGTCCACGAAGGGCACCCGTGGATCGGGGGCGTGCAGCTGGTAGAGGTCGATGCGCTCGAGCTTGAGGCGCTTCAAGCTGCCGTCGAGCGCGCGCCTGAGATGCTCGGGGCGGCCGTCCTCATCCCAACGCGCGGGGCTCGGCCGCACGAGGCCCCCCTTGGTGGCGATGACGAGCCCCTTGGGGTAGGGGTGAAGCGCTTCGGCGATCAGCTCCTCGTCGACATGCGGGCCGTAGGAGTCGGCGGTATCGAAGAAGTTGACGCCGAGCTCGATAGCTCGGCGGAACACGCGGTGCGCATGGCCGCGGTCCTTGGGCGGGCCCCAGATATTCGGCCCGCAGACTCGCATGGCGCCGAAGCCCAGGCGGTTCACCTCGAGATCACCGAGTTTGATCTGCAAGTTCATTGAGCATCGCAGCGAGCCCCAGCGTGACGCGCGCCATGCGCTCGTAGTCGAGCTTGTCGGGCGTATCGCTCGGCAGATGGTAATGCGGGTAGCGGTAGAACGCGGTGTCGGTGATCATGATCGCCGGATAGCCGTGGCGGCGAAAAGACCAGTGGTCCGACCACGTGACTCCGGGAATGAAAGACGGCGCCGCGACGCCCTCGGAGGGGAATTTTGCGCGCTTCCTGAAGGCTTCGATCGAGCGGCGCACCAGGCCGCGCGCACCGAGATCGCCCACGAAGGCGATGAAGTCGGCGCGGTCGGGGTAGAACAGGCCAAGCGGCGCCGGGTAGCGCTGGCTGCCGGCGGCATCGCGGTAGTAGCCGAGCATCTCGAGCGAAAACATCGCGCGGATCGGCTCGCTGCGCCCGCGCGCGCGCATCGCCCACGTCCAACTCCCCATCTCCGGGCCGAAGGAGTAGGGCGGCTCCTCGTTCGCGAACGCGACGAGGCGAACGGGCACCTTCATCGCGGCGAGCTCGATCAGCACGGCGACGCCGGAGGCATTGTCGTTGGCTCCCGGGGAGCCCGGCACGGTGTCGTAGTGCGCGCCGACCACGATGTCGCCGGCGCCGGCCTCGATGTTGCGCACCGTGCGCCCGCCGCTCACGAAGTCCTGAACTGCAAACTCCAGGCCTTGCGAGCGGAACGCCTGCTCGATGTAACCAGCAGGCGTTTCCAGGTCGACATTCCTTTCCTTGGCGGCGAGGGCGGCGACGTGCAGGCGCAGCCGCAGCGACAGTGCGCGCGCCTCCCCCGTGAGCGGTGGCAGCGGCCCGGCGTGCGAACTGCCGGGCATCCGGATCATGAAATAGAGAAGGCCGGCGATCCCGAGCGCGACGGCGAAGAGCGCGCCAAGCAACGCGATGGCTCTACTCGAGCGCGTATTTCAGCTCGGCGATGAGGTCGTCCACGGCTTCGATGCCGACCGAGAGGCGAACGAGACCATCGTCGATACCGAGCCCGGCGCGCACGTCTTCGGGAAGCGAAGCGTGGGTCATGATCGCCGGATGCTCGATCAGGCTTTCGACGCCGCCGAGGCTCTCGGCCAGCGTGAAGAGCTTGCAGCGCTCGAGGAACCGCCGCGAAGCGCGCATTGCACCCTCCTTGCCTCCTGTCAGCACGGCGGTCACCATGCCGCCGTAGCGCGCATTCATCTGGCGCGCCGCCAGCGTGTGCTGCGGATGGCTCGCCAGGCCGGGATAGATAACCCGCTCAACCTTGGGATGTTTTTCGAGCCACGCGGCGATGTGCATGGCATTGCCGCAGTGGCGCTCCATGCGTACCGCGAGGGTCTTGATCCCGCGCAGCGTGAGGAACGCGTCGAACGGACTGGGCACGCCGCCGATCGCGTTCTGGAGGAAAGACAGTCTTTCCTTCCACGTTTCGTCTTTGAGAATCGCTGCACCCCCGATCAGATCCGAATGGCCGTTGAGATATTTCGTGGTCGAGTGCACTACGATGTCGAAGCCCAGCTCGAGCGGCCGCTGGATCCACGGCGAGGCGAAGGTGTTATCGCACACCGAGATGAGCTTGCGCCGGCGCGCGATCGCCGCGACCGCCTCCAGGTCGACGATCTTGAGCAACGGGTTGGTCGGACTCTCGACCCATACCATCCGGGTATTCGGTTTCAGGTTCTTCTCGAGATTTCCCGGATCGGAAAGATCTGTAAACGTCGCGCCGATGTTGGCCGAGCGCCTGCGCACGCGCTCGAGGATCCGGTAGCTCCCGCCGTAGAGGTCATTCATCGCCACCACGTGCGACCCGGAGTCGAGCAGCTCGAGCACCGTTCCGATCGCTGCCATGCCGGAGGCGAAGGCAAAGCCGGCCTTTCCGCCCTCGAGCTCGGCGAGGCAGGCTTCGAGCGCGTCGCGGGTCGGGTTGCGCGTTCTTGCGTAGTCGTACCCTTTGTGCTCGCCGGGGCTCGATTGCGCGTAGGTCGACGTGGCGTAGATCGGCGTCATGACCGCGCCGGTGCGCGGATCGGGCTCCTGCCCGGCGTGGATCACCTTCGTCTCGAACTTCATTGTTGTGTCCTTCTGCGCAGCCAGTTCAGGAGATCGGTGCGCGTGATGAGACCGAGGAACTCATTGCCGTCGACCACGATCGCGACAAGCCCGCGTTTGAAAATCTCGAGGAGCTCGCCGACCGAGGCGCTTGGCGGCACGGTGACGAGGTGGCTCTCCATGGCCTCGGTCACCGGCTCGCTGAAATGCGCGGGATTCTCGTACACCTCGAGCAGGATGTCTTCCTCATCCACGATGCCGACGATCCTTCCGTCCTTCAATACCGGGAGCTGCGACACGTCGTAAAGCTTCATCCTCTGGTGCGCGGCGAGCACGGTTTCGTCCGCGGTTACCGTCACCACCGCGTGTTCCTTGTGCCGACGGGCGATGAGGTCGCGCAGGTCGCCGTAGCGCTCGCGCTCGATGAACCCCTGGTCGAGCATCCAGTAGTCGTTGTACACCTTCGACAGGTACTTGTTGCCGCTGTCCGGGACCAAGCTCACCACGCGTTTCGCTTCGGTCTGGGCGCGGCAATAGCGCAGCGCCGCGGCGATCAGCGTTCCGGAGGATGTGCCCGCCATGATGCCTTCCTTCCTTAGCAGGTCGCGGCAAGTGGTGAACGCTTCCTTGTCGGGAATGCTGTAGGCCGTGCGCACGCGCGAAAGGTCGCAGACCGGCGGAATGAAGTCCTCGCCGATGCCCTCGACGAGCCACGACCCCGCTTTGCCGATCTTTCCCGTTTGAAGATATCCGACCAGGACGGAACCGGCCGGATCCGCCAGCACCATCTCGGTCTGAGGAGAAACGCGCGCGAAGAAGCGCGAGAGGCCGGTGATCGTCCCGCCCGTGCCGACGCCGGCGACGACCGCATCGACCTTGTGCTCCATCTGCTGCCAGATCTCCGGGCCCGTGGTTTCCTCGTGGGCTTTCGGGTTCGCCGCATTGGCGAACTGGTTGACGTAGAAAGCGTCTTTCTCGTGCGCGAGTCGCGCGGCCATGTCCTGGTAGTACTCTGGGTGCCCCTTGGTGACATCCGAGCGCGTCATCACCACCTCGGCGCCCATTGCCTTCAGGTGAAAGATCTTCTCCTGGCTCATCTTGTCGGGCACCACGATCAGCAGCCGATAGCCTTTCTGCGCCGCCACCAGCGCGAGTCCCAGCCCGGTGTTGCCGGCAGTCGCCTCTACGAGCAGGCCCCCGGGGGAGAGCTTTCTTTCGCGCTCCGCCGCCTCGATCATCGCGAGAGCCACCCGATCCTTGATCGAGCCACCCGGGTTCTGGTACTCGAGCTTGAGGAATAGGCGGCATGGGCCTGAATCCAGCCGCCGCGCTTCGACCATAGGGGTATTGCCGATCAAGTCCAGAACGTTAAGCCGCTGATTCATGGTGGTGGGATACTTCCCATAATTAGGTGTGGTTGCCGTCCCACATCAGGATTGCCCACTATTGCGGCAGGAGGAGCGATGGAGGTCGCCGTAGCCGGAAGCCTGTTGGGCAGCATCTCGGAATTCTGCCGTCGGACCGGGATGGCGGAATCGACTTTTGGCCGCAGGGCCGTGAACGACGGCAAGTTCGTCTCTCGGCTACGCGACGGCGCGCGGGTAACCCCTGAGACACTGCACAGGGTTAACCAGTTCATGGTCAAGCATGGCGCTCCCGGCGCGGGGGAAGCGCCGCCGGAGCTGCTTCCGCTCATCCGCGCGAGTGCGCTGGCCGCAATGCCACCGGCGCAGCCGGGCGAGGCGGCGCCGGAAAAGAACTTCCGCTTCTTCGACAACCGCCAGAAGTACCTCCTGTTCGTGAACACCTGCGGCGAGAAGGATGTGGTCGCGTCGCGCGTCGGCCTCGAGCTCGGCCACATTCACCCGCGGCCGCCCGCGGTACGCCTGTTCGACGCTGGCATGGGCGACGGCACGGTGCTCGCGCAGGTGATGCGCGAAATGCACCGGCGCTTCCCGACGGTGCCGTTTTACGTCGTGGGCAAGGAAATCAGCCTCGAGGACGTGCGCTTGAGCCTGCGCAAGATGGCCGACCGCTTCTACGAGCATCCGGCGACGGTGCTCGTGGTCACGAACATGTACTACACCGAGGCGCCGTGGCTCACGCCGCGCACCGTGCCGGCGGCAACGTCGATGGTGTGGCACGACGCTGCGCTCACCGGCACAACCTCGCACGACTTCGCCGAGCAGATCGCCGCGCTCGAGCCGTTCCTCGCCAGGAGCTGGCAGGCGCGCCACAGCCCCAAGACCGGCAATCCGGTCTACGAGCATCCGGTGGCGCTCGTCATCTACCGCGACGACTATCGCTTCATGCTCGACGAAGTGATTCCGCGGCGGGGCGAGGGCAAGGCTGACTACGACATGGTGATCGCCTCGCAACCCTACCGCCTGCGCGCACCGCTCGAATTCAAGGCGCAGAAGGTGGTCGCGCCGCTCGTGCGCGCGCTCGGCAAGGGCGGACGGCTGCTCGGCATCCACTCGCACGGCCAGGATCCGGGCCTCGAGATCATTCAGAAAGTGTGGCCAGGCGAGAATCCCTACACCCAGACCCGCCACGACATCCTGCGCGCGACCAAGGTCGAGCTCGGCAGGGAAGCGCGGCGCTACAACTTCAACGCCTACGCCGACGCGCGCGCCATCTTCCGCTACGAGATGCATACGCTGCCGAGCGAGATTTCGGACAGCATCGGAACCTCGACCCTGTTCGCGGCGTGGAACGCCGCCATTTACGTCGCGCAGATGGACGACGTGCGTCTCTCCGAAGTTCTGCGCGATACCCGCTACCTGGACGCCACCCGCGAGGTATTGCAAAAACATGGCAGCCTCTGGTTCCTCGACGAGTCATATGTCGTTTCCCGCAAGCGCGACTGATCAGGGCCTGCAAGGCCGTGCCTCCGAGCTCCTGATCGCGGGCTCCCTCGAAATCTCGCCGCGCGAGCTGCACCGCGCCGCCGACGTGGCCGCGCTGCTGCCGACGAACACCTGTGTGTACATCCCCTCACTGCCCGGCCTGCCGCTTGCGCGCACACTCGAAGCGATCGCCGCCATGCGCGCCGCGGGGCTCGATCCGGTGCCCCACGTCTCGGCGCGCAGGATCCTCAACGAAGAGGAGTTTCGCGCGTTTCTCAAGGAGGCGGTCGCAAGGTATGGCGTGCACCGCGTCCTGCTGATCGGCGGCGACGAGCCCAAGCCCAAGGGGCCGTTCGTTGACAGCCTGCAGGTTCTCGAGTCGGGCCTCCTTGCCGATTCCGGCATCCGCGAGATCGGAGTCGCCGGCTACCCCGAAGGGCACCCCCGCATTTCCGCCGGTTCTCTACAGGAATCTTTCAACCGGAAGCGCAAACTGACGCGTGAGCAGGGGCTGGGGATGTACGTCGTCACTCAGTTCTCCTTCGCGCCGCACCGCGTAGTCGAGTACTGCGCGAGCCTCGCGCGCTCCGCATCCGACGTTTCCATCTACGCCGGCATCGCCGGCCCGACCGACCCTGTCGCGCTCGCGCGCTATGCGCAGCGCTGCGGCGTAAGTGTCTCGCTGCGCGCTCTGCGCACGCTCGGCGCCGGGATTGCGCGCCTAGTGACCAACTCCGACCCGCGCCAGCAGCTCATCACGCTCGCGCGCTACAGCCTGCAACGCGAGCCGAGCAACCTCGTCGGCGTGCACATCTACAGCTTTGGCGGCGCCGTCCGGACCGCCGCCTGGATGCGCGAGCTGATCTGAGTGCACGACGGCGCCGGCCATGATATACGGCGCCCGTGAGCGACGACGAAACGTCGCAGATTCTCCGCGCCACCGCCGACGGCAATCCGCCACCGCATCGCGCCGTCATGCGCGTCCACGGCGAGCTCGCCAAGCAAGCGATCGCCAATACCACACGCGGTATTTTTTGGACGCGCGAATCGTCCCGATCGAAGTGCTGGCACGCAGTGCTCGAATTCCCGTCTCGCCGTTAAGCGTGAAGAATTCCAATGACTAGAATGAATCGCATGGCGGGTGCGGCCTGGGTCGCGCGGATCGGCTTTGTCGTCCTGCTGCTCTCGTGCGTTGGAGCAGCGGCCCAGCAATCGGCGAAAACGGCTCGCATCGGTCTGCTTTCGCTTTCCGCCGGTTCGAATCCCAATATGGATGTGTTTCTGTTTCGCGGGCTGCGCGAGCTGGGCTGGATCGAGGGGAAAAACCTCTCCGTCGAGTACCGCTGGGCGGCTGGCCAGCAGGATCGATTGCCCGAGCTTGCCGCCGATCTGGTTCGCCGTAACGTGGACCTCATCGTCACTTCTTCCACTCCGGCCGCCCTGGCGGCGAAGCAGGCGACGACCAGGATTCCCATCGTCATCACGTTCGTCGCCGATCCCGTCGGCAGCGGGCTCGTTGCCGGTCTGGCGCGACCCGGCGGGAACGTCACCGGCATAACTACGCTGACACCGGAACTCGTGGCGAAGCGCCTCGAACTGGTCAAGCAGCTGGCCTCCCGTGCCAGCCGAATTGCGGTCCTCTGGGATCCCGCCGCGCTCCCAGAAGGTACGATGCGCTACATGCGCGAGCAGGCGGAGGCTGCCGGTCGCTCGCTCGGCGTCGCAACGAGTTTCATCGAAGTGCGCCGTGCTGCCGACCTCGATCAGGTGTTTGCTTCAATGAGCGAAGCGCGCATCGGGGCGCTTGTCGTCTCGCCGTTCCCGACGCTGTTCGAGGCGCGGAGCGAGATCGTTGCGCAAGCGGCGAAGAGCGGCCTGCCCACGATCTACCCTTGGCGCGAGGCTGTGGACGCCGGAGGGCTGGCGTCCTACGCGACCAATTTCCCCGAGATGTACCGCCGTGCGGCGATCTACGTAGACAAGATCCTGAAGGGCGCCCGTCCCGCCGAGCTGCCGATAGAGCAGCCGACGCAATTCGAGTTCGTGATCAACCTTAAGGCAGCGAAGACCCTCGGCCTGTCAGTTCCAGATTCGTTGCTCCAGCGCGCTGACGAAGTTCTGCGCTGAACGAACGGCGGCTCCGCGCGAACTAGCCTCTGCCGACGAAGGGCATCTTCGTGGCCATGATCGTCATGAACTGGACGTTTACGTCGAGCGGCAGGTTGGCCATGTGCAGCACCGCGTCGCCGACGTGCTTCACGTCCATCAGCGGCTCGGGCCGGATCGAGCCGTCGGCCTGCGGCACGCCCTGCGCCATGCGCGCGGCGAGGTCGGTGAGCGCGTTGCCGATATCGATCTGGCTGCCGACGATGTCGTTCTTGCGGCCGTCGAGCGAAATGCATTTGGTGAGGCCGGTCACCGCGTGCTTGGTGGAGGTGTAGGCGACCGACATCGGCCGCGGCGCGTGCGCCGAGATCGAGCCGTTGTTGATGATGCGCCCGCCCTTCGGC
>DASTPE010000097.1:0-13696 GCA_035762345.1 Burkholderiales bacterium
CGGCAAAAGCTTCGACCAGTTTCGTGCCGACGAGCAGGAATGCCGGGGCCAGGCGTACGCGCAGATCGGCGGCAAGAATGCCGAGCAGGCCGCGAGTGACGCCGCAAGCAGGAGCGCCTTGATCGGCACCGCAATCGGCGCCGCGGTGGGCGGACTCTTCGGCGGCGCGGAAGGCGCGGCGGTCGGTGCGGCATTCGGGCTCGCGAGCGGCGCGGTCGTCGGAAGCGATGCCTCCTATGCTGCGGGAAGCTCGCTGCAGCGGCGCTACGACCACGTTTTCACGCAGTGCATGTACGGCAAAGGCCACAAGGTGCCGGTGCCGGCAGGCCGGTATTCGACCAACGGCGCGCAACCCGCAACGCGCACGCCGCCGCCACCACCCCCACCGCCCGGACAGCCACCGCCCGAAGCTCCGCCCGATTACCGCGCGAAGTAATATTCCGGAATGCTGGAGTTGCGCAGCTACGTCGGCGGGCGCTGGGTAGCTGGAACCGGCGCAGCGCAGGCGCTGCTCAATCCCGCGACCGAGGAGCCGCTCGCTCGCGCGAGCAGCCAAGGCGTCGATTTCCAATCCGCGCTGGACCACGCTCGCTCTGTTGGCGGGCCGGCGCTGCGCGCCATGACCTTCGCCGAACGCGGCGCGGCGCTGAAAGCCGTCGCCGACGCCATACAAGGCGAGCGTGAAGCGCTCCTCGAGCTTGCCATTGCGAACGGCGGCAACACTCGCTCGGACGCCAAGTTCGACGTCGACGGCGCGATCGCCACACTGCTCGCGTACGCGGAAATCTCGAACTCTCTCAACCAGAAAAACTTCCTGGTCGACGGGGAAGGAATCCAGCTCGGGCGCTCGGCACGCTTTCACGGCCAGCACATCTACGTTCCCCGTCGCGGCGTGGCGGTGCATATCAATGCGTTCAACTTCCCGGCCTGGGGATTTGCCGAAAAAGCCGCCGTAGCGCTCCTTGCCGGCATGCCGGTGCTGAGCAAGCCGGCGACGAGCTCCGCGCTGGTCGCGCATCGCATCATGGAGCTCATCGTCGAGAAGAAGCTCCTGCCTGAAGGCGCGCTTTCGTTCCTCGTGGGCGGCGCTGGCGATCTCGTGTCCCATCTCACCGGCCAGGACGTGCTTGCATTTACTGGCTCTGGTGAAACAGGAATACGGCTTCGTTCAGATCCAACCGTCGTATCAAAGTCGGTAAAGGTCAATCTGGAGGCCGATAGCCTGAACGCCGCGGTGCTCGGCACGGACGTCGAGCCCCGCAGCGACATGTACGAGCTCTTCCTCAAGGACGTCGTGCGCGACATGACGCAGAAGGCCGGCCAGAAATGCACTGCGATCCGCCGGATCTTGGTTAATGAACACCAGATTCCTTCAGTAAGAGACGATCTCGTAGAACTGCTCGCCACGATCCGGGTGGGCGACCCGAAGTCGGAAGACACGCGCATGGGGCCGCTTGCGAACGGCGCCCAACTCGCGGACGTGCGCGAAGGCGTGCAGCGCCTGGGCGGCAGCCACGCCTTCGGCGGCATCGGACCGCTCGGCGAGAAGGGCTTCTTCATCTCCCCGGTGCTGGTCGAGAATCCGGGCGAATCCGTGCACGAGCGAGAGGTATTCGGACCCGTAGCTTCGCTTGTTTGTTTCTCTGAAAATCCGGCTGAAATCGTAACTCGCGGCAACGGCGGGCTCGTCTGCTCGGTGTACTCCGACGACCAGGAGTTCATCGAAGCGACGGTGGGCGAGCTTGCGCCTTATCACGGTCGGATCTATCTCGGCCACCCGAAGATCGAGCTCTCGCCCGGGCCGGGCACCGTGCTGCCGCAGCTCGTGCACGGTGGACCGGGGCGCGCCGGCGGCGGCGAGGAGCTCGGCGGCCCGCGCGGCCTCGCTTTCTACATGCAGCGAGTCGCCCTCGAGGGCTCGCGTCCCGTGATCGCGAAGCTCCTCGGAAAATAACTGGGGTCAGACTCCGTCCACATGGACAGACTCAAAGGAAAGGTCGCGATCGTCACCGGCGCGGGCAGCGGGATCGGAAAAGCGCTCGCTCGGCGCCTCGCCTCCGACGGAGCGTCGGTAGTGATCGCCGATGTCGCGCGCTTCGGCGAGGCAGCCGCCGATACCGCGAAGACGACCGGTGCCCGCACGCTGGGGCTTCAAATCGACGTGAGTGACGAGAAAGATGTCGAGCGCATGGCCGCCGAGACTGTAAAGGCGTTCGGGCGCATTGACATCCTGGTTAACAACGCCGCCATCTTCAGCAACCTGACCCTCAAGCCGTTCGAGGAAATAGGCGTCGACGAGTGGCGCAAAGTGATGGACGTCAACATCATGGGAGTGGCGCTCTGCTGCCGCGCCTGCGTCCCGCAGATGCGCAAGGCGGGCGGCGGCCGCATCATCAACCTCGCCTCTGGCGCGCCGATAAAGGGCGTGCCGCTTTTCCTGCACTACATCTCGAGCAAGGGCGCGGTGATCGCTATGACGCGCGGCCTTGCGCGCGAGCTCGGCAAGGACGGCATCACCGTGAATTCGCTCGCGCCCGGGTTCACGCTCTCGGAGAACGTTCTTTCAAAGGAAGATCACATGAAGTCCGGCGTGTTCACTCGCGCCACGCGCGCGATCCAGCGCGACGAGACTCCCGAGGACCTCGTCGGCGCCGTGAGCTTCCTCGCGAGCGCCGACGCCGCCTTCATCACCGGCCAGACCCTCGTCGTCGACGGCGGCTCGGCGATGATCTGAATTCGGGGTCAGGGTCCGAATTGGGTTTTTGCGTACGTGAAAACGAATTCGGACCCTGACCCCGAATTTGTCAGTGAGGCAGTATAGGTGCTGACGTTCTACTCGAGCTCGTCACCCGTCGCGTCAACCCGCGCGGAATAAACCGCGCGGCGCCGCGTGGAGGCGCTCGAACCCGCTCCGCGTCACGCGGATAAGCTCGCCGACCTGGACGCCGGCCTTATGGTCGCGCGTGACGACGTTCGGCTGGACGACGACCGTCATGTTCTCCTCCAGGGTCATCGCGGGTAGCGGCCCCGCGGGACGGCTGCGGCTCCCCAGGATGGGCGGGAGATAGCCCCCGCCAAAGCCGTGCATTAGATCGTCGTAGATCGTGAACCCGCGCTCCTCGATTACGGCGGAGACTTCGACGATCTCCTCCATCGTGGTTCCGTGATGAATCTTTACCGTAATTGCGTCGAAAGCCGCTTCCGCCGTTGCGTGCAAATCCCGGTAAAGCGGCGTCGGGTCGGCGTCCACCGTAAAGGTGCGCAGCACCTGCCCCGCGTGGTCCCACCAGCTCGCGGAAAGCTCGCAGAAAACGACGTCGCCTGACGCGACTTTCCGCAAAGAAGCGAATTGCGGCGGCACGCAGATATGCGGCGCCGCCATCGATGTCACGCCGATGTAGTGAATGAAAGTCGTGCCGCCTTGCCCGACGTAGGCCCGCTCGACAAGATTCGCGAGCTCGCGTTCCGTCAATCCCGGTCTTGTGTTCTCGAGCAGTTCCGTGAATCCCGCGTCGCTCATCGCGGCGCCGACGCGCATCCATTGGATCTCTTCCTCGGACTTCACGAGCCGCAGCCGCACGTATTCAGCGTCGAGCAACACCACGGCAAATTCGCTTGCCAACACGTTGTACTTCGAGGGCGCAAGCGGGCCGATGAGGCCCAGTCGCCGTGCGCCGCGGCGCTTGAGCTCCTCGATGGTCTTCTGCATGCCGCGATGTTCGCCCCAGCGAACGTCGACGCCCTGTGCCAAGCGCTTCGCGAGCGGAAGATGGTTGAACCACTCGACATGCATCGTCATCCGCTCGCCGGGCTTGAAAATGACATACGCCTCGACCGTGCCCGGCCAGCCGGTGACCCAGTGCGGCGCGTTGCCGGCACGGTGATCGGTGACGATCAGCAGGTGATCGACATCGTGCCTTTGCATCACGAGCTCCAGCGCGCGATGGCGGCGCGCATACTCGCCGTCAGAGAAGCGCGGGTACTCCCGTTCGGGGAGCTTCAATCGTTCTTCGCGCCCGAGGCGCGCACTACCGGGCCCCAGCGCTGGAGCTCGTCGGCGACGAAAGCGCCGAACTGCTTCACGCTCATGCGGCTCGGCACGATGCCCTCGGGCTTGAGCCGCTCGCGCACGTCCGGAGCCTCCAGCGCGCGGTTTACCTCTGCGTTCAGCCGCTCGATGACGTCCGCCGGCAGGTTCGCCGGGCCGGAGAGCGAGAACCACACCGTCGCGACGAGATCCGGATAGCCGAGCTCGGCATAGGTTGGAATATCGGGAAACTCCGCGAGGCGCGAGGCGGCGCTGACGGCGAGCCCCCGCGCCCGCCCGGCGCGGATCTGCGGCGCCGCAGTCGTCAGCGTGGTCGACACCACTGGAATGTGTCCTGCGATCAGATCCGTAATGGCGCCGGAAGCGCCCTTGTAAGGTACGTGCTGCATGTTGATGCCCGCGCGCTGTTTGAACAGCTCGGCGACCAGGTGCCCTTGCGTGCCGTTTCCCGGCGAGCCGTACGACAAGCCGGGCCCGGACTTCGCAAGAGCAATCAGCTCCGCCAGGTCCTTCGCCGGCAACCGCGCGTACACCGCGAGCACCGCCGGCGGCCCGCCGAAGAGCGCGATGTGCGTGAAATCGCGCACCGGGTCGTACGGCGTTCCCTGCGGCAGCATCGGCGCGATCACGTGAGAGGCGATGCCGGAGATCACGAGCATGTAGCCGTCGGGCGCAGCCTTGGCGACGAGGTCCGAGCCCAGCGCACCGCCCGCGCCCGCGCGGTTCTCCACCACGAAGCTCGCCTTCAGCTGCTCGCCGAGCTTCTGCGCCGCGAGGCGGCCGAGCGTATCTGCAGTGCCGCCCGGCGCGAACGGAACGATGATCTTCACCGGTCTGGCGGGCCAGGCTTGTGCTTGTACCTGCGTGGCGACAAGAACAAGCAAACCGGCGAGCAAGCGCTTCATGGCTCGATTCTATAATCGGCCGCATGAACGAAGTCATCGATGTCCATACGCACATCGTGCCCGAAGAATTTCCCCCCTACCGTGGCAAGGGCAAAGACGTGCCCTGGCCATCCATGGCCGATGCACACGCGTGCCACAAGCACGTGATGATCTCCGGCAAGCTCTACCGTACGGTGAGCGACGGCTCCTGGAGCGTGCCGCGCCGCATCGAGCAGATGTCGGAGATGCGCGTCACCCGTCAGGTTCTCTCTCCGATGCCGGAGCTCCTGTCGTACTGGCTGCCGCTCGACGACGCGAAAGTGCTGATCCGCTACCTCAACGAGCAGATTGCCCAGATGCTCCAGGCCGCGCCCGAGCGCTTTGTCGGACTAGGGTGCGTGCCTCTCCAGGATTCGGACAGCGCCATCGACGAACTTCAATACGTACTAAGGACCCTCAAGTTCGCTGGGGTCGAAATCGCAAGCCACGTCGATGGCGTCTCCATCGGCGACGCGCGCTTCGAGCCTTTCTTCGCCGCGGCAGAACGGCTCGGCGCTGCGATCTTCGTCCACGCGCTGCGCCCGGCGGGGCAGGAACGCATCGTGGGCGCCTTTCCCGAGCAGGCGGTGTGCTTTCCCGGCGACGTCGCGCTCGCCTGCGCCTCGATGATCACCGGCGGCATCGCCTCGCGCCATCCGAAGCTGCGCATCGCCTTCAGCCACGGCGGCGGCACGATGTCGATCCTGATGCCGCGCCTGGTGCACGCCTGGAACAATTTCCCGAAGGCGAGGGAGTCGCTGCAGGAATCCCCCGCGACCATTGCGCGACGCTTCTACTACGACGCGCTCGTGTTCGAGCCGAACGCGATCCGATTCCTGGTGGAGAGTTTCGGCGAAACACAGATCGTCGTCGGCACCGACTACCCGTTCGCTCTCGGCGATTGGAAGCCGCTCGAAAGCTTGAAGAAATCAGGCCTGGGAGAACGAGTCCTTACCGGAATCACTTCTACGAACGCGCGCCGCTTCCTAGGATTGCCGGAAGGATCTCGCTAATCGAGCCGGGCAGCACCGCGTCGGCGACATCGTCGTAGGGCGTGGGCTCAGCGTTGACGATGATCACCTTCGCGCCCGCGGAGCGCGCGATGTCCACCGCGCCCGCCACCGGGTAGACCTGCAGCGTAGTGCCGACGGCAATGAACAGGTCGGCCTCACCTGCCACCTTCATCGCCCGATCGATCACCTCGGGCACGAGTTGCTGGCCGAAGGAAATCGTGTCGCTCTTGAGAATTCCGCCGCAGGTGAGGCACTCCGGGTCTTCCTCCCCCGCGCGCACGCGCTCGAGCACGAGCTGCATCGGCCCGCGCATGCCACAACCCCAGCACATGAAACGGCGCATCGAGCCGTGCACCTCGATGACTTTGCCGGGGGCGTTCCCGGCCTGCTGGTGCAGCTCGTCGATGTTCTGCGTGATGAGCGCATGGAGCTTGCGTCTCTTTTCCAGATGCACCAGGGCGAGATGCCCGGGATTGGGCTTCGCCGCCCAGGCCGGGCTCGCCATGCGGTTCTTCCACGCGGCCTTGCGCACCTCGCGGTCGGCGAGGTAGTAGTGGATGTTGGAGAGCTTCTCGGCGAGCGGATTCTTTGTCCACAGCCCCTGCGGGCCGCGGAAGTCCTGGATTCCCGAATCGGTCGAGATGCCGGCGCCGGTGAGAACGACTGCGCGTTCGGCCGCGTCGACCCAGGATCGCGCTTGCGCTATCAAGGCATCTGGATCTTGCCGCCACCGCCGACGCCCGGCATCGGCGGCATGCCGCCCTGCGGGATAACGATCGACGAGGCCGCCTGCCGGCGTAGCTCCTGCAGCTCCTTCACGGTGCGCTCGATCGCTTCCTTCGCGAGCTGGCCAAACTTCTCCGCGGCCTCCTCGAGAGACCCGGCGCCGATCTCGAAGGCGATCGGCAGCGCGCCCGCCGGCGTCAGCACCTGCGTCTCGCCGACGTAGAGCACGGCGCGCGCCGGATCGCGTACACCGTCCTTGTTCACGGGAGTGAGCCTGCGAATCGTTCCCACGCGCCGGTCGGTGAAGATCTCCTCGAGGTACAGCGCCTTCGGATCGACCTTGATCTCGTTGGTTTCGGGTTTGGTAGCCATGGCGCGATTTTACCGCTGCGCGACGAGCCTTCCCGCCTGGTAATCCTGGAAAGCCTGCTCAATTTCCTGCTTGGTATTCATGACGAACGGCCCGTAGGCCACGGCCGGCTCGTAGATCGGCTCGCCGGCGCAGAGGAGCCCGCGCAGGTCCTCTTTCGCCTCCAGGATCAATTCACTGCCTTCGCCGGGCTCGAACCACGCGACCCCGCCTTCCTGAACGTCCTTTCCGCCGATAGCGGCGCGCCCGTCAAGGACGTATACGAAACCACGATCCCGTTTGGACACCTCCTGTGCGAAGCGCGTGCCAACTCCAAGTCGGATATCGAGGAGCGACATGGGATAGTCGCTGCCATGCGGGTGGGACACATCGCCCGACCGGCCCGCATAGACAACGACCTTTCCACCAGAGACGATTCGCACAGGGGTGTTCTCGAGTCTTTGATCCTGGTAGCGGGCCGGGATCATCTTGAGCCTCGCCGGCAGGTTGAGCCAGAGCTGCAGCGTGTGCGCGGTCTCGTCGCCGTACGGCATCTCGCTGTGAAGCACGCCGTGCCCGGCGGTCATCCACTGCACGTCGCCCGCTTTGAGGATCCCGTGCGCACCGGTGTGGTCTCGATGCTCGAGCGTGCCCTCGAGAACGATGGTGACGGTCTGCATGCCGCGATGCGGATGCGTCTCGAAGCCCTTCGGCCTTCCAAACCAGTCTTCGCTCAGGAAAAGGAAAGGCGAGGTCTTCTCCCAGCCCTCGGCGCCGATCACGAGCTGCTTCGCCTCGACCTGCGAGCTCGGGCCCTGCGGGATGACGCGCTCGATGCGGCTGACCTGCCTCAACGCAGCTTGAATCTCTGGATCTTTCCGGTCGCGGTCTTGGGCAGCTCGCTCATGAACTCGATCCAGCGCGGATATTTGTAGGGCGCGAGCCTGTCCTTGACGTGCTGCTGCAATCGGTGCTTCAGCTCCTCGTTCGCAGTGTTGCCCTGCTTGAGAACCACGAAAGCTTTCGGCTTCACCAGCTTGCTTTCATCTTCGACGCCCACCACGGCGGCTTCGAGCACCGCTTCGTGCGAGACCAGAGCCGCTTCCACCTCGGCCGGAGAGACATAGATGCCACTCACCTTCAGCATGTCGTCCGAGCGGCCGCCGTAGACGTAGTAGCCGTCCTTGTCGAGGCTGTACTTGTCGCCGCTTCGCGTCCACGGGCCCTGGAAGGTGTTCTTGGTCTTATCGCGCTGGTTCCAGTACATGACGGCCGAAGTGGGCCCGCTGATTTGCAGCTCGCCGAGCTCGCCCGGCTTAGTGACCACATGGCCCTGGTCATCCACGAGCCGTAGCTGATAGCCCGGCACGGGCTTTCCTGTGGTCCCCGGCCGCACGTCGCCGGGGCGGTTGGAGAGGAAGATGTGCAGCATCTCGGTCGAGCCAATACCGTCGAGCACTTCGGTGCCCGTGCGCTCGGTCCAGCGCTTGCCAATCTCGGGCGGCAGCGCTTCTCCGGCGGACGTGCATACCCGGAGGGCGATTTGATCTTTTTTGGGAAATGCGGGATGAGCGAGAAGCGCGGCGTAAAGCGTGGGTACGCCGTAGAAGATCGTAGGTTTTCTTTCAGTCAGTCTTTTGAAAACAGAATCAGGCGTGGGGCGCTCCGCCATGAGAACAGTGGTGGCGCCGACCGCGAGCGGGAAAGTAAGCGAGTTGCCCAGGCCGTAGGCGAAGAAAAGCTTGGCGGCGGAGAACACGGTATCCGAATCGCGAATGCCGAGTACCGGCTTCGCGTAGAGGTCGGCGGTTGCGGCCAGGTGCGAGTGCAGGTGGACCGTGCCTTTCGGCGCGCCGGTCGAGCCCGAGGAGTAGAGCCAAAAGCACATTTCGTCGGGCACGGTCGGCGCCGCTTCGGCCTTCGGGGCCGCGGTTGCGAGGAGATCCTTAAGCTGCACGTCGTTCACGACGTACTTGAGGGCCGGACACTTCGCCTGGATATTCTCGAAATTCTTCTGCAGCGCAGTTGAGAAGAACAAGGCGCGCGCCCGGCTGTCGCTCAGCTGGTACTCGTAGTCTTTCGGCGTGAGCAGCGTATTCAGCGCAACCGGGACGATCCCAGCCTTGATCGCGCCGAGGAAAAGCGCCACCCAGTCCGCCGAGTCGAGCATCGCGATGCCGATACGCTGCTCGCGCTTGAGGCCGAGCCCGCGCAGCGCGCTCGCGGCGCGGTCGACACGCTCGGCAAGCTGGGCGTAGGTGGTGTTCCCCGAGTCTTCGATGTACGCAGTCTTGCCGCCGCGCCCGGCAGCGAGGTTCCGTTCGATCAGGTCGACTGCCGCGTTGTATTGGGTATGATCGGCCGGCATGACGTGGTCAATCATAGCGCGTGATGCGGGCGGTGCGTTCGGCGTAGCCGTCGCGACGCGCTTCTTCGCGGTCGGGGCGCTCTGCCCGCACGCCGAAAGCAGCGTAGGAGCGCTCTGCACCCAGGCGCTGATTAACCCCTACTACGGCAGGCATGGGCTCAATCTGCTGCGCGCCGGCATCGCCGCCCCCGAAGTGGTTCGGCAGCTCACGGCGCCCGACGAGGGCCGCGAGCACCGCCAGCTCCACGTCATCGACGACGAGGGGCGGATCGGTCAGCACACCGGCGCAAAGTGCGTCGACTGGTGCGGCACGATCGCGGGCGAAGGGTTCTCGGTGGCGGGCAACATGCTGGCGGGTGCGCGGGTCGTCGAGGAAACTGTGAGGGCATTCAAGGCGAGCAGGAAGCCGTTCGCTGAACGGCTGATCGAGGCGATGGAGGCTGGCGAGGCCGCCGGTGGCGACAAGCGCGGCAAGCAGTCGGCCGCGTTGCTGGTCTACTCCGGCGAGCAGTACGCGAACCTCAATTTGCGCGTGGACGACCACGCCGACCCGCTCGCCGAGCTAAGGCGCCTTTACGACAAGGCGCACGAGCGCTTCATCCCCTACTTGATGTGCGGCCCGAGCAAGGCACGGCCGTGGGGCGTCCTCGACCGCGCGCTGATCGAGCAAGAGATTGCAGCGTACAAACGGCCCGCTTCTTGAGGTGCGCGGCCTGCGCACGTACTTCGCCTCGGAGCGCGGCGAGGTGCGCGCGGTCGACGGCGTCGACCTCAGCCTCGAGCGGGGCCGCACGCTCGGTATCGTCGGTGAATCGGGTTGCGGCAAGAGCGTTACCGCGCTCTCCATCATGGGCCTCATCCCCCAGCCACCCGGCAGGATTGCGGACGGCGAGGTGCGCTTCGAGGGCGAGGACCTGCTCAAAGCCCCGCCGCGGCGCATGCGCGACCTGCGCGGCGACAAGCTCTCGATGATCTTCCAGGAGCCGATGACCTCGCTCAACCCCGCCTTCCCAGTGGGCGGGCAGATCAGCGAAGCCATTCTCAGGCATAAGAAGGTAAGCAAGTTACAAGCGCAAGATCAGGCGGTCGAGATGCTGCAAAAGGTGCACATCCCTTCGCCCGAGCGCCGCGCGCGCGACTATCCGCACCAGCTATCCGGCGGCATGCGCCAGCGCGTGATGATCGCCATGGCGCTTGCCTGCAATCCGCGACTGCTCATCGCAGACGAGCCCACCACCGCGCTCGATGTCACCATCCAGGCGCAGATTCTCGAGCTCATGCGCCTGCTGCGCGCTGAGCTCGGTACCGCGATCATCCTCATCACCCACGACCTCGGCGTGATCGCGGAGCTCGCCGACGACGTCATCGTGATGTACGCCGGCCAGGTAATTGAGCGCTGCACGGCCGCGCGGCTCTTCTCGGAGCCGCAGCACCCCTACACTGTCGGCCTGCTCGGCTCGATCCCGCGCCCGCACCTCGAGCAGTCGCGGCTTAGCGCGATCGAAGGCATCGTGCCCGACGCCGCCGCATTCCCGCAGGGCTGTCGCTTTCATCCCCGCTGTCCCTTCGCGGTAGAAAAATGTCGATCAGAAAATCCACCGCTTCTTCCGATTCAGAATGGCCATGAAGCGGCTTGCTGGCGAGCGCCGCTGTGAGCCCGCCTCTCGTCCGGGCGCGGCGGCTGGTCAAGCACTTCAAGAAGGTCCAGGCGGTGGACGACGTGAGCTTCGATGTTCATGCAGGCGAAACGCTGGCGCTCGTCGGGGAATCGGGCTGCGGCAAGTCCACCACCGGGAAGCTCCTGCTGCGGCTGATCGAGCCCACCTCGGGTGCGGTGTTCTTCCGGAGCCAGAACATCTTCGAGCTGCGCGACCGGGATATGCGCTCGCTGCGGCGCGAGATGCAGATCATCTTCCAAGACCCGTATGGCTCGCTGAATCCACGCATGACGGTCGGCGACATGCTGGAGGAGCCTTTGCGACTTCATAAACTCGCCATCGGTCAAGAGCGCTCCCGAGTGATCGAGCTGCTCGGTCTTGTCGGGCTGGCGCCGGACCATGCCGACCGCTACCCGCACGAGTTCTCCGGGGGGCAGCGCCAGCGCATCGGCATCGCGCGCGCCCTGGCGGTGGAGCCGAAGCTTATCGTGTGCGACGAGCCGGTCTCCGCGCTCGACGTATCGATCCAGGCGCAGGTGATCAATCTGCTGCAGGAGCTGCAGCGCCGCTTCGGCCTTGCCTACGTCTTCATCGCGCACGACCTGGCGGTGGTAAAGCACATCGCCACGCGCGTGGCGGTGATGTACCTCGGCAAGATTGTCGAGATCGCGGAGAAGCGCGCGCTTTTCGCGGCGCCACGCCATCCGTATACGCGCGCCCTGCTCTCGGCGATCCCGGTTCCGGATCCGTTACTGAAAAAGCCGCGCATGATCCTTCAAGGCGATGTTCCGAGCCCCTACGACCCGCCTTCGGGCTGCCGCTTTCGCACCCGCTGCCCCTGGGCGCGTGAGCGCTGCGCCGCGGAAGAGCCTGCGCTCGGCCCCGGCGTCGCGTGCCATTTCTGGAACGAGCTCGAACCCTTCACCGCGGCCGCACAGTTGACTGCGGTCAATGAGAGACTATCGCGCCTTCAGGCAGCGTTCCAATCAGGAGGTTCACCATGAAATGGATTCTGGCTCTGGGGCTTTTCTTGCTGGCCCCGCTTGTCAACTCTCAAACCTTGAGAATCGGTCTGGCGGAGGATCCCGACGTCCTCGATCCCACGATGGCGCGCACGTTCGTGGGCCGCATCGTGTTCGCCGGGCTGTGCGACAAGCTCTTCGACCTGGACGAAAAGCTGAACATCGTGCCGCAGCTCGCGACCTCATACCAGTGGTCGGCGGACAACAAGTCGCTCGACCTCAAGCTGCGAAACGGGGTCACGTTCCACGACGGGGAGAAGCTCGACGCCGCCGCGGTCAAGTACAACCTCGAGCGTCACAAGGAGATGAAAGGGTCCAGCCGGCGGGGCGAGCTAGCGGTGGTGTCTAGCGTCGAGGCGGTCGATGCCTCGACGGTGCGTATCAAGCTCGCCGCGCCGTTCGCACCGCTGCTCGCAGTGCTCACCGACCGTGCCGGCATGATGGTGTCGCCCAAGGCCGCCGAGGCGGCGGGCGACAAGTTCGGCGCCAAGCCGGTCTGCTCGGGACCGTTCCGCTTCGTCGAGCGCATCGCGCAGGACCGCATCGTGCTCGAGCGCTTTCCGAACTACTGGAATAAGGCCGAGATCCACTTCGACCGCATCGTGTACCAGCCGATCGTCGACGCGACCGTGCGGCTTGCCAACCTGCGCTCGGGGCAGCTCGACTTCATCGAGCGCGTCGCGCCTTCCGACATCCCGAACATCCGCAGCGACAGCCGCTTCCGCGTGGCGAAAATCGTGGAGATCGGATACCAGGGCATCACCATCAACGTCGGTAAGAGCGACATCGCCCAGAAAAACCCGCTCGGCAAGGACCCGCGGGTGAGAGAGGCGCTCGAGCTTTCGCTCGACCGCGACGCGATCGTGAAGGTCGCCATGGAGGGCGAGGCTCAGCCCGGCAACCAATGGGTCGCGCCCACCAACCGCTTCTACGGCAAGAGCGCGCCGATCCCGAAGCGAAACGTGGAGCGCGCGAAGCAGCTCCTCAAGGAGGCGGGTGTGCCGAACCCGAGCTTCACGCTCATGACTCCGACCACCTCGGATGCGCAGCGCATCGCGCAGATCGTGCAGGCAATGGCTAAGGAGGCTGGGTTCGACATCAAGATCCACTCCACCGAGTTCGCGACCTCGCTCAATCTCGCCGACAAGGGGCAGTTCGAGGCTTATGTGCTGGCCTGGAGCGGGCGCGCCGACCCCGACGGCAACCTGCACACCATGCTTGCGTGCAAGGGGCCGACGAACTATGCGGGTTACTGCAAGGAGGACGTGGAGAAGCTGATCGACGAATCGCGTACCTCGCTCGATGCGACCCGCCGTATCGCGGCCTACGACAAGATCGCTCAAGCCGTGCAAAAAGACCGGCCGATCATCTACCTCTACCACCGCAACTGGCTGTGGGCGCATACCGCGAAGCTCACCGGCCTGCGCACCGTTCCCGACGGCATGGTACGGGTGCAGGGCTTGAAAATGAACTGACATGCTGAAATTCCTGCTGCAGCGCCTGGCGACGATCGTCCCGACGCTGTTCTTCGTCTCGGTCCTGATCTTCGGGCTGCAGCAGCTCCTTCCTGGCGACCCGGCGATCGCGCT
>DASTPE010000098.1:0-6519 GCA_035762345.1 Burkholderiales bacterium
GCCCCTGCGCTTAAGGATGCGCAGCGCGAGCGCGCCGCCCTCGGGCTCGACCGCGATGCGGAGGATGGCGGGCGAGGTCTCGCGCGCAGCTTCGGGGGGGCGAAAAAGCATCATCAAGGCCGGGCTGCCTTCGGCGGCGAGCGCGAGGCGCCGCAGCTCCCGGTAGTCGGAGCGGCGCAACCAGCCGAGCAAGGCATGGCAGCTTCCCGAGCGCAGCACCTGCTCCGCCGCCCACAGCGCCTCGCGCCGGCCGGGCGTCCGCACCACCACGAAATTGGCGAGATCCACGCCTGCTGTAGCAAGCGCTGGCGCGTACGGCAGGTGCGGCGGCGCGAGCCATATCACGCGCTTACCGGCCCACGAAAGCGCTGCCAGCGCCGGTAGCACGAGCCCGAGCTCCCCTACACCTTCATGCCCGCAAAAAATCTCGGTGAGCGCTCCGGTCGGCCAGCCGCCTCCGGGCAAGGCGCGGTCCAGGGGCGGATATGTCGTTGAAACGGTGGGGAAAAAATAACCGGCAATGCGGCCGCGCCAGACCGGATTCCGCTCGAGGATGTGTTTCAGGGAAGCGCCCATGATACTGTACATAAATACAGTATCTGATCAGCGGCCTCCTTTCAAGCGCCCGTACGTGGCTGGAGATGCGCCGGGCGTTGTGATTACTCGCAGAAGAACTCGACCACATCGGTCGCGTCGGCACGCGACTGGCCGAAAGCGATCCAGCCGTGGCCGCGCAGCGTGAACTCCTCGCGGCGCAGGATGATTTCCTTGTCGCCCTCGAGCGTGACGAAGGTCCCGTTCGCGCTGTGGTCGGTGAGAACGAACTTGTCGAGGCGCCGCTCGATCTTGCCGTGCGCGCGCGAAGCCATGCGCTCCGTGATCACGAGGTCGGCCGCCGGGTCGCGTCCCATGGCGAGCGACGGCCGCTCGGCGGAAAGCACAAGCTCGGTCGCGTTCATCTTCAGCCGCAATGTGGTGTGGCGCGGCCTGAACACGGCCTTGTGCGAGGCGAGCGTGGTCATGTCGTGGCTGTGCTGCCACGTGAGCTCGTAGACCTGGATCTCGTGCGCCTTGCCCTTCACCTGAATGGTGGTGATGGCGCGCGTGCTCGCCTTGAGCCTCGGTGACAGCCTCATCACGGTGTCGCGTGCAGTGATGATCTGCCCCTTGCTCGCGACAGCGGCTAGGCGCGAAGCCACGTTCACCGCGTCGCCGAACACGTCGCCATCGCGCTCGACCACCGGGCCGTAGTTGAAGCCGATGCGGATCCCGAGCGTGGCGTTGCCGACCGGAGGCAGCTCGGAAATGGCGAGTTGCATCTCCATCGCGGCGTTGGCCGCGTCGTCCGCGCTGCGAAAGGCGGACATCACTTCGTCGCCGATCGTCTTGATCATGCGGCCCTTCGCGGCCTGCGTCTTCTGGCGCATGATGTTGACGCAGCTTTCCACCGCCGCGTGCGCGACTGCGTTGCCCGCCGTCTCGTAGAGCTTGGTGCTGCCGCTGACGTCGGCGAAGAGAATCGCTGCCTCGCTAGCCTGTTCCACCATCCAGAACCGTCTGCCCCTCGGTGGCGGGATTGTACTCTGCGCCCCGGCGTGCCTTATCTACGCGTAGGCACGCCGATCACGAAGAAGTTGGCGAGTACGATCGTGGCCGCGAGAAAGTAGAAGGCGGCGGCAAGGCCGAACTTGTCGGCCACCATTCCGCCGAGCAGCGGCCCGAGCGCGCCGCCGACCGCCTGCGCGCCGAACAGCACGCCGATGCTCGAGCCGCCCATGTTCTTCGGCGTGGACTCGAGCATCCACGCCTGGATCACGGGCCGCGTGGCGTACAGGAAGAACCCGAGCACCGCCACCAGCGCGACAAAAAGCGGCGAGCCGCCGCTGAGCGCCATCGCTGCAAGCACGAGCGCGCTCGCCCCCATGCTCGCCATGAGGATGTGCTTGCGTCCCATGCGATCGGAGAGGTGGCCCGCCACCGGCGAGGCGGCGAAGCCGGCAGCCTGCAGCGCGAACAGGCACGTCCCGACCCAGAACGGCGAGTACCCCATGTCGTTGGCGAGGTAGACCGGCAGGAACGTGAGCAACGCGCTCTGCGTCATGGTGCGGAACGCGGAGCCGGTTGAAAGTAGCATGAGCGAGCGGCTCAGGAAGAGATCCTTGAGCCCCGCGAGATAGGCGCCGAAAGATTGCGTCTCCCCGTGCGCGCTCTTCGAGCCCAGACGCATGCTGCCGAGAAATACGAAAAGAAGCGCGGCCACGACGAGCCCCGGCACCACGTTGAGCACCACGACTTCGCGCCACGTCAAGACGGTGAGCGCTGCGCCGATCACGACCGGCGCGACGGCGTCGCCCACGTTGCCGCCCATGCCGTGCACCGAGAGCGCAAGGCCCTTGCGCTCCGGATAGCGTCGGCCAAGCGTCGGGATCGCGGTGGGGTGCCACAAGCTGTTGCCGAACCCGACGAGCGCGACGCACGCCAGCAGCATGACGTAGGTGTTGGCAAAGCCGATGAGCAGGTAGGGAAAGCCGATCCAAAAGAGCGACACTCCCATCAGCAGCCCTTTGCGACCTACCGTGTCCACCAGCACCCCGCCCGGAACATTCGCCACCGCCGAGGCGACGTACTTGCACGTCATGATGAGGCCGATCTGGCTGTACGACAGGCCGAGCTCTGCGCCGATGAGCGGCAGCAGGAGATAAAAAGTGGCTGGGTACCAGTGCGTGAGGCCGTGGCCGATAGTGATCAACCAGAGCTCGCGCCACGGCCGCGGCGGCGCGGGATGCTGCGGCAATACGGCCGCGCTCAAGCCGGCGTCTTTTCCTTCACTCGAAGGAATTTCTCCACCAGCTCGGCGGTGAGCACGACCTTCGGGTCGTACTCGGGCGCGTCCTCGAGCTGCTCGAGATCGTTCAGGCCACAGGCCTGGTAAATCCGGTTAGTGGCCGAGATGAGTCGCACCGGCCGCTCGGCGCTCGCGTTGAAGTGCTGGTGGATCGTGTTCGGCGGAATGTAGATCACGTCGCCCGCCTCCCACTCGTAGCGCTTCACCTCGGCCTGCGGCTTCCAGTGGTAGGTGTCGGTGATCTCCACATCGCAGTCCTGGTGCAGGTCGTAGCCGCGGCCCTCGAGGACATAAAGGCATTCCTCGGCGAGGTGGCGGTGCTTGCCCGAACGGCTGCCCGGAGGAATGATGAGCATGTACGCGTCGACCGTCTCCATGCGCGTGTTCATGCCCTCGTTGATGAGGTGCTTGAGGAGCCCTTGGCGCGACATTTCCCACGGCATGTCCTCGGGGCGAACGATTTTCTTGCGCTTAGCGTTGCGCGCCGGCGCGGCAGCGGCATCGTCCAGCAGCGCCTGATAGAGCTTCTGATTGCTGCGGCCTTTCCTCCAGGCCCCGGATTCTTCCCAAGCCATGTCAATCCTCGGAATGATTGAAGTTCTGCTCGGCTTCTCGCACTTTGTAACCTTCCGCCCCGGGCGCGGGCGTCTTCGGGCGCGGCTCCACCAGCTGCTGGAACAGCATGTTCATGAACATGAACATGGGCTTCGTCTTGAGCACCAGCGCGCGCGCCGGCTTGTTCGGGTCGGCGTTGAAGTGCTGGTGCACGCAATTGTTGTGCACGATGGCGACGTCGCCCGCCTGCCAGTCGTAGCGGATGCCGTCGTGAATTTCATAGCCCTTTCCGTCCAATATGTAAAAGGCTGCCTCGTTGACGTGGCCATGTTTCTGCGATTTGCCGCCGGGCGCGTACTCCTCGAGGTGCAAATGGAACATCTGCGTGACGCCGTCCTTGGGCTCGACGTAATGGCGGCTGTAAGCCTGCGGGCCATCGACGAACTTGAGCTCCTTACCCTTGCGTACCCGCGGCATCGCGCGTAGCCGCGCGAGCTCCTCCTTCAGGCTGTACTGCCCCTGGATCGCCCGAACGAAACTCCGGTCCTTCTTGCTGTGGTAGTGCGACTCGGCACTCACAAGTGGTTCAGTATACTCGTGCCGCTACTGCGAATCACGTCCCGAATACAGGAACAATGACGGTCTTCCTCGTAGTCGCGCTGTCGATGCTGAACTCGATCGCGCAGCGCGGCAGCAAGGTCGCGGTTTCGCTCTATGCCCTCGAGCTCGGCGCCGGCGCCGGCGCAGTCGGCGTGCTCGCTGCGCTATTCGCAGTGTTCCCGCTGCTGCTCGCCGTACACGCGGGAAGGATCTCCGATCGCTTCGGTGTGCGCGCGCCGATCGTCTGCGGCTCGCTTACCATGGCCGCGGGGCTTGCGGTCGCATTTCTGACCAGCTCTATTCCCTTGCTGTTCCTCGCCCCGGCGCTGATCGGATTGGGCCACATCTTTTTCCACGTCTCGATCCACAACCTGGTCGGCTCGCTCGGCGCCGAGGCGGCGCGCACGCGCAATTTCTCCACTTTCGCGCTCGGCAGCTCGCTCGCCGCCTTCATCGGCCCGTCGCTCGCCGGCTTCGCCATCGAGCTGGCGGGCTTCCGTACCGCGTTCGCGATCCTGGCGTGCGTCTCGGCTGCGTCCGGGGTCTACGTATTGCTCCATCGCAGCCTGATCCCGAAGCATGTAAAGCATGAAGAAGAAGAGCAAGCAAAAAGCGCGTTCGACCTGATCGCGATTCCCGCGCTGCGCCGCACGCTGATCATGAGCGGGGTGACGCTCACCGGCATCGAGCTCTTTTCGTTCTACCTGCCGATCTACGGGCGCTCGATCGGCCTTTCACCTTCGGTCATCGGCATGGTCCTGTCGAGCTACGCCGTGGCTGGATTCATCGTGCGCTCGTTCATGCACCGCCTCGCGCAGCGCTTCACCGAGGTCGGCGTGCTGACCGGATCGCTCTTCGTAGCCGCGGCTGCCTATTTCGTCGTGCCCGGTCTCGCGGACGGCTGGCTGCTCGCGGCTGCGGCCTTCGCCCTCGGGCTCGCGCTCGGGTCGGCGCAGCCGCTCACCATCATCCTCACCTACAACCACGCGCCTGCCGGGCGCTCCGGCGAGGCGCTCGGCATGCGCATCATGGCGAACAAGGTCACCCAGATCGCAGTGCCGCTCGCCTTCGGAGGTTTCGGCGCTGCGATGGGCGCGGTGCCAGTCTTTCTTGCGACCGCCGTCTTTCTCCTCGCCGCGGGATTAATATCGCTGAAGGGAGGACGCGAATGAAATTGCTGCTGGTCGGAGTATTGCTGCTGGCTCAGCCTCCGCAAGGATCGGTGGAGCGCGGCAAGAAGGCGTATCACGACAAGTGGTGTCATACCTGTCACGGCACCGTCGGGCAAGGCGGCGAGCGCGGCGCGGGGCCGAAGATCGCCCCCAATCCCTTTCCCTACGAAGCCTTCGCTATGCAGACGCGCCGCCCGCGCGCCAACATGCCGCGTTACCCGGTCGAGTTCCTGAGCGCACAGGAGATGGCCGACATCTATGCCTACGTCTCGTCCATCAAGCCGGGCCCGCCTGCGAAGGAGCTTCCGCTTCTACGAGACTGACTTCTTATCTGGGTTGGCAGACCACGTCGACGAGCGCAGGGGCACCGCCCTTCACGACTTTCAACGCGCGCTGCAGTGCCGGCCCGATGCTTTTCGCATCGGTGATCGGGCCTTCGGCCCACACGCCGTGGGACTGCGCGAGCTTCGCGAAGTCGATCGCCGGGTTGTCGATGATGTTGCCGACCCAGGCAGTATCGACTCGGCGCTTGTGCAGCGAAGCCATGCGCTGCAGATGCATTACTTCCTGGTAGTAGCCGCGGTTGTTGTGCATGAGGAAGAGAAGCGGGATCTTGTGGTACGCCGCCGTCCACAGAACGCCCGGCGCATACAGTAGATCGCCATCGGGCTGGAACGTCACCGAAACGAGCCCCTTCGCCTTGTTCGCGAGCGCGGCGCCTACCGCACCGGGCGCGGCATAGCCTACGCCCTGCCCGCCCGAGCCGCCGAGACCGTGGTGATGTTGGGTCATCGGCCATAGCCGACGCGCCCAGGTGACCCGGTCGCTGACCACGAGCGACCAGGGCTCGTTTCGGATGGCGCCCCAGAGCTCCGCGCTGAGCCGCGCAGTGCTGACCGGGCTTGCGTCCCAGCCGACCGCTGCAGCTTCGCGCGCACGCTCGCGCATCGTGTTGTGTGCGGCGCGCAGTTTTTCGCTTCTGGCGGCGCCCTTGCTTGCGATTCTCTTCGCTTCTTCGGTAAGCACGGGCAGGCTGGTCTGTGCATCTCCATTGATCGACAGGTCGACGGCTTGGTAGCGCTGGAAATCCTGGTAGTTCGCCCGGATGTAGACGTCCTGCATCGAGATGCTGATGATCCTGACGTCTTTCTTTGCCGCCCAGTTTTGCCGCTTGTGCGGATCGCTGAAGGTATTGAACTGGCCCCACGGATCGCCGACTTCCAGGAGCAGGACCACGTCGGCGTCGCGCACGAGCTCGCGCCGCCGGTCGTTGTGGCAGAGGTAATGCGGGGTAGGGAAATTCATGCGGCCGCCGAGGTCCACCACCGGCGCCTGCAGCGCTTCGGC
>DASTPE010000099.1:0-17863 GCA_035762345.1 Burkholderiales bacterium
CGGTGCCGGCGTCGCTCGTGACGCGCACCCGCTTCGATTTCCGGTAGAGGCTCTCCGCGTGCTTGCAGGCTTCTTTCAGCCCGGGCGGCGACATGAGCTGCTCGAGGTCGTCCGGCGCGTCGATGATCATCAGCACGCGCACGCCGCGATCCATCACCTGCTTCAGCCACTTGGTGAAGAGCGGCACGTGGAAGATCACCACCAGATCCGCGGCGCTCACCGCTTCCAGCGTGCCCTTGCACTTGCCGATGGTCGGCACCCCGACCTTGGTCCACGATGGCAGCGAGTTGACACAGAGCTCGTAGATGTCGGCGCCGAGATCGTCGGCGGCGGCGAACGCTGCCTGCACATACTCGCGCCGGGTAGCGAGGTCGCTGACCGCGACAATGGTCTCCCCCCGTTTCACCTGGCACATCTCGAACTCGCGGCGGTAAAGCAGCGCGAGCTTCGCCGGGTTCAGCTCCTGGATCACTTGCGCATTATGGCGCGCCAGACCGCGTGCGGCGTAGCCGGCATTTCGAGATGCTCTATTTGCAGTGCATCAAGCAATGCGCTCATCACTGCCGCCGGCGCGCCGATCGCGCCCGCTTCCCCGCACCCCTTGGCGCCGAGCGGGTTATGCGTGCACGGCTGGCTTTCGTCGGTTTCGGAGGAGAACCCGGGCAAATCGCTGGCGCGCGGCAGCGCGTAGTCCATGAACGAGGCGGAGAGAAGCTGGCCGGCGTCGTAGACCGTGCGCTCGGCCAGCGCCTGCCCGATGCCCTGGGCGAGGCCGCCGTGCAGCTGGCCCTCCACGATCATCGGGTTGATCACCGTTCCGATATCGTCCACCGCGTGATAGGAGACAAGCTCGACCAGGCCGGTTTCGGCATCGACTTCGAGCTCGCAGACGTGCACGCCGTTGGAAAAAGCGAAGTTCGGCGGGTCGTAGTAGGCCGTCTCGTCCAGCCCCGGCTCCAGGGACTCGAGCGGATAATGGTGCGGGACGTACGCAGCGAGCGCGACGTCTCGGAAGGCGATCTTGCGGTCCGTTCCTGCAACCCTGAATTCTCCGGCGGAGAATTCGAGATCGCGGGCCGCGGCTTCGAGCAGGTGGGCCGCGATGGTCTTGCTTTTGGCGATCACTTTCTCACAGGCCGCATGAAGCGCCGAGCCGCCGACGGCGATCGAGCGGGAACCAAAGGTCCCCGTGCCGACCGGAACGGCGGCCGTATCTCCCTCTACCACTGAAATTCTTTCGATGGGAACTCCAAGACGATCGGCCAGAATTTGCGCAAAGGTGGTGGAGTGGCCCTGGCCATGGCTGTGGGTGCCTAAATACGCGGTGACGCTGCCGTCGGGCGCCACGCGCACCGTGGCCGCTTCGTAGAATCCTCCGCGCGCGCCCATCAGTCCCGCGAGGCGCGACGGCGCCACCCCCGAGGACTCGAGATAGCAGGCGAGCCCGATGCCTCGCAACCGGTTTCGGGTCCTGGCTTCGGTTCTTCTCTGTTCGAAATTCTCGTAGCGAGAAACGGCGAGCGCCCGCTCGAAGATACGCGGAAAATCGCCGCAATCGTAGGTCGGCCCGATCGGCGTCTTGTACGGCATAGCTTCGCTGGGGATCAGGTTGCGGCGCCGGATCTCGGCGCGGTCGATGCCGAGCTCGCGCGCCGCCCTGTCGGCGAGGCGCTCGAGCACGTAGCACGCCTCGGGTCGGCCTGCGCCGCGATAGGCGTCGGTCGGTACGCTGTTCGAGAACACGCCCGTAACCTCGATATGGATTGCAGGCGTGCGGTAAAGGCCGGCGAGCAGTGCGCTGTAGATCGGTCCCGGGATCGCCGCACCAAAGGTCGACACGTAGGCGCCGAGATCGGCGCGCGTCTGCACGCGAAGCGCGAGAAAGCGTCCATCGCGGTCGAGCGCGAGCGAGGCGCGCGTACGGTGATCCCTGCCTTGTGTGTCTGACGCGAAGGATTCGTTGCGGGTAGCGATCCACTTCACCGGCCGGCGGAGCCGACGCGCAGCCCAGACGACGATCGTTTCCTCGGGATAGTGCTTGCCCTTGTAGCCGAATCCCCCTCCCATGTCGTAGGACACCACCCGCAGCTTGTTCTCCGCGAGGCCGAGCTCCGCGCACACGTGTTGCCGGATGTGGTGCGGTGTCTGGGTAGCGCAGTACAGGGTGTCGCCTGTGGCAATCGCGCCGCGCGGCTCGATTGCCGCTCCGCAGAGCCGGTTATTGACGAGCTCGATCTCGACGCGGTGCGCGGCGCGTGCGAACGCCGCGTCCACCGGCGCCGCGTCTCCGCGCGTCCAGTCGAAGCAAACTTCAGAGTCGATGTTTTTTAGAACTTCATATTCAACCTGGATTTGCTCGGCCGCGTCGTCCGCCAACGATTTGTTCTCTGCAAAGACGGCAACCACCGGCTCGCCGACGTGGCGCACCGTGTCGCGCGCGAGCGCCCAGCGCGGCAGCTCCACCATGCCGGCTATCTGCCAGCCGGCGCGCATCGGCCCGACCCCGTCGTTCTGCATGTCGCGGCCGGTGAGTACCAGAATATTCTTAGGAAAGTGGATCCTTCGGATCCGAGCGTGCGGATGAGGGGAGCGCACGAGCACGCAATGCAGCATGCCGGGAAATGAAAGGTCGTCGATGAAACGGCCGCTGCCGGTGAGAAAGCGAAAGTCCTCGACGCGGCGAACCGGGGCTCCGATCACTCCAGCTCTTCGCGCAGGAGGTCCAGTCGCTCGTAGATCGCGCGGTCGGTGACGATGAAAAGCTCCGCCGCGCGCGCTTCGTGGCTCGCCCAGGTCCAGTGCGGCACGGTGAAGACGTCGTGCCGGGACCACTCAAAGACGTGCTCGCCGACGGTGGAGCGTCCTTCGCCGGAGACCACCAGGCAGATTGCGTTGTATGTGGCCCGCTTGGGCCTGGTCTTTCCTTCGATTCGGGAGAAGAAGAGATCGAGCGTGGGCATGACCGAGCCGCCGTCCCTGGTGTAGCGCAGCGTGCGCGCGCCGTCGCGTCCCAGGGGGAGCGAATTTACTTGCCTGCGTGTTTCCGCCCCCGGGAAGCGGTATTCCTCGGCGCCCGCATCGCTCACTTTCCAGAAACGCTCGTCCTGACGCGTTCCCGGCTCGAAGAAGCTCGCATCGAGCGCGCAGATCGCCGGCATGTTGGCCGCATCGAACCACACCGTGCGCCGGTTGCTCTCGTTGATGTGACCGTGCCAGCACATCGGCGGCGTGAGCACGAGGTCGCCCTCCTTCATCTCACAGCGCCGGCCGTTGACGATGGTCACGGCGCCTTCCGCGCGCGTAGAGAAGCGGATCGCGGCGGCGCTGTGGCGGTGCGGCACCGCCCTGTCGCCGGGCTCGAGCACGGTGAAAGCTCCGATCAGGTTCTGTGTGGTCACAGTCGCGCCGCCGAACGCCGGATGAGCGAGGATCAACGCGCGGCGCTCGACATCCTCGATCGCCACCTCCCTGGCCGCGCGCTCGGCGAAGGGCTCCAGTTCGCTCCAGCGCCAGTGCATCGGCGCATCCTTGGCGCGCGGCTGGAGCGGCGTAATGCGCTGGTAGCGATCCCACAGCGGATGGATGTTGGAGCGCTCAAGCGCCGAGATCAGCGCGGCGTCGGTTCTCATGGCCTGGTCCACCTCCAGATGGAACGATACCTCTCAGAGCGCCGCGGTGGTGACGTCATATGTGAACAGCCATTCGTAGCGCGCGGCGACGTTCGCGCCCGCCCATTCACGCTCCACGTACGCGCGTGCCTTGGCTGGATCGGCGAGCTCCGGGTTGTGGAAGCGCCTGATGTTGTCCGCCGAGCCTTCCACAGCGCGGCGCGTACGCTCGCGCCTCGCCTTCTCATACCTCTCCAAGCGAGAAGGAATATCGCCGTCCAGCGTGCCGAGAGCCCGTCCCAGCATGAACCCATCTTCAACGGCCATCACCGCGCCCTGCGCCAGAAACGGGACCATCGAGTGGCAGGCATCGCCAAGCAACGTGACCCGGCCGACCGTCCAGCGCTCCATCAGCGGGCGCACCATCAGCGCCCACTTGTACGGTATCGGGATATTGCGGACGAGCTCCTGAACTTCGCCATGCCAGCCGGCGAAGTCGGCGGCGAGCTCCTCGGTCGTCCCGCGCGCGCTCCAGGATTCCACCCGCCAGTCCGCGCGTTCCACCGCGCCGACGAAGTTCATGACCTTGCCGCCGCGCAGCGGATAGTGCACGACGTGCCCGCCCGGTCCCACCCAGTTCACGCCCACCATGCGCGCCATGTGCGCCGACAGCCGCTCCATCGGCACGATGCCGCGCCAGGCGATGATCCCCGTGAACTGCGGCTTGTCCTGGCCGAACAGCAGCTGGCGCACTGTGGAATGCACCCCGTCGGCGCCGACCAAGGCGTCTCCCGGGACGGAGGTTCCGTCGTCCAGCCGCAGTTCTACCCGGTTTGCATCCTGAACAAACCCCAGGCCCTTCCTAGCGAGATGAATGGCATCGGGCGTGCAGCGCCGCACTGCACGAGCGAGCACGTCGAGGAGGTCGGGGCGATAGACCGTGAGGTACGGGTGGCCGTAGCGTTCGACCGAGGCGCTTCCGAGATCGAAGAGCTTCCAGGTCTCGCCCGTGTTCCACAGGCGGATCTCCTTGCCGGTCGCCTCGCAGGACAACGCCTTCAGCTCCTCGCCGACGCCGAGCGCGTAGAGAGCGCGCGTGCCGTTCGCGCTCAGCTGTAGTCCGGCGCCGACTTCCTTGAGATCGGGCGCCTGCTCGTAGATCTCGACGTCGCAGCCCATTCTGAGCGCCGCCAGGGCAGCGGTGAGTCCACCGATGCCCGCGCCTACGATGAGGACTTTGATTCGGCTATCCCGTAACGGCCCTGATCCCCGCGGCCGCGATCTGCTCGTCCTCGTGCGACTGCACGCCCGAGATGCCGACCGCGCCGACGCACACACCGTCGGCCATGATCGGCAGGCCGCCCTGCACCGGCGTCACCTGCGGCATGTTGAGGAGCTCGGGCCTCTTGGCGATGCGCTCCTGCCACGCCGTGGTGGAGCGTCGGGTCTCGGCAGCGGTGCGCCCCTTCTCGATCGCGATACGCGCGTTCGCCGGGCTCGCGCCATCCATGCGCGCGAGGTGCAGCAGGTGCCCGCCGTCGTCGAGGATGGCGATGCAGACGTTCCAGTTGCTCCTCCGCGCCTCGGCTTCCGCCGCGGCGGTGATCTTGCGACAGTCCTCCAGCGTCAGCATCGGTCGCGTCTTCATCTCAGCGCCTGGCGAATCTGCTCGAGCGCGTTGGGATCTTCAATGGTAGTGAGGTCGCCCGGATCGCGCCCCTCCGCGAGCGCCTGGATCGAGCGGCGCAGCGTTTTTCCCGAGCGCGTTTTCGGCAACAAGGACACGAAGTGCACGGCCTTGGGCCGGGCGATCGCCCCGAGCTGCTTGTCGACGGTTTCCATAACCTCCTGGGCCGAAGTGCCCTTCGCTGGGTCTTTGAGAACTGCAAATGCCAACGGCATCTGGCCTTTGAGCTGGTCCGCAACACCCACCACCGCGCATTCGGCGATGTTCGGATGCATGTTCACCGCTTCCTCGATCTCGCGCGTGCCCAGGCGGTGGCCGGCGACGTTGATGACGTCGTCGGTGCGCCCGAGGATGAAATAGTAGCCGTCCTTGTCGCGGATGCCCCAGTCAAAGGTCGTGTAGACGAGCTGGTCCTTGAAGTCCTTGAAATAGGTGTCGACGAAGCGCGCGTCGTCGCCCCACACCGTCGCCATGCACCCGGGTGGCAGCGGCGGCGCGATGGTGACTACCCCCTTCTCGCCGTCGGGCACCGGCTTTCCGGTTCTCTCGTGCAGCAGCCGCACGTCGTAGCCGTAGCAAGGAAAGCTAGGCGAACCCATCTTGAGCTTCGCTTTCTCGACGCCGGGATGCGCAGAGAGCAGCGGCCAGCCGGTCTCGGTCTGCCAGTAATGGTCGACCACCGGCCGGCCGAGCGATTCGGTGATCCACACGTGCGTCGGCTCATCGAGCGGCTCGCCGGCAAGGAACAGATGCTTGAGCGACGATACGTCGTACTTCTTGAGGTACGCCGGGTCCTGCTTCTTCAGCACGCGGATCGCGGTCGGCGCCGAGAACATCACCGCCACCTTGTGGTCCTGCACGATCTTCCACCAGATGCCGGCATCGGGCCGGATCGGCACGCCTTCGTACATGATTGTCGTCATGCCGACGATGAGCGGCGCGTAGATTATGTAGGAGTGCCCCACCACCCAGCCGATGTCGGAGGTGGTGAACATGGTCTCGCCCGCCTCGCCGCAGTACAGGTACTTCATCGACGAGGCGAGCGCGACGGCATGCCCGCCGACATCGCGCTGCACGCCCTTGGGACGGCCGGTGGTGCCCGAGGTGTACAGGATATAAGAGGGCTCGTTCGCTTCGAGCCATGCGCACTCGACCTTCGCATTCTGGTTTTGTTGTTTGAGCGCATTCCATTCCAGGTCCCGACCCGCTACGACCGGCATGTTGCGGTCCAGCCCCCGTCTGAAGATCAGGACCTTGCGCGGCGGATGCTTGGCCAGCTTGAGCGACTCGTCGACGAACGACTTGTAGAGCACCGCCTTGCCCATGCGGCTGCCGCCGTCGGCGGTGATCATGAGTTTCGGTCTCGCGTCGTCGATGCGCGCCGCAAGGCTGTGGGCGGCGAAGCCGCCGAACACCACGGAGTGGACCGCGCCGAGCCGCGCGCAGGCGAGGATCGCGAACGCGGCCTCGGGGATCATCGGCATGTAGATGATCACGCGGTCGCCCCGCTGCACGCCGAGCGACTGGATCATCGCCGCCGCGCGGTTCACCTCGGCATGCAGCTCCTGGTAGGTAAAGCTCTTGCTCTGATCGACCTCGGTCGAGATCCAAACCAGCGCCTTCTGCTCGGCTCGGCCCGGGAGGTGACGGTCGATCGCGTTGTAGCAGAGATTGGTCTCGCCGCCCACGTACCAGCGCGCGAACGGCGGCCGCGAATAGTCGAGTACCTTGGCGAACGGTCGCTGCCAGTGCAAGCGCTTCGCTTCCTCGCTCCAGAAGGCTTCGCGGTCTTCGATCGAGCGGCGGTGGAATTCACGGTAGGTGGGCATGAAGAAAGTCTAGCGCGTGGTACCCGGGTCAGTGTAACGCGTCGGCGATGCGCTTGAGCCTCATCAATAGTTCGGCGACCGCCGGCCCGAGGCGGGCCCGGTTGGTTTTTTCCAGGACCCCGAGCGCTACTTCAACGTCCCGAGGCAGGCCGCTTGCCGGCATTGGCGGCGGCGGCGCTTGCTGTTTGTGCAGCCGCACATGCGCCGCGCGCAGCAGCTCCTCGATGGAGCCCGCTGCGTCCGCGGCAAGCGAAGCGACTCCAAGGCTGGCGGCGAACTTGAGCGGGCGCTCGCGATAGGTCAACTTGGCCTCGCCCAGTTCGCGGTGCAAGCGCTGCGCAAGGCCCTCCATCTGCGCCGCGCCCGTCGCAGAGGAGAGCACCATGAAAGTCGCCTGCGCGGTTCTCGCGACCAGGTCCTCCGTCCGCACTTTGCTCATCAGAAGTTTGCCGACGCGCCCCAAGACCACGTCCGCAATCTCCTTGCCGGCGGCGAGCGCGATCTCGTCGTAAGTGTCGACGCGCAGCGCCATGACGGAGAGCTCACCCCCATGCCGCTGCGTATGAGCGAAGTGCTTGCGGCCTTCGGTCACGAGGTAGTGCGCAGTCAGGGTGCCCGTCAGCGAGTCGTGCGTTGCCTCCTGGCTGGCGCGCACCAGGCGCAGCACGTTGTCCAGGCGGGCCATGACTTCCGGAGCATCGGCCGACTTGCCGATGAAGTCGTTGGCGCCGAGATCGCGCGCGCGCTGCTTGGCCGCAAGGTCCTCGCTGCCCGAGATGATGACGACCGGGAGCGCGCGCACACGGGCGTCGCCCGATCCGCGGATGCGCGTCAGCAGCCCGTAGCCGTCGAGCCGCGGCATGTCGAGGTCGGTGAGCAGCAAGACGATCGACGGATCGGTCTGGACCGCCTGCCAGGCCGACTCGCCGTCGGCTTCCTCTCGTACGCCGAACGACGTCTTCAGGATGGTGGCGAAGGTCGTGCGGACGAACCTCGAATCATCGACCACCAGCACGCGCTTCTGCGGCAGGTCGGCCGGAGTTGCCATGCTAGGGGCTCATTCAGCGATGTCCACCACCACTCGGCGTGACACCTTGGAGTTGATGAAATCGTCGAACACCGATGGAAGCTCGCTGAAGCGCAAGGTGCGCGCCATCTCCTTCAGCAACGGCGGTTTGAGGTCGGTTGCGAGACGCCGCCACACGAGATCACGGATCGGGTTGGAAACGTCGCCCGAGTTAACGCCGAGCAGGCTCACGCCGCGAAGGATGAACGGCATCACGGTGGTGTTCAGGGTGTGGCTCGCCGCCAGGCCCACCGCGGCGATAACCCCGCCATAGTTCATAGTGCTCGCCATCCAGGCGAGCACATCGCCGCCCAGATTGTCCACCGCGCCCGCCCAAGTGGCCTTATCGAGAGCTTTGATCTTCTGGAGGTTCAGACTCTGCCGGAGCATGACCTCCTTCGCGCCCAGCTTCTTCAGCCAATCCGTCTCGCCCTCCTTCCCGGTCAACGCGACCACGTGATATCCCACTTTGGCGAGCGCCGCCAGGGCAATCGAGCCGACGCCGCCGGTTGCACCATTGACGATCACCGGACCGTTTTCAGGCTTGAGCCCGTTGTGCTCCATACGGACAATTGCGATTCCCGCGGTGTAACCGGCAGTGCCGAAGGCCATCGCCTCCCACAGCGACAAGCCCGGCGGCACTTTGGCGATCCAGTCGCCTTTCACGCGCGTGTAGGGTGCGTACCCGCCGTCGCTCGACACGCCGACGTATTCGCCGCTCGCCGTAAGAACGGCGTCGCCCTTCTTGAAGCGCGGATCTCTGGACTCGATCACCGTGCCGGCGAAGTCGATGCCGCCCACGCACGCGGGCCTTCTCAATATCTTCCCTTTGCCCGTCGCCGCCAACGCGTCCTTGTAGTTCACGCTCGAGTATGCGACCCGCACCAACACTTCGTGCGGGTCGAGCTGGCCGAGCGTGTAGTCGACGAACTCGGCGCGGATCTTCTTCTCCGGCGTTTCGGTGAGCTTGTAGGCCTTGAAGCGTTCCATGGCTACTCCGGTTTTATGCCAGCTTCCTTGACCACTCGGGTCCACTTTTCGGTTTCCTGCGTGACAAAAGCCGCGAACTCCTGCGGCTTCATGCGCGCGACTTCGGCGCCCTCGAGCTCGAAGCGCTTGCGCGTCTCGGGCGAATCAAGGATCGCCGTGATCTCCTTGTATAGCCGCTCGAGCGCAGGCTGCGGCGTGCCCGCGGGCGCGAGCATGCCCCACCAGTTGCTGACCTCGAAGCCCGGCACGCCGGCCTCGGCGATGGTCGGGACATCGGGCAGCGCAGCGACGCGCTTCGCGCTGCTGACACCGAGCGCCTTCAGCTTCCCCGAGCGCACGTGGGGGATCATCTGCACGAGGCTCCCGAGATTCATCTGCACCTGGCCGGCGATCACGTCGGTGAGTGCCGGGCCGCCGCCCTTGTATTGCACGATCACGAAGTTGGTCTTGGACTGAAGGCGAAACAGCTCGGTCGCCATGTGCTGGAAGCTGCCGATGCCGGCGGCAGCCGCGTTGAGCTCCCCGGGTTTTTGTTTCAAGAGATTCAAGAGATCGGTTACAGAGTTCGCGGGCGAGGCTGCCGGCACGACAAGCAGCGCCGGACCGCTGCCGAGCATCGCCACCGGTACGAAGGACTTCATCGAGTCCTGCGGCAAGCGGTTGAATGCGATGCTCGTCGGAAAGGCGGTCGAGATGAGGAGCAGCGTGTACCCGTCGGGGACCGCCTTCGCCGCCTCGTTCGTACCGATGATGCTGCCCGCGCCGCCGCGATTGTCGATTACCACGCTCTGTCCGAGGCGCTCGCCGAGCTGCGTGCCGATGGAGCGGCCCACGACGTCGTTCGAGCCACCCGGCGGGAATGGGATGATGAGCCGCACGGGCTTCACAGGATAGGGCTGGGCGAACCCGAGCGCGGACACAACGGCAAGCAGCACTGCGAGCAGGATTTTCATGCCGCCAATGCTACCCGCCTTACCGGCAGCAGGCGGTATTCGGCCGACTGCATTTCATGCAGCCGGCTCACGGTGCGCTGGAAATCCGCCGAGCTCTGGCCTTCGACGAAGAGCTCCTCGGGCGGACCCTCGGCCGACACAACAAGCTTGACGCGCTCGTCGTAAAGCACGTCCACGAGCCAGGTAAAGCGCCGCGCGGCGTCCGACTGTTTTGCCGACATGCGCGGCACGCCGGACAGCATGACGGTGTGGAAGCGCTTCGCCAGCTCCACATAATCGGCGTAGGAGCGCGGCCCGCCGCACAGGGTGTGGAAATCGAACCAGACCACCCCGCCCGCGCGCTTTCGATAGGGAATGGTTCGTCCCTCGACGTCGAGCGGATGCCATTCCTCCTGCACGTCCTTCAATTCCTCGAAGATCCGCGCAAGCGGCGCATCGCCCAGGTGATAGACCTGTACCCGCTCCAGCTTGAGGCGCCGGTAGTCCGTGCCGCTGTCCACGGCTACTACGTCCAGCCGGCTCTTGATCAGCTCGATCGCTGGCACAAAGCGCTCGCGCTGCAGGCCGCCGGGATAGAGCTGGTCGGGGTGGTAGTTCGAGGTCATGACGAACTGCACACCCCGCTCCATGACCTGCTCCAGGAAGCGCCCGAGAATCATGGCGTCGGCGATGTCTGAAACGTGAAACTCATCGAAGCACACCAATCTATATCGTCTCGCCGTGCGCGCCGATACCTCCACGATCGGGTCCTCGGCGCCCTTCAGCGCGTCCAGCTCGCGGTGGATCTCGCGCATGAAGTGGTGGAAATGCACGCGCCGCTTGCGCACCAGCGGCACGCACAGATAGAACGCGTCCATGAGGAAGCTCTTGCCGCGCCCGACCGGGCCCCACAGGTACACGCCCTTCGGCAACGGCGGCTTGACGAGCAGGCGCCTCAGCGCGCTCGAGCGGCGCCGCTTGTACGCGCTCCATTCCTCGTGCAGGCGCTGCAGCCGCTCGACCGCGCGCCACTGTGACGAGTCGGAGACGAAGCCGCGCCGCGCCAGGCTCTGCTCGTAGAGCGCGACGACGCCCAACGCCTCAGATATTGAGGCTGCGTTTGTCGACCCCAAGCGCGGCGTCCTTCAGCGCCTCGGAAAGCGAGGGGTGCGCGTGGATGATCATGCCGATGTCCTCGGCCGAGCCGCGGAACTCCATCGCCAGCACCGCCTCGGCGATCAGCTCCGAGGCGAACGGGCCGATGATGTGAACGCCCAGAATCTCGTCGGTTTTCGACGCCGCAACGACCTTGACGAGCCCGCTCGTATCGCCAAGGGCGCGCGCACGCGCGTTCGCCGAGAACGGAAATACACCCGCGCGGTACTCCACGCCCTCGGCTTTCAGTTGCTGCTCGGTCCTGCCAACCCAGGCGATCTCAGGCGCGGTGTAAATGACCCATGGCACGGTATTGAAGTTGAAGTGCGGCTTCTGGCCGGCGATGCGCTCGGCCACGGCGACGCCCTCCTCCTCGGCCTTGTGCGCGAGCATCGGGCCGCGCACGACGTCGCCGATCGCCCAGACGTTGGGAAGGTTGGTGCGGCATTCGTCATCGACCTCGATGAAACCGCGCTCATCGAGCTTCAAACCCACGCCGGCGCCGTTCAGCCCCTCGGTGTTGGGGACCCGGCCGATGGAAACGATCAACCGGTCGCACTCCAAGGTCTTGCTTGAATTGTCTGATGCAGTGTACTGAACCGTAACGCTTTTTCTCTTGTCAACATTCGCGATCTTTACTCCCAGCTCAATCCTGAGGCCCTGCTTCGCGAAGAGCTTTGCCGCCTCCTTCGCTACCTGCTCATCCGCCACTCCCAGGAAGGTGGGCAAGGCTTCGAGAAGCGTCACTTCGGCTCCGAGCCGCCGCCAGACTGAGCCCATCTCCAGGCCGATTACGCCCGCGCCGATCACCCCCAGCCGCTTGGGGACTTCCGCGATGGCAAGTGCGCCGGTGTTGCTGAGGATGAGCTTCTCGTCAAAGTCCGCGCCGGGCAGCGGCCGCGGATTGGAGCCCGTCGCGACAATGACATCTTTTGCTTGCAAGGTCTCCCCGCTCACTATCACTTCGGTCGGAGACTTCCCGAAGGCTCCCCGGCCATGGAAGAAGGTGATCTTGTTCTTCTTGAAGAGATAGACGATGCCGTCGTTGTTCGACTTCACCACCTTGTCTTTGCGCTTGAGCATCTGCGCGAGGTCGAGCTCGAGTCCCTTCACCTTCACGCCGTGCTCGGCGAAATGGTGGCCGGCCTGCTCGTAGTTCTCGGAAGACTGGAGCAGCGCCTTCGATGGGATGCAACCGACGTTGGTGCACGTGCCGCCGAGCGCCGGTTTGTCGTCAGCGCCTTTCCACTCGTCGATGCACGCGATGCTGAAGCCGAGCTGGGCTGCACGGATGGCCGCGATGTAGCCACCGGGCCCGCCGCCGATGACGACCACGTCAAACGTCTTCATTGGGGACGAAGATCCAGAGCACGACGTACGCGAAAAGCGTGAAGCCGCCGAAGACGAGGCCGAGGACGAAAAGCATCCGCCAGATCCACGCCTCGACCCCGGTGAGCCGGGCGATACCGCCACACACGCCGCCGATCCAGCGATCGCCCAGCGGGCGGCGCAAGCGGTTGATGGCGAGCCCCGCGCCCGGGCCCGGCGCTGTGTCGAGCAATCGCGCCTTGGCGCGCTCGTATTCCGCCTGGCTGATGGCGCCGCGCGCCAGCAGCTCGTGCAGCTTCGCGATCTCGTCGGCCACGGACATCAGATCTCCAGGATCAGCCGGGCCGGGTCTTCCAGCGCTTCTTTAATGCTTACCAAGAACAAGACGGCTTCGCGCCCGTCGATGATTCGGTGGTCGTACGAGAGCGCGAGGTAGTTCATCGGCCGCACCACGATCTGCCCGTTCTCCACCATCGCGCGCTCTTTGGTCGCGTGCACGCCGAGGATCGCAGACTGCGGCGGGTTGATGATCGGGGTGGAGAGCATCGATCCGAACACTCCGCCGTTCGTGATCGAGAACGTTCCGCCGGTGAGGTCCTCGATGGCGATCTTGCCGTCCTGCGCGCGCTTGCCAAAGTCGGTGATCGTTTTCTCGATTTCGGCGAAGCTCATGCGGTCGGCGTCGCGCAAAATGGGCACCACCAGGCCGCGTGGGCTGCCGACCGCGATGCCGATGTCGAAATAGCCGTGGTACACGATGTCGGCCCCGTCGATCGAGGCGTTCACCACCGGAAAACGCTTGAGCGCATGCACCGTCGCCTTCACGAAGAAGGACATGAAGCCGAGGCGCGTGCCGTGCTCCTTCTCGAATCGCTCCTGGTAGCGCTTGCGCATCTCGATCACCGGCGCCATGTTGACTTCGTTGAACGTGGTGAGGATCGCCGCGGTCGACTGCGACTGCACCAGGCGCTCGGCTACGCGCTGCCGCAGCCGCGACATCGGCACACGCTGCTCCGGCCGGCCGGTGACGAGATGATCAACGTCAACGGGCGGCGTCGGCTGTTGCAGCGGAGTTCTTGGCGCTTTGATTTCAAGAACATCGGCCTTGGTCACCCGGCCGTCGCGGCCGGTGCCCTGGACCTTCGACGTGTCGATGCCTTTTTCCGTCGCTATCTTTTGCGCAGCAGGCATGACCGCCGGAGCGGCTTTGGCTTTTTCGGCGGCCGCCGGCTTCTTTTCCTGGGAAGCCGGCGTGGCGGCCGCGGCCTTGCCCTCGGTGTCGATCTGCGCAATGACGTCGCCGGAGCCGACCGCATCGCGCGCCTTCTTGAGGATCTTGAGCAGAACGCCGTCCGCGGGGGACGGCAGCTCGAGGACGACCTTGTCGGTCTCGATGTCGATCAGGTTCTCGTCGCGCGAGACCCGCTCGCCTTCGTTCTTGTGCCAGTCGAGGAGCGTCGCCTCGGCGACCGACTCCGACAATTGCGGCACCTTCACTTCCACGATCATCTGCGCTTCTCCCGTTCAGTTTTTCCCCGGTACCGGCTGAGCCTTTCCCGGGTTAGCGAAAAACCAGCGAGTAACTCGCCGGGACCGAATTCGGGGTCAGGGTCGAGGTTCCGTTTTCACGTACGCAAAAACGAATCTCGACCCTGACCCCGAATTCCTACTTGTAGTTGCCGAACGCCTGCTCCACTAATGCCCTTTGCCGCTCGTTGTGGCGCGCCATGTAGCCGCCCGCCGGTGCGGCTGAGGCCGGACGGCCGGCATAGTACAGCTTCTGGTCCTCGCGCATGTTCTGGCGCAAGTAGTGGCCGCTCTGGTACCACGCGCCCTGGTTCTGAGGCTCTTCCTGGCACCACACCACTTCGGTCGCGCTCGGATAGCGCTTTATCTCCGCCTCGAACTGCTTGTGCGGGAACGGATAGAGCTGCTCTATACGGATGACCGCCACATCGGTTCTGCGAAGCTCCGATCTTTTCGAAGCGAGGTCGTAGTAGACCTTGCCGCTGCAGGCGATGATGCGCTTCACCTCTTTCGCTTCCAGCGCTTCCACCTCCGGAATCACGCTCTGGAACGAGCCGTTGGCGAGCTCAGCGATCGGCGATGCGGCTTCCTTCTTGCGCAATAGCGATTTTGGCGTGAAAACGACGAGCGGCTTGCGGAAGGGGCGCAGCATCTGCCGGCGCAGCAGATGGAAGATCTGCGCCGCGGTGGTCGGCACGCACACCTGCATGTTGTGCTCGGCGCAAAGCTGCAGGAATCGCTCCAGACGCGCGGACGAATGCTCGGGGCCCTGTCCCTCATAGCCGTGCGGCAGGAACATTGCGAGCCCGCACACCCTGCCCCACTTGGTCTCGCCCGAGGAGATGAACTGGTCGATCACGACCTGCGCGCCGTTCACGAAGTCGCCGAATTGCGCCTCCCAAATCACGAGCGCGTTGGGCTCGGCGGTCGCGAAGCCGTACTCGAAGCCGAGCACCGCTTCCTCGGACAGCACCGAGTCGATCACCACGAAATTACCCTGATCCTTGCCGATGTTCTGAAGCGGGACGTAGCTGCCCTGGTCCCAGCGTTCGCGGTCCTGATCGTGCAGCACCGCATGGCGGTGCGCGAAGGTGCCGCGCGCGGAGTCCTGCCCGGAGAGACGCACGTCATAGCCGTTGGAAAGGAGCGAGGCGTACGCCAGCGTCTCGGCCATTCCCCAGTCGAGCGGAAGCTTGCCGGCCGCCATTTGCTTGCGCGCCTCAATCACGCGCGCGACCGACGGGTGCAGCTTGAAACCCTCCGGAACGGCGGTGACCGCTTCCGAGAGGCGTTGCAGCTGCTGGAGCGGCACGTGCGTGTCGGCGGCGTCGGTCCACTTGGCGCCGAGAAACGGCGCCCAGTCGACCGCGAACTTGGACTTGAAGTTCGACAGCACCGGGCTCACGGTCTGCTGACCGGCGTCGAGCTTCGCGCGGTAAACCTTGATCATTGCCTCCGGCTCGGATTCCGGGATCACTCCCTGGGTGGTGAGCTTGTCGGCGTAGAGCTTGCGCGTGCCCGGGTGCTGCGCGATCTTCTTGTACATGAGCGGCTGCGTCACCGCCGGCTCGTCCTGCTCGTTGTGGCCGAGCTTGCGGAAGCACACGATGTCGATGACCACGTCCTTGTGGAACGTCTGGCGGAACTCAAGCGCGAGCCGGGTCACGAACAGCACCGCCTCGGGGTCGTCGCCGTTCACGTGCAAGATCGGCGCCTCCACCATCTTGGCGACGTCGGTGCAGTAGATTGTCGAGCGCGTGTCGCGCGGATCGGAGGTGGTAAAGCCGATCTGGTTGTTCACGATGATGTGCACCGTACCGCCGGTGCCGTAGCCGCGCGTGCCCGAGAGGTTCAGCGTCTCCATCACCACGCCCTGCCCCGCGAACGCGGCGTCGCCGTGCACCAGGATCGGCAGCACTTGATCGCCGGTCTTGTCGTCGCGGCGGCGCTGGCGAGCGCGCACCGAGCCCTCGACCACGGGGTTGACGATCTCGAGGTGCGAGGGGTTGAAAGCGAGCGAAAGATGCACCGGCCCGCCCGGGGTCGAGATGTCGGAGGAATAGCCGTTGTGGTACTTGACGTCGCCCGAAGGCAGCTCGGAGGGTTGCTTGCCTTCGAACTCGAGGAAAAGATCCTTCGGCATCTTGCCGAGCACGTTGACGAGCACGTTGAGACGGCCGCGGTGGGCCATGCCGATCACGATCTCCTGCACCCCGGCGCCGCCGGCGCGCTGGATCAGCTCGTCGATACAGGGAATGAGACTCTCCCCGCCCTCCAGGGAGAAGCGCTTCTGCCCGACGTAGCGCGTGTGCAGGTAGCGCTCGAGATGCTCCGCCTCGGTGAGCTTCTGCAGCAGGCGCTTCTGCTCAGCGGGCGTAACCTTGGGCGCGCCGCGCACCGGCTCGATCCGCTCCTGGATCCATTGGCGCTGCGCGCGGTCGGAGATGAACATGTACTCGAAGCCGATGTTCCGGCAATAGGTGTCGCGCAGCGCCTGCACCAGGTTCCTGAGCGAGGTCCTCTCCAGCCCCACGAATGAACCTGCGTTCACGATCTGGTCGAGGTCCGCTTCCTTGAGGTCGTAGTACGCGGGCTCGAGCTCCGGGATGCTCGGCCGCGGCATTCGCTTGAGCGGATCCACGCTCGCCCAGCGCGCGCCGGCGATACGGTATGCCGTCACCAGCAGCAGCGCCGCGACCTGCAGGCGCTCCGGCGTGACCGGCTCGCTCGGGAGCGTGCGCGGCGCGGCAAACTCGCCGCGCCTGGCTCTTTGAACAAAGCTTTCTACGACCGGCGCATGCGCCACGTCCTTGTCGGTGGCGCCGGGAAGATCTTGCATGCGATCGAAGTAATCTCGCCACTCCTCAGGGATTGACTGCGGATTGGCGAGGTACTTCTCGTACAGGTCCTCGATGAACGGCGCGTTGCCGCCGAAGAGGTACGAGCTGTTCAGGAATTCCTTGAGCATGGATCTCTAGCGTTCGTCGAGCGGCTTCACCTGTCGCCGGGTGGCCCCCTTGTAGAGCTGCCGCGGCCGCCCGATCTTGTATTCGGGGTCGGTGATCATCTCCTGCCACTGCGCGATCCAGCCGATGGTACGCGCGAGGGAAAAAATGCAGGTGAACATCGCCACCGGGATGCCGAGCGCGCGCTGCACGATTCCGGAATAGAAGTCGACGTTCGGATAGAGCTTTCTTTCGATGAAGTACGGGTCTTCCAGCGCCACCTTCTCGAGCGAAAGCGCGAGCTTGAACAGGCGGTCGTTGTGCAGGCCGAGCTCGTTCAGCACTTCATGGCAGGTTTCGCGCATGAGCTTCGCGCGCGGGTCGTAATTCTTGTAGACGCGGTGGCCGAAGCCCATCAGGCGCACGCCCGAATGCTTGTCCTTCACTTTCCTGATGAACTCTTCCACCTTGGAGGCGTCGCCGATCTCCTCGAGCATCTGGAGGCAGGCCTCGTTCGCGCCGCCGTGCGCCGGACCCCATAGCGAGGCGATGCCCGCCGCGATGCAGGCGTATGGGTTCGCCCCCGAGGAGCCGCACAGGCGTACCGTAGAGGTCGAGGCATTCTGCTCGTGGTCGGCATGCAGGATGAAGATGCGGTCGAGCGCGCGCACCAGCACCGGATTCACCTTGTACTCCTCGGTGGGCACCGCGAACATCATGCGCATGAAGTTGGCGGTGTAGGAGAGATCGTTCTTCGGGTAGATGAACGGCTGGCCGATCGAGTACTTGTACGCC
>DASTPE010000100.1:0-10733 GCA_035762345.1 Burkholderiales bacterium
CGCTTCATCTTCTCGGCCTGCTGGTAGCGCGCGTACGGGTCGCTGATCGGCGAGCGCGCGGCGACGTAGGCGACGGTGGCATCAAGATTCGGCGCTTCGGGAAGGGGGATTGCGCTGTACTTCGGGTCGCGCGGCTTCATGCCGACGAGCTCGCCCATGTGGCCGCCGGTCGAGCTGCCGAGGATGCCGAGCGTCGAAGGCTCGCCGCGCCAGCCGGGCGCCTTCCACTTGAGCCAGCGCACGCCGTAGTTCGCGTCCTGCACCGAGGCGGGGTACGGCGCCTCGGGGGCGAGGGTCATGTCGACCGAAACGACGAGCACGCCGCTCGCCGCCACCGCGCGCGCCATGGTCTCGTTCGCGAAGCGGTCCTTGTTGTTCCACGCGCCGCCGTGGAGATCGAGAAGCACCGGGAAGAGTCCCGAGCTCGAGGGAGACGGCCCAAGGGCCTTGGGTTGATAAATGCGCGCCATCAGCTGGCGGCCCTTCGCCGCGCGGCGGAAGGGTTCTTCGAAGACTGAGATTTCGAAACGGGCTTTGGGGTCGTAGGGGGTCATCCTTGGATTTTAGCTAGTCCATAGGAGTGCGACTCCACACAGCGCGAGAAGGACGCACACCAGGCGCTGGAAGGCGCTCGGCGAAAGGCTGGTGTGGAGCTTGTCGCCGAAGAGGAGGCCGACGCCCATCGCCGGGATCGAGGCGGCGCACAGGATCACGGAGTCGAGCGTAAGCTCGCCGACCGCGGCGTAGCCGGCGGTGCGTGCGACGCTGATGGTGAGGATCATCGCGGACATGGTGGCGCGGAAGGCGTCCTTGCCCATCTTGCCCGCGTCCATGTAGATCGCGAAGAAGATGGTCGCCATGGAGCCGAAGACCGTGCCGACGATGCCGGAAAGCACGCTCGCTGCGGGTCGAAGAACGTTCTCCCGGAGCGGCGGCTTGGTGCCGGCGGGCCGCGTCGAGAGCCACCACGAGTACGCGGCGTAAACGATGATGAAAGCGCCGAGTGCCCGCCCGAGGAGCGCAGCGTCGAGCGCTTTAAACACGAAGAGGCCCGCGAGAATGCCGAGCATGCAGCCGGGCAGGAGGTTCTTGAACTCGCGCCAGTCGACATGCCGGCGCCCGCGGCCGACGATCGCGATGGAGGACACGATGCCGACGAGGCTCCACGCGGGCGCGATCACCTTGACGGGAAGCGCGAGCGCGAGAAGCGGAAGTCCGAGCGCGCCGCCGAAGCCGAGGCTGCCGCGCAGCGTGAAGTTGAGGAGCAGGACTGCGATGCAGTAGGCGAGGGCGAGGGGGGAGAGCTCTTGAAGCACAGGAGCATTCTAGAGAGTCAAAAATTCGGGGTCAGGGCCGGAATCAGATTCGGGGTCAGGGCCGGAATTCGTTTTTGCTTACGCAAAAACAGAATTCCAGCCCTGACCCCAAGGGGCCTTCTACCGGGTCGGGAACCGCTCCGTTGGCGGTAAGCCCGACCGCGAGCCCGAGCAGAAGGCTGGCCTGTTCGACGGCGCGTCGCAGGTGCTCGACGACGCGCCGATCGGCACCACGCGCAGCGCGCGCGGCGTGGCGATGTTCGATTCGATGGCGACCTCGTTCGCGCGGATGTTGGAGTCGATGACCGCGAACGAGGTGAAAGCGAGCGCCGCGGCGAGGAAGGTCTCTCTGGGGTGTCGCATCCTCCTCGCAGTATCGCGCGCACGCCCCGGCGCAGTTTTTCTTTCCGGTTGCGGTAATGTATCGGAATGGTTGCCGGCGTTGCGGTCAACGCTGAGCCATCGGCCGGCGGGCATTCCGCCGTCCGGATGACCTACTTATTGGAGCGGCATATGAACCTCATCCTGTGGCTCGTTATCGGCGGAATCATCGGCTGGCTCGCCAGCATCGTCATGAAGACGAACGACCAGCAGGGGATCATCCTGAACGTGATCGTGGGCATCGTGGGCGCGTTCCTCGGGGGCTTGCTGCTCGCGCCGCTCTTCGGCACCGGCACGATCAACCAGAGCGACTTCAGCCTGGGGTCGCTGTTCGTGTCGTTCCTGGGCGCGGTGATCCTGCTCGCGATCGTGAATTTTTTCCGCGGCCGGCGGGCGGGCACCTAGCGGGGGCTTGGGTTGTTGCCGTAGATCAAGCTCGGGGCGCGGGCGAGGCGTAAACTCGCTTGCGAGCGGCATCCGTGCCGCGCAAGGGAGGTTGCGCATGCGTACGCTCGCGCCAGCGGTTCTCGTGATGGTGCTCGCCGGCTGCATGTCCGCGGGCGAGCACCGCGCGGCGGTGGAAGGCGAAGGGGATCGGCTCACCGTCGGCAAGGTGCAGCGGGAGATCAAGGTCGGCATGACGAGCGCCGAGGTCGCGCGCGTGCTCGGCTCACCGAACATCGTCACGACCGACGAGGAGCGGCGCGAGGTGTGGGTCTACGACCGCATCTCGACCGAGACGGTGTACTCGGAAAGCCGCGGCGGCGTCGCCGCGCTCGTCCTCGCGGGGAGCGGCAACGCCGCCGGCGCGGCGGCGCCGGTCTACTCGGCGGGCGCGGGAGCGCGCTCGACCACGCAGCGCACGCTGACGGTGATCGTGAAGTACGACAAGGAGAGCCGCGTGCGCGACTTCTCCTACCATGCGTCGCAGTTTTGAGAGGGCGCTGATCGCCGCCGCACTGGCATTTGCGGGCTGCGCGGAAATGCCGCCCGATTACATTGCAGTCAAGTCGGGAGACGCGGCCGAGCGCGAGCTGCAGGGGCGGCGCTTCGACGGCATCGCGGAGAAGGAGCTGCTCGACGCCGCGGTCGGCGTGCTTCAGGACCTCGGCTTCACGGTCGACATCACCAACGCCGAGCTCGGCTTCGTACAGGGCGCGAAGGAGCGCGAGGCGAAGGCGCCCGACCAGACGCTCGTCATCCTGATCGTCGCCGCGCTCGCGGCGAGCCAGGGAAGCAGCATCCCCGCCGGACAGATGCGCCAGGACCAGACGATCAGCGTGCTCCTCACCGTGCGCCCGGCGCGCGAGAGCGATGCGCGCAGCCACATCGTTCTGGTGACGTTCCACAATCACGTGCGCCAGCCGCTCATGCGCACCGCGGGCCCGCTGCGCGACCCGGTGCTCTACCAGTCGTTCTTCGAGCTGCTCTCCAAGTCGCTCTTCCTCCAGGCGCATAAGTTATGACTGCGGCTATGACGCGTGCCGCCGCGGTGTTTCTCGTTGCCTTTCTTGCCGCATGCGCGAAGCCGGGGACCGGCGACGTGCTTGCGGGCGGCGAGAGCATGCTGAAGCTGCGCTCGGCGCAGACGCGCACCTTCGAGACCACGGATCGCAACCGGGTGATGCGCGGCGTGGTCGCGACGCTGCAGGACCTCGGCTTCATGGTGACCGGCGCCGACGCCGCGCTCGGCACGGTGAGCGGCCGCAAGTTCACTGCCGATGCCACCGGCCAGACGTACGAGCTGCGCGTGACCGTCACCGTGCGGCCGCGCGACGAGCGCCAGATGCTGGTGCGCGCGAACGCGGAATTCAACAACAAGCCGGTCGAGGACCCGGCGGCGTACCAGAACTTCTTCAACGCGCTCGGCCGGTCGCTCTTCCTCGTAGCCAACAAAGCGGACTGATGCGCGCATTCGCCCTCGCGTGCCTCGTGTTGGCGGGGTGCGTCGGCGCGCCGTCGGTCCCCGAGCAGTTCGCGCCCGAGGCGCGCTCGCGGCCCGAGCTCCAGACCCGGCGCTACGAGGGCGTGGCCCCGGAGAAGATGCTGCCGGTGGCGGTGGCGGCGCTGCAGGATTTCGGCTTCCAGGTGGTGAAGTCCGATACGGCACTCGGCCTGGTCGTCGCGGAGCGCGGCTTCAAGAGGACCTTCGGCGAATACCACTGGGAGTTCTGGCAGGGCTACTGGCAGACGATGCGCAACGCCTTCACCTTGCAGTGGCACAGCCGCGGCCCGAATCCGGAGAAGATGTTCGGCCCGGCGGGCGTGAGCGCCGCGGTCTCGATTGCGCCGGCGGCCGCGGGAAGCGAAGTGCGCGTGAGCCTGCACCGCTTCGTCAGCCGCCCGACCGGCGAGCCGGTCCTCGTTTGGGCCGAGGAGCTCGCCGAGCCCGAGGTGTACGCGAAGTTCTTCGACCTGCTTGCGCAGGCGCTCGCGCGCGAGGTGCAGCGAAAATAGGTAGCACCGCGAACTACCAAGGTAGTCGCTATGCACCTTCGCGCTGACCGCGGCGCACCGTCAACCATCGGAATGGATCACGCGTTCCCTTCACGGGAGGCGTTTCCATTTATCCTAGTTCTGAGATAATGGCGTGAAACCGGTCGCGTGGGTCGGCGACAGCCGCGAGCGGTTGAAACAATTTCCGGCCGAAGCGAGGCATGATGCCGGCTATCAACTCGAGCTCGTCCAGGGCGGCGCAAGCCCGAAAGACTGGAAGCCCTTGCCCTCGATCGGAATGGGCGTTAACGAGGTTCGCGTGCGTGCAGCCGGCTCTTTCCGCTTGATTTACGTGGCGAAGTTTCCGGAGGCGGTATACGTGTTGCATGCGTTCGAGAAGAAGTCGCGCAAGACGCCGAAAGGCGATGTCGTACTGGCGCGCAGCCGGTTCCAGGCACTGCTGGCAACGAGGCAGCAGGCGTGAGCGGAAAAGTGAAGATCACCCGGGGAAGCGGAAACGTCTTCCTGGACCTCGGTTTTAGCAAGGCGGAAGCCGAGAACCTGAGGCTGAGATCCGAGCTCATGCGGCGAATCGACGACTACTTCTGCGAGAGCGGAATGACCCAGGCGGCGGCTGCGAAGGCGCTCGGGCTGACGCAACCTCGCCTTAACGCGCTGCTTAAAGGACGGCTCAGCCAATTCAGCCTGGACGCGCTGGTGAATATCGCCACTCGCGCCGGCCTGAACGTGCGCCTCGTCGTGAAGAAGGCTGCGTGAAGCGGTAATAATTCGGGCTCTGACCCCGATTTCCAGACGCTCCATCGCCCTGGGCGTGATCGCGCTCACGCTCGCGCTCGCCTACGGCATCTGGTACTCGTACAGCGTGATCCTGGTGGCGCTGCTCGCCGAGTTCGGCTGGAGCCGCTCGGTGCTCGCGGGCGCGTTCTCGGTGTTCACGCTGGTGCACGGCGGGGTGAACCCGCTGATCGGCGCGCTGTGCGCGCGCTTCCGCGCGCTGCGCGTGATCGCAGTGGGCGGGGCGGCGATGGGCGCGACGCTCTTCCTCGACAGCTTCATCACCTCGCCCGCGGGCCTCTACCTCGGCTTCGGCGTCGCGACCGCGATCGCGGTCGCGCTCGGCGGCTGGGTGCCCTCGCTCGTCTTCGTGCAGAGGAATTTCCAGGAGCGGCTCGGGCTCTCGGTGGGCATCATCAGCTCGGGCGTCGGCGTCGGCATGCTCCTCGTCGTGCCGCTCACGCAGCTCCTCATCGATGCGTTCGGCTGGCGGGTGGCGTTCCGGGTGCTGGGGTTGATTGCGGTGGTGTGGATCGTGCCCTCTTCGCTTTGGCTTCGGCACCTGATGCTCGCTCAGCCTCCAGAAGATCGGGGCGAGACCCCGGCACGACAAAAGTCGGGGGCAGAGCCTGATTTCCCGCAGCTCACCGTGAGGCAGGCGATGCGCACGCAGCCGTTCTGGCTGCTGATGGCGATGTTCTTCTTCGGCAACGTGGCCTCGCAGACATTGCACGTGCACCAGGTGGCCTACCTCGTCGACCAGGGAATGGCGGCGATCGCGGCGGCATCGGTGGTGGGGGTGGTAGGGCTCGCGAGCATCGTGGGCAAGACGGGCGGCGGATGGCTCTCGGACCGCGTCGAGCGCGAGGTGGTGTACGTCGCCGGCATCGTGATCCTGGTGGCGAGCGCCTTTGCCCTTCTTGCTCTGGGAAAGTCACCGTCGAAGCTCGGCGCGTACGGCTACGCGGTGCTCCTCGGAATCGGCTACTCGGTCACCGCGGCGATCACGCCGGTCATCGTCGCCGACCGCTTCAGCGGGCCGCGTTTCGGCGCGATCGTCGGCGTGGGGCTCATGGGCACCGCGGCGGGAAGCGCGCTCGGGCCGTGGATGGCGGGGCGGCTCTACGACCTGACCGCGAGCTACATGATTCCATTCCTCATCGCGGCGGGGTGCGGAGCGCTTGCGGGAGCGGCGGCCTGGCGCGCGCGGACGCTGCGGAGAGTCGGGGTCGGAGCCCTGAAGCCGGCCGACGCAAGCTAGGCGCGAATCGCTAGTCCAGCGGGTAAGGCATCGTGGCGGGAAGCTTGCTTGGGGCGTCCGCCGCCGCCGGCTCGACGAGCGTATCGACCTCGCGCCACCAAGGCTCTGGCCGGTCAGCGCGGTCGGGCTCGACCGGCTGACCGAGCCGCGGCATGACGAGCCTTGCGCCCGCCTTCGGTGCGAGCTCGAGGAGCGCTTCCGCCGGCTGATCCCACGCGTGCATCGCCAGGCTGAAAGTCCCCCAGTGCACGGGAAGGAAAGTCCCGCCGCCGAGAAGTGCAAGCGCCTTGAGCGCGTTCTCGGGTCCCAGGTGCATGTCGCCCCAGGAAGGATGCAGGCCGCCCACTTCGAGCATCACGAGGTCGAACGGCCCCAGGCGCTCGCGGATCGCCTGATATTCGGTGGTAAGGCCGCTATCGCCGCTGAAGAAAACGGCGTGACGCTCGCCGCGGATCGCGAACGATGACCAGGCCGTGGCGTTCCGACTCCTCGGCGTGCGGCCGGAGAAGTGCTGCGACGGCGCGGCGCTCACCGTGAGCCCGCCCTTCGGCAGTTCGTGCGATTCCCACCAGTCGAGCTCGGTGATGCGACCGGGCGCCACGCCCCAGGCTTCGAGGTGCGCGCCCACGCCGAGCGAAGTGATGAACGGCACGCTCGCCTTGGCGAGCGCGCGGATGGTCGGGTAATCGAGATGGTCGTAATGGTCGTGCGAGACGATCACCAGGTCGACCGGCGGCATGGCGCTCAAGGGCACCGGCACCGGTTGAAAGCGCTTCGGACCGGCGAGCAGCAACGGCGAAGCGCGCGGTCCCCACACCGGGTCGGTGAGCACGCGAAGGCCGTCGATCTCGATCAGCACCGTCGAATGGCCGAGCCAGGTTGCACGCAAACCGCTGCCCGGTCTGCGCCGCCATTCTTCCAGCGGACTCACCGAAGGCAAAGGGCGCGCCGGCACGCGCCGTTCGCCGCCGCACAGAAACTCGGTGAGCGTCGGCATCGGCACGTTCGGGTTGCGCAGTCCCGGCAGGATGGGATGCAGGTTGCGGAAGCCCTCGCCCGCCCAGCGCGGCGACGCTTTCATGCGCTCGAGGCGCGCACCCTGCGATCTGGCACCGAGAGATCTCACGACGTCGCCATATTAATAGGCGGCAACCGCCGAGCGGCGGGGTGGCGCGCGCGGACGCTTGGGGCCAGAATTCGGTAAGGAGACCGGATTGCGCGCCGACCAAGGCGCGAAGAGCAAACTCAAAGGAGGATTCATGAACGCGCGCCGCCTTCTTCCTTCGCTGCTTCCCACCCTTGTCGCCTCGGCCATCGCCGGCGCGCTCGTCGCCGGCCCGGCGGCGGCGGAGACCTGCCTCTCGCCCTACATCAAGGCGCGCGCGGCCGGCCCGGAAAAGGTGATGTATCTGTGGATGCTGCCCGCCGGGCAGGGGAGCGACTTTCTCGCGGTGATCGACGTCGACCTCGCCTCCGCAACCTACGGCAAGGTGCTGAAGAGGATCGAGGTCGGCTCGGCCGGCAACGAGGCGCACCACATGGGCTACACCGACGACCGCGGCCGCATCTGGGCGGCGGCGCTGAACACGAGCCGCTTCTTCATCTTCGACGTGCGCACCGATCCCATGAACCCGAAGCTCGAGCGCGTGATCGACGACGTGCCCAAGCTCACCGGCCTCTCGGGCCCGCATACGCCCTACGCCATTCCCGGGCGCATGCTGATCACGATGGCTTCCGGGCCCGATGGCACCGGTACGGGTGGGGTGGTGGAGTTCACCAACGAGGGCAAGTACATCGCGAGTCACAAGACGCCCAACAACGCCTACGAGATCGTGGTGAAGCCAGAGTTCAACACCATGCTGGTGTCGAGCTGGGTGCCGCAGAAGATGTTCATGAGCCCGCTCGACAAGTGGGACCCGAAGCAGTTCTCGAACAGCGTCACGGTGTGGAACTTCAAGTCGCGCAAGATCGTGCAGGAGCTGAAGGGCGACCCGGTGCCGCTCGCGACGCGCTGGGCGCTCAAGCCCAACTCCACCTACGGCTACAGCATCAGCAACGCGGGCAACTCGATCTGGATGTTCCGCCGCGGCAAGGACGGCAAGTTCTCCTACCGGAAGGCCGCGGATCTCAGCTCGAACTGCCTGCCCGGCGATCTGCGCCAGTCGCCCGACGACCGCTATGTGTACGTGAGCTGCATCGGCAGCGGCGAGATACAGGCCTGGGACATCTCGCGTCCCGACAAGATCCGGCTGCACGACACGGTGCAGGGGGTGGTGCAGGCGAACATGATGCACCTCACGAACGACGGCAAGCGCCTCTACGTCACCAATTCCGCGATCAGCTCGATCGACTTCTCGCCGCGCTACGCGCTGCGCCTGATCCACGTCGCGCCCGACGGCCGCATGAAGCAGGACCCGTTCTTCCACATCGACTTCTCCAAGGCGCCGGACGGGCCGGCGCGGCCGCACGACATGCTGCTCAACTGACGATGCGCTGGCTGGCGGCAACCCTGGCGGCGGTTTCCCTCGCGGCTCACGGCCACGAGGAGAAATCGCGGCCGGCTTCTCCGCTCGCGAAGACGTCCTACATGGCGGTGATCCGCGAGGCGCCCGATTTCACGCTGAGGGACGTGGAAGGAAAATCGGTCCGACTGTCCGAGCTCAGAGGTAAGAGCGTCCTCGTCGCGTTCATCTACACCACGTGCACCGGCGCCTGCCCGCTGCTCAGCGCTCGCATGTCGCGACTGCAGCAGAAGCTTGCCGCCGCCCATATACCGGCGGCGCTGGTAAGCGTGACAGTAGACCCGGAGCGCGACGACGCGAAAACGCTCGGCGCGTACGCCAAGCGCTTCGGCGCGCGCCCGGGTTGGTACTTCGTACGCGAAGAGCCCGCGCGCCTCGCGCCGGTGCTCGCGGCCTACGACGAGTGGACGCGCCGTGAGCCCCCGGGCGAGCTCGACCACCCCGCACGCCTTCACTTGATCGACGCCGCGGGCCGCGTGCGCGAAATCTACAGCCTCGCGTTCTTCGACGAAGAGCAGGCGTTCCTCGACATCAGGGCGCTGCACCGGGAAGCGTCGTCGCGCTGAAAAATTCGGGGTCAGGGCCGGAATTCACTAACGCTGGCGCGCAAATAGAATTCCAGCCCCGACCCTGAGCATTCCAGCCCTGACCGCGCCATGAAGTGGGAGATGCACGAGAACTCGGTGTTCGCGGTGCTGCTGCGCTCGCCGTGGTGGGTGAGCCTCGCGATCGCGCTCGCGATCGCGGCGGCGCTGCGGATTTTCCTGCCGCTCGAGTTCGCGATCTTCGGCGGGCTGCCGTTCGTCGTGATCGCCTGCGTGTCGGGCTGGCGCCAGCTCAAGCGACCCGGGGCGAAGCGCATCGCCGCGACGCTCGAGCGCGCGCGCGGGCTTTCGGGCGACGCATTCCGCGCCGCTCTCGAAGAAGGCTACCGGCGCCAGGGCTACTCGGCGAAGCGCGGCGCGGGCGCGGCGGATCTCCTGATCACGCAGCGCGGTATCGTGACGCTCGTCGGTTGCAGGCGCTGGAAGGCCGCGCGCACGGGCATCGAGCCGCTGCGCGAGTTCGACGCGGCGACGAGCGCGCAGGGCGCGCACAAGCGCCTCTACGTCGCGGTGGGCGAGGTCAGCGACGCGGCGCGGGCGTTCGCGGCGAAGAAAGGGATCAAGCTGGTCGACGGGGAAGAGCTGGCGACGCTGCTGCCGAAGTAAACATTTGGTTACATCTTAATTCTGCCGCACGGAACTCTCGCCGGCGCTCGACGGTCTGTAGCGGCATAAGCAGTTCGACTCGGAGGCATTCCATGAAGGCCAGAATGGTCTATGTGGCCGTGCTCGCGCTCGCCGTCATCGGCACCGGCGTGAGCGTGGCGCAGCTTTCCCATTCGCACGCGGCAGCGCCCGTCGTACAGTCCACGCAGCAGGGCGCGGCGGTGCAGACGTTGCCCGACTTCGCAGCGATCGCGGAGGCGAACAAGGGTGCGGTCGTGAACATCACGGCCCTGGCGGGGCAGAGGCCGACTTCGGCCGCGCCGCGAATGCCGGAGGAATTCGAAGGCACGCCCTTCGGCGAGTTCTTCCGCCGCTTCCAGATTCCGCAACCCAATGTTCCGCGCCAGGGCATGGGCTCGGGATTCATCGTCGAGCCCGGCGGCGTGATCCTCACCAACGCGCACGTGCTCGAAGGCGCGGATGAAGTGCGCGTGCGCCTCATCGACCGCCGCGAGTTCAAGGGCAAGGTCGTGGGCGTGGACAAGCCGACCGATATCGCCGTGATCAAGATCGACGCCAAGGACCTGCCGACGGTCAAGCTCGGCGACCCGCGCGCGATCAAGGTGGGCGAATGGGTGGTCGCGATCGGCTCGCCGTTCGGCTTCGAGAACACCGTGACCGCCGGCATCGTGAGCGCCACCTCGCGCTCGCTGCCCGACGGCACCTACGTGCCCTTCATCCAGACCGACGCGGCGGTGAATCCCGGCAACTCGGGCGGGCCGCTCTTCAACATGAAGGGCGAGGTGATCGG
>DASTPE010000101.1:0-24146 GCA_035762345.1 Burkholderiales bacterium
GGTCAAGTCCTAGCCTTGCTGGAAACTCGTGAGCGGGATGCGCTCTTCACGGCGGGCGCCGTACGCTCGACGTGACGCTCGTTCAGGTGCTCGCGAAGCTGTTCGAGCTGCCTGAGTTCGAATTGCGTGATCACGATGTTCTTCCACGTCTCGCTCGCACGAATGAGCGCGGCGTACATGAGCTTGAGCACCGCCCGCTCGCCAAAGGCGTGCGGAATGACCTTGGTTCGCCGGCGCTCCTCGCCGAAGAGCCGCTCGAGCATGTTGGTCGTTCGCGTTGCGCGCCGGTGCGAAATCGGAAGCTGCAGGTGCGCGATGCAGGCGGCGAAGTCGTCGAGGAAACAGCTCGTCGCGCTCGGATAGTCGCGCTCGTAGCGCACAGCGAAATCGTCTTTGAGCATCTGCGCGACCTGGGGACTGCCGGCCTGGTAGGCAGCAAGCGCCGCGCCCTTCAGCTCGCGCCAGACCTCCTCGGGCACCTTGCTCTGCAGGTTTCGGATCTTGTGCGCCAGGCAGCGTTGCCGAAGCGCTCTCGGGAAGATTTCTTCGGCCGCTCGTATGAGCCCTGGCGCACCATCGGTGATGACAAGAACGGGATCAACGAGGTTGCGCGCCTTCAGGTCTCTCAGGAAATCCCGGCAGCTCGCCGTGTCCTCCTTCGTCCCTGGCGCCAGGCCCAGCAGCACCTTGTGCCCCGTCTCAGTGATGCCCCAGGCCGCCAGCACCGCCTCGCGCGGCTGCCCGAGGTGAAGCTTCTCGGCAATGCCGTCGACGAACAGGTACAGCACCTTGAATTCGCTCAGATCGCGGGCTGCAAAGCTCTGATAGTCCGCCCACAGCCGCTCGGTGAGCTCCGAAGCCGCCGTTCTGCTAAGCAGGCTGCGCCCGGCCTCGTCGGTGAACGCCGCCTCGATGTCGCGCACGGAAAGCCCCCGCGCGTACATCTCCACGGCCAGACGCTCGAGCTCCTCCGTGCGCCCGCGGATCACCTCCCGGATCTTCGAGCGAAACGGCTGCACCAGGTCGGCAAGCTGCGGTACAGCGAATTCGATCTCCCCTTCGGCCGACTTCACTCTGCCGAGCCGGTTGCCGTTGCGGTAGCCACGCCGATCGGCCCCGTGCTCGTAGTAGCCGCGCCCGCCCAGCGCATCGGCCGCTTCGCCTTCCAAGGCCTCCTCCACGATCAGCCGCGCCGCCTGGCGCACCAGGCTGCTCTTATCGGCCGCGGTCTTGCCTGCAAGCATGTCCTTCAACGCGTTGCGGGTCCTCTCGGACGCCGGTACTCTCGCCATCGGGATGCTCCTTCTTTCTGGTTGTTGATCCGAACGCCGCTAAACGTTCAGATCGAAGGATGCATCCCACCCCGAATTTCCAGCAAATCTAGGTCATCACCGCGCGCGGTATGCCTTTTGAAGTTCGTCGGTAAAGTCCCGACGCTGAGTAACGTCCCACCGTAGTTCGCCTTGGCCGACCTTCGCATAACATGCTTCCGTAAAATCACACAAATCGCTTAGCTGCGGGAGATAAAGGTTCGGTTCTTTCCAAAATCCGATGAGTTCTTGACATGCTGCGCTGATTCGCTTTGGTGACTGTTTGAAAATGGCTCGCGGCTCATTTCCAAAGAACTTCATTCCTAGTAGCCCCAAAACATGGTGCCGGTAGGGGCGAAACTTGGACCGAGCTGCCGCCCTCAAGACTTTGTCGACCTCGATAAATGAAAACGCCGCGACGAAATATGGCGCCGGATCATGGTCCGTCGCGGGCTTGCGCCGATCGAGGCCGCGGTGGACGGGGTTTCCGTCGGCGTCGCGCCCGGCGTAGCGGCGTGCGGGCTCGGATTTGAGGCGCTCGAGGCCCGTAAAGACGTCCTCGTCGGTGATCTCGTGGAAAGGCCGCTCAGGCCCGAGCTCCCCTCGCCAGAACGCGAGCATGCGCGGCCGGGAGGGGTCGCGGCCCGCGTAGGCGGCCTGGTAGGCGTCGATGAGCTCGGCCAGCGTTCTCACCTTCGGCCCGGCGGCTGGCGCGTTGGAAGCCGTGCCAGCGCCCCCGGGCGGGGCTTTTTGTGGTGACAGTTGCATCCCAGTTCTCCGTTTCGGCGCCCGCCATTCAAAGAGCAGCGGACTAAGCTCCCGGAGTCGAAATGCGCCTGTCAGCAACGAGGCGCGGTGAGTCTACACCACCGGTGCGCCCAGTCCCTTGGTTTTTTTAGGTCAAGACCTTGAATCTTGGTAGGTCGTGGCGGATTCGAACCGCCGACCAACGGATTAAAAGTCCGCTGCTCTACCAGCTGAGCTAACGACCCACGCTTGCAACGCGGAGTTTCTGCGGGAAGGGCGGAATTTTATCAGCGCTTGGAGGAGGCGGCGAGGCGCTGCTTGGCGCTGGTGGCGGAACTCGAGCCAGGGTATTTCGCGATCAGTTCTTCGAGTGTCTTGCGCGCGGCCGCGCGGTCGCCCATCGTTTCCTGCGCGCTCGCGATGCTGAGCATCGCGTCGGGCGCCTTCGGGCTGTCGGGCCAGGTTGTCAGCAGCTTGCGCTGTGCCGCGATGGCGTTCTTGTAGTCGCGCTGCCCGGAATACGCCATGCCGATCCAGTATTGCGCGTTCGCGGCGAGCGGGCTCTGCGGGTAGGTGACGAGAAATCCCTGCATCGCCGCCACGGCGAGCGAATAGTTGCCGAGCTTGAACTGGTCGAGCGCCGCTTGGTAGGCCTTCGCCTCGGCGGGCGAAGGCTCATTGTCCGCCGGCTTCGGCGCGGACGGCTTCTCCGGCACTGCGGCCTGCTGCTCGCGCGCCTGCTCAAGCTTCCGCAGCCGCGTGTCGATGTCGAGATAGAGCTGTTTCTGGCGGGCCTCAGCGCTGTCGGCCTGGTTGCCGATTACCTCGAGCTGCCCGCGCATGCGCGCGATGTCACCGCGCAGGCTCTCGATCTGGCTGGAGAGGTCGAGGAGCGCGGCGCGGTCGGCGGAGCGCTCCGTAGCCTCCTGTGCGGCCGCCTCGGCCTTGGAAAGGCGCGCTTCGGTCGCCTGGCGGTTGGCCTCCACCTGCTGGCGCAGCAGCTCGATGCGGCGACGCGCTTCGTTGTCGTCGAAAAGGCCCTGCGCAGCCGCCGGCGCCGCTACGAAGAGCGCGAGAAATCCTGCAATAAACGGACGCAAGATCAGTACTCGCCGCTATACAGCATGTCGCCGCGCCGGTTCTTGGCCCAGCACTGCTCGTTGTGCTCGGCGCACATCGGCTTTTCCTCGCCCAGGCTGACCGACTCGAGCTGCGCATCGCGGGCGCCGAGCAGGACCAGCATTCTCTTCACGTTGTCGGAGCGCCGCTGGCCAAGCGCGACGTTGTACTCGCGGCTGCCACGCTCGTCGGCGTTGCCTTGGATGAGCATCTTCGCCGACGGATTCTCGCGCAGGTACTTGGCGTGCGCCTCGATCAGCGGCCGGTATTCGTCTTTGACGTCGTACTTGTCGTAATCGAAGAAGATCTGCCGCTTGGACAGGATGCTGTTGGGATCCTTGAGAGCCCTCGACGGGTCGGGCTTCCCGGCGGTTACGTCGACCGCGGCGATCTTCGGACGCTCGACGGGTTGGGCCTGTGGCTTCGCCGCGCCGGGCTTGCGGTCCTCGACTGCAGCGCTGGGTTGCTGCTCCTCAGGCGTGGTCTGGCAACCCGCGGCGAGAAGCAGGGTGGTCGCGCTGAGGGCGGTGATGAGGATTGCGCGCATTGACTCCCTCCTTTCAATCGATGAACGGACCCCACGCTGGCTCGCGCACGTCGCCGCCGGCGTAGGGCAGATTCTGGCGGATGCGGCCATCAGAGGATACCGCCGAGAGCACGCCGCGCCCGCCTCTTACCGTGGCGAGCAGGATCATCCTGCCGTTCGGGGCGAAGCTCGGCGACTCGTCGCGGTCGCTGTCGGTGATGACCTGCACTTGTTGGTTCGACAAATCCAGCAGCGCCACCTGGAACTTGCCGGCGTCGCGGGTCACATAGGCGAGGACCCGGCCGTCGGGGCTGGGGCGCGGGGTCACATTATAGCTGCCCTTGAATGTGACGCGCTGTGGCTCGCCCCCCGTCGAGGGCATCCGGTAGATTTGCGGGGTACCGCCGCGGTCCGAGGTGAAGTAAAGCCACTTGCCGTCGGTCGAGTAGCGCGGCTCGGTGTCGATCGAATTCGAATTGCTGATGCGCTGTCGCGGCCCGCTACCGTCGGCATTGATGAGGAAGATTTGCGAGCCACCCTCGACGGACAACACCACCGCGATCGTCTTGCCGTCGGGCGACCAGGCGGGCGCGGAGTTCGAGCCTTTGAAGCTCGCGACCACCTGGCGCTTGTTCTCGGTGAGATGGTGCACGTAGACCACCGGCTTTTTCGCCTCGAACGAGACGTAGGCGACGCGCCGGCCGTCGGGAGACCACACCGGGGAGATGATCGGCTCGTTGGAGCGAAGGAGATACTGGGCGCGCTCGCCGTCGGCATCGGCGATCTGCAGCTCGTAGTTTGAACCGCGCTTCACCACGTAGGCAATCTGCGTGGAGAACACACCCTTCTCGCCGGTGAGCTTCTCGTAGACGAAGTCGGCGATGCGGTGCGCTGCGGCGCGCGCGTTGTCCTTGGTAAAGAGGTAGGCGACCGCACCGAGCGGCGCCTGTTTCACTACGTCATAGACGCGAAACCGAGCCTCGAAGCGGCCGTCGGGATTCTGCGCGACCGACCCGACCACCAACGCATCGGCAAGGCGCGAGCGCCATTCGCCGTAATTCACCGGCGAGTTCTCGTTCGGGTGCGGCGAGAGCGGCGGGATCTCGAGGCCGCGGAACAGGCCGCTTCTTTCGAGGTCGGCGCGCACGATGCCGGTCAGGTTGGTGCCGACCGTATTTTCACCGGCGAACGGCACGATGGCGATAGGAGTGCGCTGCACCCCCGGCCCGGTAATTTCGATCGAGAGCTGGGCGGCGGCGTGCGACGTCACCGCCACGAGAACCAGGCCGAGCAGCAGTTGTGTCATCTTCGGCAAGCGGGTATGACCTCCGAGTTTTTCGTAGAAGAACGCCATCCTATTTGTCCTGAGGGCGGAAGGTAAGTTTCAGCTCCCGCGAGAACAGCTCCCGCGAGGCGGGCAGCGGCAGCGGCGAGGACTTGAGGATGGCGCGCTCTACCGCCGCATCATAGGCGGAGTTGCCGCTCGACTTGACCAGCCGAAGGGACAACACCTCGCCGGTCGGGAGCTGCACCACGTCGAAGATGGCCTCAGGGTTGCCCTGGATGTCGGCCGGCAGGATCCAGTTTGAGCGCACCTTCGCCTGAATGCGGGCGATGTACTCGTTCAGCGCTTTGAGGCGCGCGGCGGAGGCCTGGCGCGCGGCGTCGGCCTGCTGCTTCGCGATCAGGTCGCGCAGCTCACGCTCCTGACGCTGCTGGTCGAGCGCCTTTTGCTCCTGCGCGACCTGCTCCCGCAGCCGCTTCTGGAACTCCGGGTCGGGCTTGGGCTTCACCTCGGGCTTGGGCTTCGGTTCGGGCTTAGGCTTGGGCTTCGGTTTGTCCGGGATCGCAATCTGCGGCTTCTCCACTCGAGGCGGCGGCTTCACTTCGGGCTCGGGCTTCGGCGCCGGTTTCGGCTCGACCACCGGAGCCGGCGGAGGCGGCGGCGGAGCTTCCACGAGGTCGACCGTAACCGTGTCCGGCGCGTGGCTCTGCCAGCGCACCCCGAGCAGCAGCACCAGCACGAGCCCGAGGTGCACCGCCGCCGACAGCGCGAACGAGCGACCGAGCGCATGCTCCTGCCGACGGAACAAGCCCAACGCGACCGTGCTCACTGTTTGGTTTTCACTTGCAGGCCGACTTTCTGCACGCCCTGCTTGCGCAGCTCGTCCATCACCTGCAGCACCGATTCATAGCGCGCGTTGCGATCACCGCCGATCAACACGGAAAGCTCGGTGTCCTTGGCGCGCAGGCTCTGGATGAAGCCGGGAAGCTGCGCGCGGCTGAGCGTCTGCTCGTTGATCACGCCGCCGCGCGCATCGCGCTGGCGCACGAGCAATCCCTGATCGGCCTTGACGAACACCTCAAGGGGCACGATGCGCGGCGCGCTCGCCTTGTCGACCGTGGGCAGATCGATCACCGCCGGCATGATGAGCGGTGCAGTGACCATGAAGATCACGAGCAGCACGAGCATCACGTCGACGTACGGCACGATGTTGATGTCGTGCATCGGGCCCCGCTTGCGATGCAGCGCCGGCATCTACCTTACCGCCTGTCTATGCAGTATGTTGGAAAACTCTTCCATGAAACTTTCGAAACGGTTGGCGAGCCGCTCGATGTCGTGCGAGTAGCGGTTGTAGGCGACCACCGCCGGAATCGCGGCGAAGAGACCGATTGCGGTGGCGACCAGCGCCTCAGCGATCCCCGGTGCCACCTGCGCGAGCGTCGCCTGCTGCACATTCGCAAGGCTGCGGAACGCATGCATGATGCCCCATACCGTGCCGAAGAGGCCGACGTACGGGCTCACCGAGCCCGTCGAGGCGAGGAACGAGAGGCGGCGCTCAAGGAAATCCATCTCCCGCTGGAACGTGGCGCGCATGGCGCGCCGCGCGCCGTCGACCATGTCGCTCGCGTCGGCGGCGCGCTGCCCGCTCCTCAGCTTGGCGAACTCCCGGAAACCGGCCTCGAAGATGCGCTCGAGGCTGCCGATGCTGTGGCGGTGCTGGACTGCGCCCTGGTAGAGCGCGTTCAGATCATTCCCACTCCAGAACTCGCGCTCGAACTTGTCGGTTTGCGAGTTGGCTCGCCGGATCGAGAACCACTTCTGGAAGATGAACATCCATGACATGAACGACACCACGACGAGCAGCCCCATGACCACCTTCACCACGATGCTGGCGTGAAGAATCAGGGTCCAGATGTCGACGTCTTGGGTGACGGTCATTTCAACAATGCCTGTTCGAGTTCTGCCGGCATGCGCGCGGGCCTCATTCGCCTTCGATCGACCAGTGCGATCGTTACGTCGGCTTCCACCAGGAGCTCGGCGCCGCGCTCGACGCGCTGGTGGAACACGAAGCTTGCGCGGCCCATTTTAACCACTTCGGCGCTCACCGAGACGAGCTCGTTAAGCCGCGCCGGTTGGTGATATTTCACGCGCAGGTCGTGGACCATGACGAGGATGCCGTGACGCTCGACGAAGCGGGCGAGATCGATTCCCGCCTCGTTCAGGAGCTCGCTGCGTGCGCGCTCCATGAACGCCAGGTATTGCGCGTGGAACACCACACCGCCTGCGTCGGTGTCCTGGTAGTAGACCCTGACCGGAATGCGGATGGACCTCGATCTCACGCGTCGGACAGCAGGTCCTTCGTGGCCGCGGGAGCCACGATGCCGAAATGCCGATACGCGAGCAGCGTGGCTATGCGACCACGCGGGGTGCGCTGCAAATAGCCTTGCTGGATGAGGTAGGGCTCGAGCACGTCCTCGATCGTGTCGGCCTCCTCGCCGACGGCATGCGCCAGGTTCTCGAGCCCGACAGGGCCGCCAGCGAACTTTTCGATCACTGCGAGCAAGAGCTTCCGGTCCATCATGTCCAGGCCGAGAACGTCGACGTCGAGCATCTTGAGGGCTGCTTCCGCCACCGGTTTCGACACTTTGCCGTCGCCCTTCACTTGCGCGTAGTCACGCACGCGGCGCAGAAGCCTGTTTGCCACCCGCGGCGTGCCGCGCGACCTCCTCGCAATCTCGGCAGCCCCGTCGCTCTCCAGGGAGACCTTCAGCAGGCGCGCGGAGCGCTGCACGATCTTGGTCAGTTCTTGCTCGCTGTAGAACTCGAGCCGCGCCACGATGCCGAATCGGTCGCGCAGCGGATTGGTCAGCATCCCGGCGCGGGTGGTCGCGCCGGCGAGCGTGAACGGCGGCAGGTCGAGCTTGATCGACCGCGCGGCGGGGCCCTCGCCGATCATGATGTCGATCTGGAAGTCCTCGAGCGCCGGGTAGAGGATCTCCTCCACGATCGGGGCAAGACGGTGGATCTCATCGATGAAAAGCACGTCTTTGGGCTCGAGGTTGGTGAGGATCGCGGCCAGGTCGCCCGGCCGCTCGAGTACCGGGCCCGAGGTCTGGCGCAGGTTCACGCCGAGCTCGCGCGCGATGATGTGTGCAAGCGTGGTCTTGCCGAGCCCCGGCGGCCCGAACAGCAGCACGTGGTCGAGCGCTTCGCCGCGGCCTCGCGCCGCCGCGATGAAGATCTCGAGCTGCGAGCGCACCTTTTCCTGGCCCACGTATTCGGCGAGCGTCGCCGGCCTGAGCGAGCGCTCAAACTCGCTTTCCTGCGGCGAGGCGGGTCGCGCCGAGGTCATGCGGTCGGGCTCGACGCTCATAGATGGCCCAAATACCGGCTTGAAACCATGCCCGCGATTCTGCCAGACCGCTAGGCCACCGGGCCGGCGCCTGCCCCCCGGGGGCGGAGACCGATCAGAACCTGAAGAGCACGCCGACGCTCAAGACATCGATGTCGTTCTCGGCCACGGTCCCCGTGGCGACGTTGTCATAGTGCAGCCATTCCGCGCGCAAGCCGAGCTTCCCAAACGAATACTCCGCGCCGGCCCCGAGGGTGAAACTCGACCCGGTCTTCGCCTCATGCAGTGACCCGAAGCTCGGCCCCTGCTGATCCACCGTGGTCCGGGTGCGGTTTGCTCCGAGCCTCAACAGCAGCGACAAGCGGGTCGCGACGGGAATCGTGAAGAGCGCGCTCAGGTCGAACGCTTCCTTCACCTCGGCGGAAAAGCTCCCGGGCGCGCCCGATCCGGTCGCCGCACCGAGATTGGCGAACCCGAACTCCAGCGCTAGGTACTCGTTGAACTGATAGCCGCCAAAGGCGCGCCAGGCCGTGTCGTTATCATCACACGAGACACCGGCAACGACGACATCGCATATGTCCTTGAACTGCGAATAACCGATCGATGCACCGGCGTAAAGCCCCTTCGTTGGTTGCGCCGCCACCGGACCTGCGGCCGCCACCGCAAGCAACCCCAGACCAACCAGCCATCTGCCCTTTTTCATGCCAAACCCCCGTTATTGTTGTACCGACAACCGCGCACACTACAACGACTTGCTGCATCGGCCAAATTCATCAATGGCAAGCGGCGGCGAGCGCCGGCAGTTCTTCGTCAAGTCATATTGCACGCCAATGCCCAAGGGTTGATTGAACGAACGTGCGTTGCGCGCAGACAGTACACTGGGCCGAGCGCCCGACCATGAGACATTTTGCCCGCTGCCGTATTAACCATGAACCAAGCGCTCCGGCATGTTGCGGAATAGCAACGGGCTCGGCGTGGTTGCGTCGTCGATTAGCTAGATGTGATCGTAAGCCGCCGGCAGCCGCGGCAACAAAAAGGGCGGCCGAAGCCGCCCTTCCCAACTCGACTTCGAGCCGCTCAGAATTTCCAGATCACTGCGACGCTCATCACATCGACATCACTTTCAAGCGTTGCGCCACTAAAGTCGCCTCCGACGTCTTGATAGCGCTGCCACTCGAGCCTGACACCCAGATTGCGCGTAAAGTCGTAACGGGCACCAATACCAAAAGTGAGGTCCGTGTTGCTATCCGACTCCGAAGCCGAGCCCAGCCCGGGGACGCTCGCATTAATGTCCGTATCCGCCCGATACAAGCCGATCTTTCCGAAAATCGAGAATCGATCCGCAATCGGCAGGGAGCCTACCGCTACAAGTTCCCACACCGTCGATTCCAATGAGCCATTGACGGCGAACGGGGGCACCGATACAGAAGCGGTTGCTTCGCCCAGATCGGCGTATCCGAGCTCCAGCGCAAAATGCTTGTTGAATTGATAGCCGCCGAAAATCTTCCAGCTCGAGTCTTTGTCATCGCACGATGTGGTCCCTGCGCAATCCACATCGAAGCTGGCCTGCCCTAGGGCACCACCAACGTAGAACCCGGTGTCCTGTGCAAAAGTTGGACCCGTGAATGCCAATGCCGATGCCAGTCCAATGATCGCGAAACTTGTTCGTACTTTGCTCATCTTCTTCACCCCTATCGTTTGATATGAAAGGAACGCACCCCTCCCCTTGCGTTCCGGCGCAGACACTACACCGAGCGCAATATTCAATCGAAAGACATTTGTTGTGCCGATGAGCTTAAACAAACTCGATGTTGCAGAAGTGCAACGAGCGGCACTTGGATCGACAGCGGCTGAGAAGGCAAGCTCCTTAGAACCTCCAGACCGCGCCGATCGAAATCAGGCCGGCGTCCCCAATGTCGGTCTGGAAGAATTCATACTCCGCTCGAAGGCCGAAGTTGGGCGTGAAGTTGAACATGACGCCGACCCCGAACGAAAGGTCGGTGCCGTCATCCTTGGCGGAGAACGGGACTCCGCCGGTCGTATCGCTCGCCTCTGCCTCCCAGCCGAAAAATCCGATCTTGCCGAACAGGGAGAATTGCTCGTTGATAGGCAAGGCGCCAATGGCTGAAACATTGAATGCGGTGAGCTCTACCTTGCCGCCCGTGACGGGTAGCACACCGAAAGCGCCGCTGTAACTCACCTCGCCCAGATTCACGTAGGCCGCCTCGACGCCGAAGTGGCGGTTGAACATGTACCCGCCAAAGATTTTCCAGGCGGTGTCCTTGCCATCGACCGTACCCGAGGTAATTAGGCCAGTCGTGATCTCCTCGTCGATGTCGCTCTGCCCGATGCTGCCGCCAATGAAAAACTGCGCCGATGCTTGGGGCGCGAGCAGGCCGCCGCTCAACGCGAGCGCGCACGCTGCAAGAGCTTTTCGGATCTTCATCTAAGCCTCCCTTCTTCGTACATGGAGCTCCAACGCTAGCAGCCGCCTCACAAACGCGCATCCCATTGTCCTGGGATGCTGCAAAAGAAAACGCCCCGGAATTCGGGGCGTCTCGAGTGTGCAGCTAGGTCGTTCTTGTTATTAGAACTTCCAGATCACTCCGACGTTCAAGAAATCGATCTCTTCGTCGGCCTCGTAGCGTTGCCACATAGCTCTGAGGCCGAGGTTGCGCCCCATATCGAACTGCACGCCCACGCCCCACGTCAGGTCGGTGCCATCCGTGCTCCCGGCGCGGCTGTCTATTTCCCAGTTCGCGAAGCCGAGCTTGCCGAGAATGTGAAAATTATTGCCGAGCGGCCACATGCCGACGGCGACGAGCTCGAGCGTGGTCACTTCGGCGTTGTCTTTGTCGAGAAGGACCCCGTATCCGACCTCTGCCGCGAAATTGCGGTGGAACTGATAACCGCCGAGGATCTTGTAGCCGAGGTCGTCCTCGTCACCCGCCTCGCCTTGGCCAACCTCCGCGCCGATGTAGAAGGACGGCACTGGTGAGGTGGACGCCTGGGCGAACGCCCCACCGGACACCGCCATCGCCGCCGCACCGAGCATCGAAACAAGCCACTTCCTAGTCATTGAAAAGGTCCTTTCAGGTAAGCATGGATGGCGCGTTGATGCGCGCAACACCTGCTAGGAAAGCTTAGGCCGCAAGAGAAACGGGCCACCACCGCGTGGGTCAAGAATGGCCGCTTTCCATGCAAAACGCGGCGATGCTGTTGCATCGATGCAACGATAAAGGTCAGAAATGCCAGTTTTTCACGTCCTCGCCAGGGCTTTGAGCGCGGCGCGGATCGCCTCGGCGACGGGGATGCCGGGCGCGAGTCCTTTCACCGCGGCAAGCGCTTCCTTGTCGCTGTAGCCGAGCGCGACCAGCGCATTGACGACATCCGACGCCGGTTGCCCGCCCAGCACAGCGGTTGGTTCGACGAGTTTTCCTTTGAGCTCGAGGAGAAGGCGCTCAGCCGTCTTCTTGCCGATGCCGGGCACGCGGGTCAGCGGCGCCGCATCCTGCATGGTTACCGCGCGAGCAAGATCGCCGACCGAAAGCCCGGACAGCACGGCGAGCGCGGTCCGCGCACCGACGCCCGATATCCGGATGAGCTGCCGGAATGCCGTGCGCTCCTCGAGCGTGGCGAACCCGTAAAGGGTGTGCGCGTCCTCGCGCACTACAAGGTGCGTGTAGAGGCTGACCTCTTCTCCGGTCGCCGGCAGGTTGTAAAAGGTGCTCATCGGCACGTCCAGTTCGTAGGCCACGCCGCCGACGTCGACCAGCACCTGCGGCGGCTGCTTGGCAGCGAGCCTGCCGCTCAACCGGCCGATCAAACGAGCCGCCCCTTCCTGAGGCGCAAATCCTTGGTAGGAATCGCACCGAGTCTCCTTCCGTGCGCATGGCAGATCGCGCACGCCAGCGCATCGGCCGCATCGGGTGCAGGATCGCCCGGGAGCGCGAGCAGGCGCTTCACCATGTGCTGCACCTGCGCCTTCGCCGCGTGGCCATTCCCCACGACGGACTGCTTGACCTGCAGCGCGGTGTATTCCGAGACCGGCAGCCCGGCGAGGACCACCGCGCAGATCGCGGTGCCGCGCGCCTGACCGAGCGCGAGCGTCGACTGCGGGTTCGCGTTGACGAAGACTTTCTCGACCGCGACTTCGGCCGGGTCGTGCGCGGCGATGACTTCCTTCAGCCCGTCCAGGATGGACTTGAGCCGCGCGCCGAGGTCGCCGGCGCCCGATTTCACGCAGCCGCTCGCGACATAAAGCAGACGGGAACTTTCGGTTTCGATCACCCCGAATCCGGTCACCTGCAGACCGGGATCGATGCCGAGGATCCTCAATCGACGACCGCCGTGGTGTAGACGTCCTGCACGTCGTCGAGCGCTTCGAGCGCGTCGAGCAGGCGGCGCATGCGCGCCGCCTCGTCTCCGGCGAGCGGGTTCTCGACCGTCGCCTGCATCGTGATCTCGGCAAGCTCGGGCTTGAGCCCGGCCTTGGCGAGCGCCGCCTTCACCGCGGCGAAGTCGACCGGTGCGCATACGAGCTCGACCGAATCGTCGTCGTTCCTGAAGACATCCTCGGCGCCAGCGTCGAGCGCGGCCTCCATCACCTTGTCCTCGCTCGTGCCCGGCGCGAACACGAACTGGCCGCAGTGCTTGAAGAGGTATGCGACCGAGCCGTCGGAGCCGAGATGGCCGCCATTCTTGGTAAGAGCGTGGCGCACCTCGGCGACGGTACGTGTGCGGTTATCGGTGAGGCAATCGAGCATTACCGCCGCCCCGCCCGGGCCGTAGCCCTCGTAGCGCACCTCCTCGTAGGCCACCCCCTCGAGCTCGCCCGAGCCGCGCTGAATCGCGCGCTGAATGTTGTCGCCGGGAAGGTTCTGCTCGCGCGCCTTCTCGAGCGCGAGGCGAAGGCGGGGATTACCGGCGGGATCGCCGCCGCCCAGGCGCGCGGCCACGGTGATTTCGCGGATCAGGCGCGTGAAGATCTTGCCGCGCTTCGCATCCGCGCGCTCCTTGCGGTGCTTGACGTTGGCCCATCGGCTGTGGCCGGCCATGGTGCTTATAATTTTACGCATGCTGGTGGCCAAGAATGAAAAGAGCGCCTTGTCGCTCCTGCCCGCGCTCGCTAATCGTCACGGGTTGATCACCGGCGCGACGGGCACCGGCAAGACCATCACCATGCAGGCGCTCGCGCATCGGTTCTCCGACATCGGCGTGCCCGTGTACATGGCGGATGCGAAAGGCGACCTCTCCGGGATGGCCAAGGCGGGCGGCGCCAACGCAAAGGTCCTGGAAAGGCTCGATACGCTAAAGGTGAAAGCCGAGTTCGCGGGCTGCCCCGTGGAGTACTGGGACGTGTACGGCGCGAGCGGCCTGCCGGTGCGCGCGACGGTGTCGGACATGGGCCCGCTGCTCCTCGCCCGCATGCTCGACCTGAACGAGACACAGGCCGGCGTATTGAGCCTGGTGTTCAAGATCGCCGACGACCACGGGTTGCTGCTTCTGGACCTGAAGGACCTGCGCGCCATGCTCCAGCACGTCGGCGACAACGCAGCGCAGTTCAAGACCCAGTACGGCAATGTCACCGGCGCTTCCATCGGCGCCATCCAGCGCGGCCTGCTCGCGCTGGAGAGCCAGGGTGCCGAGCGGTTCTTCGGCGAGCCGATGCTTGAGATCGCCGACCTCATGCAGGTCCGCGGCGGGAAAGGCGTCGTGAACATCCTCGCCGCTGACAAGCTCCTGAACGCCCCGAAGCTCTATTCGAGCTTCCTCCTCTGGCTGCTTGCCGAGCTCTTCGAGCAGCTCCCGGAGGTGGGCGACCCCGACAAACCCAAGCTCGTGTTCTTTTTCGACGAGGCCCATCTCCTCTTCGACGAGGCGCCGAAGGCCCTCGTCGAAAAAGTTGAGCAAGTAGTCCGCCTCATCCGCTCGAAGGGTGTTGGCGTTTACTTTGTGACCCAGAACCCGCTCGACGTGCCCGAGAGCGTGCTCGGACAGCTCGGCAACCGCGTGCAGCACGCCCTGCGCGCATTCACGCCGCGCGACCAGAAAGCGGTCAAGACCGCGGCCGAGACGCTCCGCCCCAACCCGAAGCTCAAGGCCGAGAAGGTCATCACCGAGCTCGGTGTAGGCGAGGCGCTTGTGAGCCTGCTCGATGACAAGGGCCGCCCTCAAGTCGTCGAGCGCGCGTTCATCGTTCCTCCGGCAAGCCATATCGGCCCGCTCAGTAATGAGGAGCGCCAGCAGATCGTGCGCGGTTCGAGCCTGCGTTCGAAATACGAGAAGTCGGTCGACCGCGAATCCGCCTACGAGAGACTGCGGCAGCAGGTGGAGCAGAAGCAGGTGCCCGCGACCCCGGCGGAGCCCGCTTCGGCACCAAGCCCGGTGTCGGACATCCTTTTCGGCAAGACCGGCCCGCGCGGCGGCCGGCAAACGCAAGGCGTGCTTGAGGCGGCAACCAAAAGCGCGGCGCGTGCGATCGGCTCGGAGCTCGGCCGGCAGATCCTGCGCGGAGTGCTCGGCTCGATCCTCGGCGGCGGCCGGCGTCGTTGACCGAAAAGTCGTACCGGGCTTGGGGAATCATGTTCGCCCTGGTCGGGGTATTAGCCTTCTCCTTCCGCCCTATTCTCATCAAGCTCTCGTATGGCGTTCATCCGGTCAGTCCGGTCACGCTGCTTTTTCTGCGCATGACACTCTCGCTGCCCTTTTTCCTCGCGATCGGCTGGTGGCTGCGCAACCAGGAGCCGCGGCTCACGAGGCGCGATTGGCTGGCCGTCGCCGGGCTCGGGTTCATCGGCTACTACGGCGCGAGCTTCCTCGACTTCATCGGACTGCAATGGATCGGCGCCGGGGTCGGCAGGCTAATCCTCTATCTCTTCCCCACGCTCGTGGTGCTTCTGTCATTCCTGTTTCTCAAAAAGCTCCCGACGATTCGCGAGGTGATCGCTCTTCTCGTGAGCTATGCGGGCATCGCGCTCGTCGTGTCGAGTCAGGTTTCGGTCGAGAATCGGCTGTTCGCGCTCGGCGCGGCGTTCGTGTTCGCCTCGGCACTGTGCTACGCGATCTACCTCGTCGCGGGGAGCCAGGTGGTAAAGCGGGTGGGATCGATGCGCTTCACTGCCTACTCCACTGTCGCCGCCACGGCGCCTGCGGTCATCCAGTTCTTTGTTACCGAATCGCCGCAGTCGCTGCAGCTTCCTGGCGCAGTCTGGGGCTACGCCATCGTGCTCGCCACGGTGAGCACGATCCTGCCCCTTTTTCTACAAGCCGAGGCGTTGAGCCGCATCGGCGCGAACCACTTCGCACTGATCGGAGCGATCGGGCCGGTGAGCGTCGCAGTCACCAGCGCGCTCGGCCTGGATGAGCCGTTCACCTGGGTGCAGGCGCTCGGCGGCGCACTGGTGATCTTGGGCGTGCTTCTCGTGTCACTAAAGAAAGGTTGAGCATGGATCTCGGAATCCGCGGCAAAACCGCACTTGTGTGCGCGGCGTCGAAGGGGCTCGGCAAGGGATGCGCCTTGGCGCTCGCGCGCGAGGGTGTGAACCTGGTCATCACCGCGCGCGGTGCGGACACGCTGGAAGCCACTGCGGCTGAACTGCGTAAGACCTTCGGTGTGAACGTGAAGGCCGTCGCGGGGGACATCACGACGGCCGAAGGGCGCAAGGCCGCGCTCGAAGCCGCTCCGGCGGCGGACATCCTGGTGAACAACGCGGGCGGCCCGCCGCCGGGCGACTTCCGCGAGTGGGATCGCGAGGCGTGGGTCAAGGCGGTGGACGCGAACATGATTACGCCTATCCTCATGATCCGGGCCGTCGTCGATGGCATGATCGCGCGCAAATTCGGCCGCATCGTGAACATTACTTCCGGTGCGGTGAAGGCGCCGATCCCGGAGCTCGGGCTGTCCAACGGCGCGCGCACCGGCCTGACGGGCTTCATCGCCGGGCTGTCACGCACCACGGTGCGCCATAACGTCACGATCAACAACCTTCTGCCCGGGCCGTTCGAGACCGACCGGCTGCGCTCCAACCTCGAGTTCAACGCCAAGAAGCTCGGCAAGGCCGCCGCCGAGCTGCGCAAGGCCCGTACGGAGGCGAATCCCGCCGGCCGCTTCGGCACCATCGAGGAGTTCGGCGACGCGTGCGCGTTCCTCTGCGGTGCGCAAGCCGGATTCATCACCGGCCAGAACCTGCTCATGGATGGCGGCGCGTACCCCGGAACGTTCTAGATGGAAGTGAGGCGCATCGCCGGCGCGCTCGGTGCCGAGCTTCTGGGAGTTGATCTCAGCAAGCTCTCGGATGAGGTCGTCGCTGCAATACGCGGTGCTTTCCTCGAGCACCAGGTCATCTTCTTCCGCGACCAGAAGCTCGATCCGGCGCAATTCATGGCGTTCGCGCAGACAATGGGTAAGCCGGTCCCTTACCCGTTCGTCCCGGGCATGGAGGGTTTTCCCGAGGTCATCGAAGTGAAGAAGCTTGAGCACGAGCGGCACAATTTCGGCGGAATCTGGCATTCGGACACCGCATACCTGGAAGACCCGCCGATGGGCTCGATGCTGATCGCGCGCGAGATTCCGCCGTACGGCGGCGACACGCTGTTCGCAAGCCAATATCTCGCTTACGAAGCGCTGTCGGAGGGCATGAAGCGGCTTCTCGCCGGGCTTTACGCCGTCAACTCTTCGGCGAAGGCGGATGTGACACGCACTCGCGAGGACCGGGTAAAGGAATATTCAAGGCACTACGAAGCGGAGCATCCGGTGGTGCGCACGCATCCCGAGACCGGACGTAAAGCGCTCTACGTGAACTTCGGCCACACCGTTCGCTTCCGCGGCATGACGGAGGCGGAAAGCGCGCCGCTCCTCGACTACCTCTTTCGCCACCAGGTGAAACCGGAGTTCACCTGCCGTTTTTGCTGGGAAGTCGGCTCGCTTGCCTTCTGGGACAACCGCTGCACGCAGCACAACCCGGTCAACGACTACCATGGCCACCGGCGGGTCATGCACCGCATAACGCTTGCCGGGGACAAGCCAAGATAAAAGGGATGGGCCGCAGTCCATCCCTTCCTACCCATAGACCGCCTAAGCCTTGAGCGCGGCCTGGATACGCCCGGGCGACATCGGCAGCTCGCGTACGCGTGCGCCGGTGAGGCGGAAGAGCGCGTTTCCGATCGCCGGCGCTACAGACGGCACGCCGACTTCGCCCATCCCGGTGGGCGGGTTATCCGTAGCGATAAGCCGCGTGTGGATCTCCGGCATGTCGCTCATACGTAGCACGCGGTACTGATGGAAGTTGCTTTCGCGGATCGCGCCGCTTTGTACAGTCAGCTCTTCGAGCAGCGCAGCGCTCAGCCCATAAACCACCGCGCTTTCGAGCTGCGCGTGCGAGTTATGGGGCTGTACTACGATGCCCGGATCCGCCGCCACCCAGTAATGGTGCACGCGGATACGGCCGCTCTTGCGGTCAACCGAGATTTCCGCCACCCCCGCCGTCAGTGTGTCGTGGTAATCGGAGAAGGCGATGCCGAGCGCCCGGTCCTTCGGGCGCGGCCGGTTCCATTCCGCCATTTCCGCCGCGGCACGGATGACGGCCTGCGCGCGCGGATGCTCGCGCGTCAACTCCAGCCTCAAGGCCACGGGATCCTGTCTAGTCGCGTGCGCGATCTCGTCAAGGAAGCACTCCGAGGCGAACTTGTTGTATCCCGCGCCAATGCCGCGCCAGGGCTGCACCCGCATGCCGCGGATCTCGCGCACGCCATCGGCCAGCATGTTGGGAAACGCGTAGAACGGCTGCTCTAGCCCGCGCCAGCCGATCAGGTCTTTCCCGCCCGTAGCCTTGAAGCGCGGAGGAGCGGCAATAGCGTCCACATTCTCGGCTACGATGCGGTGATACCAACCGTCGATCTTTCCGCCAGAATCGAGCCCCGCGCTCAGGAGATGGTACGTCATCGGACGCGGCCGAGCCGCCGCAAGATCGTCCTCCCGCGTCAGCATGAGCTTGACGGTCTGCTTGGTCGCGTTGGCGAGTGCGATGGCCTGCGCGATCGCATCGGGCGCGATGCGCCGGCCGTACCCACCGCCCAGCAGATGCTGGTGCACCTGGATGCTGGCCGGCGAAGTCTTGAGGACACCGGCGCCCGCCAGCGTGGCGAGGAAGTTCGATTGCGTGCCGGTCCACACCTCCGCCGACTTCCCGTCATCGGACACTCGCGCCACGCAGTTCATCGGCTCCATCTGTGCGTGATAACAGTGCTCCGACGAATACTCGGCGCGAATCACGCGAGCGGCGGAGGCGAGAGCCTTCGGCGCGTCACCCTTGCTCGCCCACTCCAGCGCCTTGGCGTTCGGGTCCTTGCCATGGCGCGCGTACTCGGCCCTGGCCTTCTGCGAGTCAAAGCTGGCCGCGGTCGCCCCGGAAAGGTCCCACTCCACTTTGAGAGCGCGGCGGCCCACGCGCGTTGCCTGCACCGTCTCGCCAATTACCGCGACGCCGAAGGGCATCGGCAAGACCTGTTTTACGCCCTTCACTTTCATCACCTCGTCGGTATTGACCTTCGCGGGCTTCGCGCCCTCCATCGGCGATTCAAGCACCGACGCGTACACCATGCCGGGCAAGCGCACGTCGATGCCGTATTTCGCCGACCCGTCGACCTTCGACGGCACGTCGATGCGTGGCAGATCCTTGCCGATCAGCCTGAACTGCGAGGGTTTTTTCAGGTCCGCCTCGGTGATTTGCGGGGGCTCCGCCGGCACGGTCGCGAACTTGACGATTTCCCCATACGAAAGCCGCCGGCCGGAGCCGGGATGAACCACCACGCTCGGCTCGGTGCGAAGCTCGCCGACCGGCACGCCCCAGTGCTTGGCCACGTTGTCGAGCAGCACGCGCCTCGCCTGCGCGCCGCCGATGCGCAGCGGGGTCCAGTAACCCGGCACGGTGAGACTGCCGGCGTCGAGCATCGCGCCGTTGAAGAGCCGATGGTAGTTCCCATAGATCTTCGGATTGGGAGGGGCATACTCGAACGTGACCTTGGACCAGTCGGCGTCGAGCTCCTCCGCGAGGATGAGCGGCAGCGACGTGATGACCCCCTGCCCCATCTCCGCAGCGGGCACTACCACGGTGATCTTGTCGTCGGCGGCGATCGATACCCAGGCGTTGAATTTAGCGGCCCCGTTGCTCGCCAGCGCCTGGGAGACACGCCCGACGAAGCTGAAAGAGAACGTGAGCGCGCCGGCGGTCTTGATGAAGACGCGCCGGCTGACCTTGGTCTCGAGGAACATGGCTACGCCTCCTTCGCTGCGCGCTCGATGGCGCGCACGATGCGTGGATAGGTACCGCAGCGGCAGATGTTGCCGTCCATGTGCTTGACGATCTGCTCGCGCGTCGGCTTCTTGTTCTTCGCGAGCAGCGCCGCCGCCTGCATGATCTGACCGGACTGGCAATACCCGCACTGCGGCACTTGCTCAGCAATCCAGGCTTTCTGCAGCGGGTGGTCGGCGTTGGGCGACAGGCCCTCGATGGTGGTGATGCGCTTGCCCTGCGCCGCCGAGACGGGCGTCGAGCAGGAGCGCACCGGATTTCCGTTGATGTGCACGGTGCACGCGCCGCACTGTGCGATGCCGCAGCCAAACTTCGTGCCGGTCAGGCCCAGCTCCTCACGAATGACCCATAGCAAAGGCGTATCGGCAGGTTGCTCTGAATAGGCATCCCTGCCATTGACGACAAACTTGATCATTGATTTGTCCCTCCTCCGGGAAGCCGCATCCTAGACCGCAGGATCCAGCGAATCAACGGCACGCAAGCCACCACGATCGCCACCATGCCGAGGCTCCCGGCAATCGGACGCTCGAAAAACGCCAGGAAGCTTCCGTCGGCCCGGATCATGGCGCGGATGAAGTGCTCTTCCAGCATCGCGCCAAGCACCATGCCGAGGATGGCGGGCGCCACCGGAAAGCCGTTTTCCTCCATGACGTAGGCGATGAGGCCGAAGACCAGCATCAGCACCACGCCGAAAATGGAGTTATTGATCGCGAACGAGCCCACCACGCAGAAGAGCAGGATGACCGGCATCAGCACCTCGCGCGGCACGCGCAGAAGCTGCTTCGCGCCCTTGATCGCCGCGACGCCGAGCGGCAGCATCAGCAGGTTCGCGAGGATGAACACCATGAAGATGGCGTAGATCGACGCCGCATTGCTCATGAAGATGGATGGCCCCGGGTTCAGACCCTTGATGTAGAGCACGCCGATCACGATCGCGGTGATCGAGTCGCCCGGGATGCCGAACACTAGCGCCGGCACCCAAGCGCCCGCAAGCGCGCTGTTGTTCGACGCGCCGGCCTCGATGATGCCCTCGACGTGGCCGGTACCGAACTTTTCGGGCTCACGCGAGAACTTCTTCGACACCGCATAGCTCATCCACGCCGCGATGTCAGCCCCGGCGCCTGGCAGTATGCCCACCGCCGTGCCGAGCGCGCTGCCTCGCAGCACAGGCATGCGGTACCGCTTGGTCAAGCCCCACATGCCGCGGAACACGTTGCCCATCTTGGTCTGCGCCATCTCCCAAGGCTCATCGATGCGCGCGACGTTACGCAAGATTTCGGACACCGCGAACATTCCGATCATGATCGGAATCAGCGTAAGCCCGCCGGCGAGCTCGGCGTTGCCGAAGGTGAAGCGCGGAAACCCCGCCGGGTTGTCGAGTCCGATAGATGCCACCAGCAGCCCAAGCCACAAGGACACGATTCCTTTGAGCGGGTTGGAAAACGCGATGAACACCGCGCACAGGAGCCCGAGCACGACCAGCCAGAAATACTCGAACGAGGAGAACTTCAGCGCGATTTCCGCGAGCGCCGGCGCCGCGATGATCAGCACCGCCGTGCCGAAGAGGCCGCCGATCACAGAGAACACGAGCCCAGCGCCGAGCGCGAGCTCACCCTGGCCCTTTCGTGTCATGGCGTAGGCTTCGTCGGTATAGGCCGCGGAGGCCGGCGTTCCCGGCATGCGGAGCAGGCAGCTCGGGATGTCGCCGGCAAAAATCGCCATCGCGGTCGCCGTAACGATCGAAGCGATCGCGGGTACCGGCTCCATGAAGAAAGTGACCGGCACAAGCAGCGCGGTCGCCATGGTCGCGGTAAGCCCAGGCACCGCCCCGACGAAAAGACCGAACGCCGCCGAGGCGAGGATCACCCACAGCACGTAGGGATCAAGCACCAGGCGCAGCGCTTCAAAAAGCATACGGCTCCAGCAATCCCCAGGGCAGCGGAATGCGCAGTGCTCTGTAGAAGGCGAGATGGATCGCCAACGTGGCGAGCACTGAGACCACGGCAGCCGTGCGCCACGTGGCGCCGAGCAAGCGCGTCCAGACGAACAGCAGCGCTATGCCGGTGATGTGAAAGCCGAAGGTGTCCGCACCAAGGATGTAGACCACGAGGCCGCCCACCACGGCGGCTACGCCGAGCGCCGGCCGCCGGCGCGAGATCCAATCGGGCAGTGCGAGCCACGGCCCGCGCTGCCGCATGCCCGCCACAACGAGCAACAGCCCGCAGACGCCGAGCCCGGCGGCGATCACCCCTGGGAACCAGGCCGGGCCGAACCTCTGGCCCGGCATCGCCGGATACCCCTGGACGTGCCAGAGGATCGCGACGGCGAGCGCGACGAGCGCCGCGCCGGTCAGCCCGTCATTGACCTTTATTTGGCCAGCCCTGCCGCTTTCAGCGCCGCGCCAAGGTTCTTGTCGGATTCCGCCATGAACTTCGTGGTGCCGGCGGGATCCGCCCACACCACGCCGAAGCCGCGGCTCGCCATGAAGTCCTTGTACTCCTTCGAGTCGTAAACCTTCTTGAGCGCCGTGACGAGCGTCTTCTGCACCGGCTCCGGGATTCCTTTCGGTGCCGCAATCACGCGCCAGGCGGCAATCTGCCAATCAGTGCCGAGCTCTTTCTTGAGCGTCGGCACGTTCGGGTACAGCGACGGCGGGTTCGCGTCCATGATCGCCAGCGCGCGCACCTTGCCGCCGTCGATCATCGCGCGCGCCTCGGGAATGGAGCACGGCACGACATCGACGCCGCCGGCGACCAGGTCCTGCAGGCCCGGTGCCGCGCCTTGCGAGGGCACCCAGGGCAGCGCGGCCGGGTCGATTCCCTGGTCCTTCAACAGTCCGGCGATGGCGAGATGCCAGATACCGCCCTGGCCCGTTCCGGAAGCCTTGAGCTTCCCAGGATTCGCCTTGATCGCAGCGAGGAGATCTTTCATCGACTTGTACGGCGAATCGACGCGAACGTTCACGCCCGCCGGGTCGGCGTTCACGAGGCCGATCGGCGTGTAGTCGGTGTGCTTGAGGGGCGTGAGCCCCACGTGATGCATCATCGTGATCTCGACCGTAATCATGCCGATGGTGTAGCCGTCGGCCGGCGCTTTCGCGATCGCGTCGTGCCCGACGACGCCGGAGCCGCCGGTGCGGTTCACGACGTTGAACGGCTGTTTCAGCTCCTTCTCGAGGAGTGTCGCGATAATGCGCGCGGTGGCGTCGGTGCCGCCGCCCGCGCCCCACGGCACGATGACCTGCACCGGCCGCTGCGGATACTGAGCAAATGCCGTAGAAGCCGCACAAAACAGCGCGGCTAGCAGAACCTTGCGCATGACTCCTCCTCAGGTGTCGGACGACGGATTCTAAGGCGTAAGATTCCTTTTTTGGAGCGAACCCCATGAATGCACCCGCCCACGCCGGCCTGCCGGCATTTCCCCTGAAAGACCCGAAGCTCTTCCGCACTCAGTGCTACATCGACGGCGAGTGGAGCGGGAACAGCAAGACCTTCCCCGTCTTCAATCCGGCCACCGGCGCGGTGCTCGCCACAGTCCCTAAGCTCGGCGCCGAAGAGACGCGGCGCGCGATCGATGCCGCCGAGCGCGCCTGGCCCGCGTGGCGGGCGAAGACGGCGAAGGAGCGCGCCGGGGTACTGCGCAAGTGGTTCGACCTCATGATGGCGAACCAGGAGGATCTTGCACAAATCCTGACCGCCGAGCAGGGCAAGCCGCTCGCCGAATCGCGCGGCGAGATCGCCTACGGCGCCTCGTTCATCGAATGGTTCGCCGAGGAAGGCAAGCGCGCCTACGGCGACATCATTCCGCAGCACCAGGCGGACAAGCGCATCCTGGTGATCAAGCAGCCGATCGGCGTGTGCGCGCTCATTACGCCGTGGAATTTCCCGAACGCGATGATCACGCGCAAAGCCGGCCCGGCGCTCGCCGCGGGCTGCACCGTGGTGATCAAGCCGGCGGGCCAGACGCCCTACTCGGCGCTCGCGATGGCCGAGCTCGCCGAACGCGCCGGCATTCCGAAAGGCGTGCTCAACGTCATTACCGGCGACTCCAAGGCCATCGGCGGCGAGCTCTGCGCCAACCCGAAGGTGCGGAAGCTCTCCTTCACCGGCTCTACCGAGACGGGGCGGGTGCTGATGCGGCAGTGCGCCGACACGATCAAGAAGCTCTCGCTCGAGCTCGGCGGCAACGCGCCGTTCATCGTGTTCGACGACGCGGACCTCGACGCAGCAGTCGAGGGCGCACTCGCCTCCAAGTACCGCAACGCCGGCCAGACCTGCGTCTGCGCGAACCGTCTGTACGTTCAGGACGGTGTCTACGATGCGTTCGCCGCCAGGCTCACCGAAAAAGTGAAAGGCTTCAAGGTCGGGCCGGGCAGCGAGCCCGGCGTGGTGATCGGGCCGCTCATCGACGAGAACGGCGTGAAGAAGGTAGAAGCGCACGTTGCCGATGCGCTGGGCAAAGGCGCGAAAGTCGTCCTGGGAGGAAAGCGACATTC
>DASTPE010000102.1:0-9806 GCA_035762345.1 Burkholderiales bacterium
GGTCGCCAAGGCGCCGCCCGACGGCTACACGCTGCTGGTCGGCAACCATGCCGGGCTCGCAATGCTGCCGCATCTGAGCAAGATCCCCTACGACCCGTTCAAGAGCTTCGCCCCGGTCATCCTGCTGGTCACGGTGCCCAACATCCTGGTGGTGCATCCGTCGGTGCCGGCCAAATCCCTCAGTGAACTCATCGCCTATGCCAAAGCCAACCCAGGCAAATTGACCTACGCCTCGCAGGGCGTCGGCGCCTCCGGCCATATCGCCGGCGAGTTGTTCAAGCTGCATGCCGGCGTCGACATCGTGCACGTGCCCTATAAGGGCGCGGCGCCGGCGGTTGCCGACATCGCAGCGGGCCAGATCCCGATGGGCTACAACAGCCTGCCGGCCGCGCTGCCGCTAATCCAGGACGGTAAGATCCGGCCCCTTGGCGTCACCTCGAAGGAGCGCATGCCGCAGATCCCGAAAGTGCCTTCGATCTCCGAGCACCTGCCGGGATACGAGCTCGTCAATTATTTCGGCGTGTTCGGCCCCGCAGGCATGCCGCAACCCATCATCGAGAAGCTGAACCGCGCCGTCGAGGCCGCGCTCAAGGAGCCTGCCCTGAAGAGCCGGTTCGAAACGCTCGGCCTGCTGCCCCAATCGCAGACTCCTGAGCAGGCCAAGGCGTACGTGGCGGCCGAGGCGGCGAAGTTCGCCAAGATCATCGTCGACGCCAAAGTTTCGCCCGAGGGCTGATCGGGATGCGCCCGAAACGCCTGTTGCTGACGGGCGCAGCGGGCGAGATTGCCCGAGTGCTGCGCCCGGCGCTACGCGGCGTAGCGGAGGCGCTGCGCTGGCATGATTTGCGTCCGATTGCCGACGCGGCGCCAGGCGAGGAGGTGATGACCGGCGATCTCACCGTGCCCGGCGTGGCGGAAAAGGCTGCGCAAGGGGTGGACTGCGTGGTCCACCTCGCAGGCATCCCCCGTGAGACCGGTGGCACGCCGGAGGAGATCCTCGCCGCCAACGTCGTCGGCACCTTCCGCATGTTCGAAGCCGCTCGCCGGGCGGGCGTGCGGCGCTTCATCTTCGCGTCGTCGAACCACGTGATCGGGTTCTACCGCGCGGATCGGCCGGTGGGCACCATGGAGCCGCCACGCCCCGACGGGCACTACGGGGCAAGCAAGGTGTTTGGCGAGGCGATGGGCCGCCTCTATGCCGACAAGCATGGCATGGAGGTCGCGGCACTGCGCATCGGCGCCTTTCGGGCGCGGCCCGGAAACTCCAGGGAGCTCGGCGCGTGGATCAGTCATCGCGACATGGCGCAGCTTGCGCGGTGCTGCGTGGAGGCGCCGCCATTCCATTTCCTCATTCTCTACGGTATCTCGGCGAACAAGCGGGCACTGTGGGGCGGCGACGCCGCTGCTCGTGCCCACATCGGCTACAAGCCACAGGACGACGCAGAGGCCTTCGCGGCCGAGCTGGAACGCAAGCCTACCCCCGGCGGCGAGATCGCCGGACTATTCCACGGCGGTAGCGTGAGCGCGCTGGGATTTACAGGTGATCCGACGCGCATCGATTAGCGCCCGGCCGGTAGACTGTTTTGAGAGTGCAATTAGGCGGAGAGGCATGATGAGGCACGTCAACCCTTGGCTGCGCTTGCTTGCCGCCATGGCCATAGTGAGCGCGCTCGCTGCGGGCTGCGCAGGGCCGCCGCCGCGCCCGGATAAGCCGCTGTCGGAGCTGGTAGCCGCGCGCCAGGCGATAGACGTTGCGCGCGAGAAAGCCACAGACGAGCTCATGGCAAAGTTCGTGAACCGCGCACGGGCCAAGGCTTTTGCCGCCGCAAGAGACCCCCAAAAAGCGCCGCCGACGATGGACCTGCTCATAATTTCCGGCGGCGGTGATTGGGGCGCGTTCGGCGCCGGCGTGCTCAAGGGATGGGGCCGCGTGACCGGAGAGCTCGCGCGGCCCCAGTTCGACGTCGTCACCGGGGTGAGCACCGGGGCGATGATCGCGCCGTTCGCCTTCCTCGGCGACGACGAGTCAATCGAGCGCATTGTCCGCTTGTACCGCAACCCCCAATCCGACTGGGTCAGCTCGCGCGGCATGCTGTTCTTCCTGCCGAACAACCCATCCTTCTACGCGTTGCCCGGCCTAGAGCGCGAGATGCGCACCGCCCTCGATAGCCGGATGCTGGAGCGCATTGCCGCGGAGAACGAGACCGGCCGAGCCCTGCTGGTCAACACGACCAACGTCGATATGGGCGACATGCAGGCGTGGAACATCGTTGCCGAGGCGAGAACTGCCCTCGCGACTCGCAACGAGGAGCACGTGTACAAGATCCTGCTGGCGAGCGCGGGCATTCCTGCGGTCTTTCCCGCGCGCGGTATCGCGGACTACCTCTATGTGGACGGCGCGATCACCGGAAACATCCTCTATGGCGGGCGCGTCCGGGACGAGGACAGCTTTCTCGAACAGTGGCGGGCGGCGTATCCCAAGTCACCGATGCCGCGGGTGCGCTACTGGGTAATCTTCAACAACCAGTTCCGCTTCCCGCCGCAGATAACGCAGGACCGCTGGCCCGAACTCATGAGCCGCGCGACGATCATGGCCACACAAACGTCGACGATCAACTCCATGCGGCACCTTTACGCCAAGGCGGAGATCGCGCGGCTCAGGTACGGTGCGGACGTGGAGGTACGCGTCCTGGCGGTTCCCGAAACCTGGGTACCGCCCAAGCCCGGGACGTTCCAGCGGGAGGTGATGAACGAGCTGGCCGACCTGGGCGAGAAGATGGGCGCCGACCCGGCTAGCTGGCGCACCGAGGCCCCCTAGACTTGTAAGCCACCCGTAACCCCCCGGTAAGCCGTCCGCTAGGGGATTGGGCCCATCCTCGGAGCCATGAAACGCGTGATCGCGCTCGCGATGCTGATGGCCTTGCTGCAGGGGTGTGCGACCCGCTTCGACTTGCAGGGAGCGGCCGCCGGCTCGGCCGGTCCGGGACTACGCTTCCAGACCAGCTCCGTGGCGCCGCAAGGCGATGAGGCGGCCCTGAGGCAAGAGATCTTGGAGCCGGGTGACATCATCCTCACTTCGGCCCCCACGCTGCGCTCGGTCGGCATTCGCCTGTTCACGCTGTCGTCGGTGAGCCATGCGGTCCTTTACGTCGGCGACGGCCGGATCGTGGAGGCGCTCGGCTCCGGCGTACATGAGCGGCCGCTCGATGAGCTTCTCCTCGAGGAGAACGTCGCGCTCGTGCTGCGCTATCCGGGGCTCACTCGCGACCAGCAGCTGGAGATTATGGATTACGCCCTGCAGAAGACCGGCGCGGGGTTCAGCTTCGTTGGCGCGACGCTGCATGTGCCGTTCTCCGTAACGCGCCGCGTTTGCGAGCTGCCGCTCGTGCCCGAGGCCATCCGTGACGCGTGCCTGAGGGCCCTCGGCGTGCTGAACTACATCGCAGCCACCGAAAGCCAGCTTTTCTGCTCGCAGCTCGTGATGCAGGCCTACCAGCACGCCGGCGTGCAGGTCACGAACGCCGACGCGCGGCTAATCAGTCCGGCGGACATCCTCCATATGCGCGAAGGCGACGTGCCTTCGGTCAGAGTGTACAAGCAGCTGCGCTACGTCGGCTATCTCAGGTACGAGCCCACGACGCTCGCGGTGCTCGCCGAGTGAGGCCGGGTTAGTTGAACTTCACAATCCGGCCGCCTTGACGATCGCCTTGTTGGTCTCGATTTCCTTCGCGATAAGCGCGTCGAATTGCGCCGGCGCGAGCGGCATCGGCTCGAGGCCCTGGCGCTTCAGTTTCTCCACCACGCCGGGCTGACCGAGCACTTTCATCGTTTCGTCGTGCAGCCGCTTGACAATCTCGGCAGGGGTGGCGGCGACCAGCATGCCGTTCCAAAAGGTGTAGTCGCTGTTCGGGAAGCCCGCTTCTTCGTTGGTCGGCACCTCCGGCAGAATGCTGGAGCGTTTGGCGGTGCTCACGGCGAGCGGGAATCAGCCGCCCGGAACGGATAAACGGCAGGCCGGACGTCACGCCGATGCTCATGAAATCGACCTCTTCGGCAGCTACCTGGGTGAGAGCCTCTGGCCCGGCTTTGAAGGGCACGTGCGTCGCGCTGAACCCGGCCGCCAGGCGCAGCGGCATAGTGAAAAAGCCGAGGCGCACGCTAGGCCCGCGCTGCCGACAGATCGACGGGGCCACCCGCGGCGATTGTATCGATCGCGCCGGCTACTCGCGCCGCGCGCTCCTCGGTCCAGCCACCGAAGCGGCAGTTATCGCGGTACTTGCGCTCGAGCTCTGCGTCCAAGATCGGTGCGTGCGCGCCGCCGCGGAAATGCGGCCGGCGAATCTCGTGCACCGAGCCGTCCTTGAGCGTCACGCGCACGTGCCCGGTGTATTCGAGCGGGTAGGGATTGTTGGGGTCGATCACGTAGGAGATCTTGTCGGCGAAAGCCTGCAGCGCCGGGTCGGCCGCGCGCTCGTCGGTGAACTGCTCGAACCCGACCGCGCCGTCGAGGAAGCCGACCGCGATGCAGTAGGGTGAGGAGAACTTCGCGACGTAGCCGTTCGGCACGCGGCGCTTCGCCTGGATCGGCTCCCACAGCCGGTGCACGGTTCCTTCGCCGACTTCGCACACGACGCTGACCACATCGTCCGGGCGCACGCCCGAGGCGCGCAGCTCCATCATGCAGTCGATGTAGGGATGGGTCATCGTGCCGCAGGCGTAGGGCTTGAAGGCGATGCCGTCGATGACATAACGCTTGCCAAGATCGCCGAGCAGGACCTGGAAGTCCGGCGCCTTGGACGGCGCGAAGGCCTTGTAGAACCCGTGCGTACCTTCGAGCACCGAGAGCGGCCCGGTGAAGCCCGCTTCGGCGAGGAGCCCGGCGCGGATCCCCGCGTGCGCCGCCCAGCCCGGGTGGAAGCGCTTGGTCCACGCTCCGTCGGCAAGGTATTCGATGATGCCCGAGGCGAAGCTGCCGGCAATGCCAAGCGCGTGCGCGATGGCGCGCGGCGCAAGGCCGAGCATGGCCGCGCTGCCGGCCGCGGCGCCGAGCGCGCACAACACGCCCGAAGGATGGAATCCGGCCCGGTGGATCGCCTGCGGCGCAACCATGCTCGCGCGGCAGGCGAACTCCGTTCCGACCACGATGCCTTTGGTTACCACAGTGCCGTCGAGGCTGCGGTGCTCCGCCAGCGCGAGCGCAGCCGGAACGATCGCGGCGCCGGCGTGGATGGGGCCGCCCTCGAAGGTGTCGTCGAAGTCCTCGCCGTGCGCCGCCGACCCGTTGACAAGCGCAGCATCGTAAGGACTGAGCACGCGGGCATGGCCGATCGCAGTCGCATTCCCTTCGGATACCGCGCTTGCCAGCAGCGCCCTGATGTAGTCGCCCTTGCGCGCCGCGACGCACAAGCCGGCGACGTCGAGGATCAACCGCCGCGCCGCGCTCTGCGTGGCCTTCGGCAACGAGCGCGGCTGCAGGGCTGCGGCCCATTCGCCGACCTGCACGGCAACAGTCATGTTTTGAACACGACCGGCGCGTGAAAATTCTTGTCGATGACGACGTCGACGACCGCCGGCAGTCCGCTCGCCAGTGCCCGCTTGAGGGCAGGAATCAATTCCGAAGAATCCCCGACCCTTTCTCCGTAAGCGCCGAGGACGCGCGCGAGCGCGGCGAAGTCGACGTCGCCGTAATCTACCGCGAAGGTACGCCCTCGATAGAGCTCGTTCTGGAATGCGCGCTCGTTGCCCAGGCCCTGGTCATTGAAGACCACGCACACCACCGGGATCTTTTCGCGCACCGCTGTTTCGAGCTCGCCGAGGTTGCACATCATGCCCATGTCACCCACCGTGGCCATTACTGCCTGGTGCGGCCGCGCGAGCTTAACGCCCATCGCCATCGGCAGCCCGGCACCCACCGAGCCCCAGTCGCTGATGTACATGAAGGTGTTCGGCTGGTAGGTGTCCATGAACACGCGCATGTGCTTACCGGCGTTTCCCGCGTCCAGAATCATCACTCCATCGGACGGCAGTGCTTGGCGCATGGCATGCGCCACCACAGGAGGAAGAATGGGATGTGCGTCCGTGTCCAGCAGCTTCTGCCTTTCCTGATCCCAGTCGCGGCGCGCTTTCTGCACGTCAACCCAGTCCCACTTGCCTTTGACGCGGCTGGCAAGGCCATCGATGAAGCTCAGGGTTGAGCCGACCACCGCGTGTGCGACCGGGAACGCGACGCCGATGTCGGCCGCGACAGTGCTGTGATGGAGGAGCACGGCCTCCCGGCTGATGATGCCGTAGCGAAACTGAGTCGAAAAAAGGTCGAGGTGCGCGCCGAGCGCGATGACCACGTCGGCCTGGGGCAGCGTACGGTTCGCGCTCGACCAGCCGTTGCGGCCGAGCGGCCCGAGCGCGAGACGGTGCGTGGTGGGGAATGCGTCCGGATGATATTGCAGCGTCGCAACCGGGATGCCGGTCGCCTCGGCAAAGCGCCGGAGCGCATCGAGCGCGTCTTCCCGAATGACGCTGCCGCCGGCTACCAGAACAGGCCGTTTCGCTTTTGAGACAAGCTCCCCCGCACGGTCCAGATCATCGGGCGAGCAGGCGGGCCGTGAGCTTGGCCGGTACGCCTCAGGCGGGATCGGCTCGGGAGCGGTCTTGTCGAGCAGGATCTCCTTCGAGACATCGAGATGCACTGGCCCGAGAGGCTCGGCGAGCGCCACGCGGAACGCACGGCGCAGGGCTTCCTGGATCTTCGAGACTGTCGGGATCGAGTATGCCCACTTGGTGATCGGCAAATGGAACGTCACCTGGTCGATGTCCTGGCTCGCGTCCTTTTCGCGCAGCCAGATCTCCTGGGCGCCGCTAATGCTGATGATCGGCACATAACCCTTGTACGCGGCGCCGATGCCGGTGGCGAGGTTCGTCACCCCGGGACCCTCGGTGGCGGTCACCACCGCCGGACGGTTGAGCGCACGCGCATAACCGTAGGCCATGAACGCCGCCCCCTGCTCGTGCCGGGTGAGGATGAACCGTATGTCCGGCGCGTCGTGCAGTACGTCGAGGATCGGGAGGTTCATCGTGCCCGGGATGCCGAAGACATGCGCGACCCGCTCGCGCCGCAGGCATTCGACGATTGCTTGGGCGCCGGTAATCACCGCGACTTGATTTCGGTCCAAATGCGGTTCAGAAGCTGGCGCTGCTTCGGGGTCATGTCGCTCAGCTGCTCCAGCGTCTTGACCGAGCGCTCGTCGGAGAACACCGCCTTGTTCGCCTTGATCTCGGGCTTGATGTATTGCAGCGCATCCTGGTTTGGGTTGCCCGAGCCGATCATGTTGGTAAGCTCGGCGGAGTTGCGTCCCTCGAGCATGAAGTTGATGAACTCGTGCGCCAGGTCCGGACGGGGCGCGGACTTCGAGACCACCATGACGTCCAAGGCGAGCACCGCGCCTTCCTTGGGCAGGCTGTGGCGGACGCGAAACTTCTGCTTCGCTTCCTGCGCACCCTTGTCGGCCTGGAAGATGTCGTTCGAATAGCCGTGCACCATCCAGATGTTGCCGGAGGCGAGCTCCTTGATGTAGCTCGCTGCGTTGAACGCCGCCCAGTAGGGCTTCGCCTTCAGGATGACCTGCTTTGCCTGTTCCCAGTGCTTGGGGTCGCGGTCGTTTACAGAGTAGCCGAGGTACTTGAGCGCCGCGGCGAGCACCTCGGCCTGGCTGTCGAGCACGGTGACGCGCTTGTTGAGCTTGGACACGATCTTCGGGTCGAAGATCGTCGCCCAGGAGTCCACCGGCACGCCGAGCTCCTTGATCTTCGCCTCGTTGTAGCCGATCAGCGTGATGGACATCGCGTAGGGCGCGGAAAACTTGTTGCCAGGGTCGTAGGCGCCGCCGCGGTACTGCGGCATCACGTTTTTCAGGTTGGGCAGCTTGGTGTGGTCGAGCGACTGGATCCAGCCGGCTTTCGCCATGCCGAGGACATAGTTCGAGGTGGGCACGAGCACGTCGTAGCCCTTCGCGCCGGCGGCGAGCTTGGCCACGAGCTCCTCGTTGTCGGAGTAATAGGTCTGCACTACCTTGCACTTACAAGCCTGCTGGAAGCGCTCAACCGTTTCCGGCGCAATGTAGTCGTTCCAGTTGAAGAGATGCAGCTCGTTCGCTTGCGCCCAGGCGCCCGGGGCGGCGAAAGCGAGAAGCAGGGCGATCAGTACGCGATTCATCGGCGGTTCTCCGTTTGCAGGATTGATGGCGAAAGACGCGTTGCAACCAGTATAAGGGTGAGCGTAAGCAGCATGAGCAGCGTGGACACCGCGTTCACCTCGGGCGTAACCGCGATCTTGACCATCGTGTAGATCTGCAGGGGCAGGGTGCTCGAGCCGGCTCCGGCGGTGAAGAAAGTGATCACGAAATCGTCGAGCGAGAGCGTGAAGGCCATCAACGCGCCGGCAAGCACCCCCGGCATGATGAGCGGCAGCGTGACCCAGCGGAAGGCCTGGGCCGGGGTGGCGCCGAGATCGCGCGCCGCCTCGGTCAGGCTCTCATCCATGCCCGCGAGCCGTGCACGTACCACGAGCGCGACGAAGCCGATGCAGAAGGTGATGTGGGCAAGAATGATCGACACCATGCCGAGCGTGATATTCAGCAGCACGAAAAAGATGAGCAGGCTTACTCCCATGAGAATCTCGGGGATGGCGATCGTGGCGAGCACGAGCGGAGGAAGCAAGCGAGGGCGGTAGCGGTGCAGTGCGAATCCGGCCAGAGTGCCGAGCACGGTGGACGCCGCCGCAGCGGCAAGGGCGATGGCGAGCGAGTTGCGCGCAGCGATCAGCATCGCCTCGTTGTGCAGCAGCTTTTCGTACCAGGCAAGCGTAAAACCGACCCACTGCGCGTTGAGGCGCGAGTCATTAAAGGAATAAAGCACCACGATGGCGAGCGGCGCATACAGGAACACGTACGCCACAAAGGCCGCGCACCACAGGCGGACCGAGCCCCGCGTCATCCGCGCGCACCGCGTCGCGACAGTGCCGCCAGTGCCGATAGCGCGAGCGCCCCGGCCATCAGCACGAGCGAGAGCGCTGCGCCGAAGGGCCAGTCGCGCGTATCGAGAAACTGCTGCTTGATCACGTTGCCGATCATGATGCCGCCGGTGCCGCCAACGAGGTCCGGAATGGCGAAGATGCCGAACGCGGGGATGAAGGTGAGGGCCGCGCCGGCATAGACGCCGGGCAGCGAGAGCGGAAAAGTGACGCGCCAGAAGCGCTGCCAGGTATCGGCGCCGAGGTCCTGCGCGGCGTCGAGCAGCGCCGGGTCGTGCTTCTCGAGGTTGGCGTAGAGCGGCAGGACCATGAAAGGCAGGTGCACGTAGACGAGGGTGATTACGACCGCCGCCGGCGTGTAGAGCAGCGAAACCGGCTCGAGGCCGACCGAGCCTAGCGCCCCGTTCAGCGCGCGCATGACGAACGACTGCGGGCCGAGAATTGTCATCCAGGCATAGACGCGGATAAGGAAGTTGCTCCAGAAGGGCAGGATGACCAGCAGGACGAGAACGTCTCGGTACCGGCGCGGACTGCGGGCGATGAGCAGCGCGAGGGGATAGCCTGCCGCCAGGCACAGCACGGTGGCGAGCGCTGCGTAGCCAAACGACTTCAGAAACAGCCAGCCGTAGAGGAAGTCCGAAAAAAGCGCGGCGTAGGCTTCGGCGGTAAGGTTGAGATGCGCCCCGCCTTCGTCACGGAGCATGAGGGGAGCGAGGCCACCGAAGTCGCCGGGAGCGCGAAACGACGCGAGCGCCATGATGGCGAGCGGCGCGGCGAAGAA
>DASTPE010000103.1:0-21125 GCA_035762345.1 Burkholderiales bacterium
GCGACCCGGTCGCGCGCCAGGCGCTCGAGCGGGCTGCGCGCGAGGAAGAGGACCATCTCGCGTGGAGCGCCGAGCGCATCCGCGAGCTTGGGGGTCGGCCGAGCTTCCTTAACCCGCTCTGGTACGCGGGCGCCTTCGCCATCGGTGCCGTGGCGGGCGCGCTGGGAGACCGGTGGAACCTCGCGTTCCTGGCCGAGACCGAGCGCCAGGTGGAGGAGCATCTCGGCGGCCATCTCGAGGAGCTGCCGCCAGAGGACGGCCGCACGCGCGCGATTGTCGAGGGGATGCAGGCCGACGAGGCGAGGCATCGCGCGAGCGCGATCGAGCTCGGCGCGGCGGAACTCCCGGAGCCCGTCAAACGGGCGATGCGCTTTGCTTCGAAGGTCATGACCACGGTAGCGTACCGGGTGTAGAGCTTAGATAAGGGAGGGGGACAGAATGACGATCCGCACTGCAGCTGCTGCCGTTCTTGCAGCTCTGCTCGTAGCAAGCAATGCGTTCGCCCAGCTCCTGACGGAGAAGAAGTACTTTACGCTGCCGCAGTACACGACCGCAGGCGGCAAGACGATCAAGAACGTGCGCGTCGGGTACGAGACCTACGGCAAGCTGAACGCCGCGGGCGACAACGCGGTCTTCATTGCGCATTTCTTTTCCGGCACTTCGCATGCCGCCGGCCGCTACAAGCCCGATGAGAAGGCGGCGGGCTACTGGGACGCAATCATCGGCCCGGGCAAGGCAATCGACACCGACAAGTATTTCGTCGTCAGTGCCGATACGCTCGTGAACCTTAACGTGAAAAGCCCCATGGTCGGCACCGTCGGCCCGGCCACCGTCAACCCGGACACGGGGAAGCCCTATGGCTCAACCTTCCCGGTGGTTTCGATGAAGGATTCGGTGCGAGTACACAAGGCGCTGGTCGATTCGCTGGGGATCAAGAAGCTGCGGGCGGTGGCGGGGCCCTCCGGCGGCTCGATCCAGGCGCTGGAGTGGAGTGCCGAATACCCGGAGCTCGTCGAGCGCGTGATCCACGTTATCGGCCCCGGGCTCGACATCCATCCCTATGTGATCGGCCTGCTCGATATCTGGATGATGCCGATCAAGATGGATCCGAATTGGAAAGGCGGGGATTATTTCGGCGGCCCTGAGCCCAACGAAGGCGTTGCACAGGCACTCAAGACGGTGACGCTGACGGCGCTGCATTTCGGCTGGGCCGAGAAGGTGCACGGCTACAAGTGGGCGGGCGAAGGCAAGGACCCGGGCGACGCCATGGGGAACCTCTTCGCGATCGAGGATTCGCTCTACAAGACCGGTGTGGCGCGCGCCGCCGCGACCGACGCGGCGCATTTCGTGTGGATGGCGAAAGCGAACCAGCTCTACAGCCTGGAGAAGGAGCAGTCTCGCATCAAGGCGAAGGTGCTGTTTCTTCCGGCGAAAACGGACATGATCTTCCCGCCCGAGCTATCGCGCAGATGGGCCGAGAAGCTCAAGGCGCAAGGAAACTACGTCGAGCTTTACGAGATCGATGGCACCAGTGGCCACCTCGACGGCCTCTTCTCAATCGGCAAGGTCGCCGAGCGGATCAAGGCTTTCTTGGAAAAATAATCGGGCTCTGGCCCCGATTTCCTAGTCCGCGGAGCGCGGCTGCGGGCGCGGCCGCCGGCCGACGTTGACCATCGCCTCGACGTCCTGGCCCTGGCGCTTGAGCTTCATCTTGGCCGCCTCGCCGGGGACGAGCGCCGCAACGACGTTCAGCATGGCCATGGCGTCGGCGACCGGCTTGCCTTGAACCTCCACCGCCACATCGCCCGGCCGCACGCCGGCCTTGTCGGCAGGGCCGCCGCGCTGCACGAGCGCGATCAGCGCGCCGCGTGTGCCGCCGAGCTGCAGCGACGCGGCGTCGAGCGGGGTAACATCGCGCAGCTCGACGCCGATCCAGCCTCGCGTCACGCCCCCGGTCTTGATGATCTGATCGAGCACCATCTTGGCGGTCGACACCGGGATCGCGAAGCCTATGCCGCCCGCGCTGCCCGTCTGCGAGATGATGAGCGTATTGATGCCGACGAGGTTGCCGCCCGCGTCGATCAGCGCGCCGCCGGAGTTGCCCGGGTTGATCGCTGCGTCGGTCTGGATGAAGTTTTCGAAAGTCGACATCCCCAGGCCCGAGCGCCCGAGCGCCGACACGATCCCGCTCGTCACCGTATGCCCAAGATTGAACGCGTTGCCGATTGCGAGCACTACGTCGCCGACACGCAGCGCGTCGGAGGAGCCGAAACTGATCGCCGGCAGGTTTTCGGCGCTGACGCGCAGCACTGCGAGATCGGTATCCGGATCGCTGCCGACCACGCGAGCCAGCAGCTTTTTGCCGTCATGCAGCGCAACCTCGATCTCGTCGGCGCCTTCAACCACATGATGGTTGGTGAGCACGTAGCCTCCGGCGCTCACCACTACGCCCGAGCCCAGATTGAAGGCGCGCTGCGCGGCGGCATCGTCGGGTAGCTGACTGCCGAAGAATCTGCGGAATAGCGGGTCGTTGAGCAACGGGTTGCGCGGCGAGCGGATCTCCTTCGAAGTGGAGATGTTGACGACCGACGGTGCTGCACGCTGCACCGCTTCATGAAACGACCCTGCGCGCACCGCGGTCGGAAGCGGGCCAGTCGTTTCCGCCTTCGGCGCTTGCTGCACGACGGTAACCGCGCGCGACGGCAGCCACTCCGGATGAAAGGTCGACACCACGAAGAGCACCGCGACCGCGACCGTGGCGGCCTGCGCGAAGATGAGCCAGAGGCGATACATTGGGGGTTCGTAGTAAACCAGATTTCCTCTGAAAATCCAATCGCTTAGGCGCGAAATCGTGGACTTTTGCAGGGTCGGTCGCTAGAATCGCAGGCTTTTGCGCCCTCCCATAACAACGCCATCTCCATGAATGAAGAACCAAAACTAGACAAGACGCGGCGCAACCTGGTGGTCGCCACTTCGGTCGTGGGTGGGGCCGCGAGCGTGGTCGCCGCAGTCCCGTTCATCGCGAGCATGTGGCCTTCGGAGCGCGCCAAGGCGGCCGGGGCCCCGGTCGAAGCGGACATTTCGCGCATCGCGCCGGGCGAATTGGCAGTGATTGAATGGCGCGGCAAGCCGGTGTGGATCCTCCGCCGCACCAAGGAGATGGTCGACTCGCTTAAGGCCGTCGCGCCGCGCCTGACCGATCCCGCGTCGAAGTCTTCCGAGCAGCCGAAGTATGCCGAGAACGAGTACCGCTCGGCCAAGCCCGAGCTGATGGTGATGGAAGGCGTCTGCACGCACCTCGGCTGCTCTCCGCAGCTGAAGAGCGCGGAAGCCAAGGCGGAGATGGGCGGCGACTGGGTGGGCGGGTTCTACTGTCCGTGCCACGGCTCGAAGTTCGACTTCGCGGGCCGCGTGTTCCGCGGCGCGCCGGCGCCCACCAACCTCAAAGTGCCGCCGTACACCTTCCTCAGCGACAACACGCTGCTCATCGGCGAAGACCGGGAAACCAAGGGGGCATAGGCGATGGCATCGCGTCTTCAGGCGCTCTGGGGCTGGTTCGACGCGCGCATGCCTTCGGTCGCGGAGCAGTGGAAGATCCACGCTGCCGAGTACTACGCGCCGAAGAACTTCAACTTCTGGTACTTCTTCGGCTCGCTCGCGCTGCTCGTGCTCGTCATTCAGATCGTCTCGGGCATCTTTCTCACGATGAACTACAAGCCTGACGCGACCCTCGCGTTCGGCTCGGTCGAATACATCATGCGCGACGTGCCGGGCGGGTGGCTGATCCGCTACATCCATTCCACCGGCGCCTCCGCGTTCTTCATCGTCGTATACCTGCACATGTTCCGCGCCATGCTCTACGGCTCGTACCGCGAGCCGCGCGAGCTGGTCTGGATTTTCGGCGTATTGATCTACCTCACGCTCATGGGCGAGGCCTTCTTCGGCTACCTGCTGCCGTGGGGACAGATGTCGTACTGGGGTGCGCAGGTCATCGTGAACCTGTTCGGCACGGTGCCGTTCATCGGTCCAGACCTCGCGCTCTGGATCCGCGGCGACTACGTGGTGTCGGACGCGACGCTCAACCGCTTCTTCGCGCTCCACGTGATCGCGCTGCCGCTCGTGCTGCTTGGTCTCGTGGTCGCGCATATCCTGGCGCTGCACGATGTCGGCTCGAACAACCCCGACGGTGTCGAGATCAAGAAGCTCAAGGGGCCCGACGGCAAGCCGCTCGATGGCATCCCGTTCCATCCGTACTACACCGTGAAGGACCTGGTCGGCGCGGTGGTGTTCCTCGCGATCTTCTGCGTGGTGATGTTCTTCGTGCCCGAGATGGGCGGCTATTTCCTCGAGCACAACAACTTCATCCCTGCCGATCCGCTGAAGACCCCGGAGCACATTGCGCCGGTGTGGTACTTCACACCCTACTACTCGATCCTGCGTGCCGTGCCGCCGCTCTTCAACTCGCAGTTTCCGGGCGTGCTCGCCATGGGTGTCGCAGTCCTGATCCTCTTCTTCCTGCCGTGGCTCGACCGCAGCCCGGTGAAATCGATCCGCTACCGCGGGCCGCTCTACAAGAGCTGGCTCGCCGCGTTCGTGATCGTATTCGTCATCCTCGGCTATCTCGGCATCGAGCCGACCACGGTGTGGGGGCAGTTTCCGGTGAGGGACGACTCGTTCTTCGGACGATACGTCATCGACACCAGGGACGTGGCGACCTGGGTGGCGCGCGTGTGCACGATCGTGTACTTCCTCTTTTTCTTTCTGATGCCGTGGTACACGGCGCGCGACAGGGTGCGGCCGGTGCCGGAGCGGGTGACGGCATGAGGACGATTCTTTTCATCATCTTCTTCCTCCCCGGGCTTTCCCTTGCTGCGGCCGGCTACCGTCTGGACCGCTCGCCGCACGATCCGCGCGATGTGGTCAGCCTGCAGGCGGGCGCGCGCACTTACATCAACTACTGCCTCGGCTGCCACGGCGTGCAGTACATGCGCTACCAGGGGCTGACCGAGCTCGGCATCAGCGAAGCGCAGGTCAAGGAATACCTGCTCTTCACCGCCGACAAGATCGGGGAGCCGATCCGGACGACAGGGATCGAGCCGAAGGTGGCGAAGGGCTGGTTCGGTGTGCCGCCGCCGGATTTGTCGGTCGTCGCGCGCTCGCGCGGCGCCGACTGGCTGTACACGTACCTGCGCACCTTCTACCGCGACCCGAAGACCGTGACTGGGTGGAACAACGCGGTATTTCCCAACGTCGCCATGCCGCACGCACTGTGGACGCTGCAGGGCGAGAAACGTCTGGAGGTGATCGCCCACGGCGACAGCGCCGGCCACGCCGCGGTCGAATACAAGTGGTCCGACCTGTCGAAGGGTTCGCTTTCGCCGGCGGAGTACGACGCGACGGTGCGCGACCTGGTGAATTTCCTGGTCTACGTCGGCGAGCCCGCCGCCGAAAGCCGCAAGGCGATCGGCATCGTCGTGCTCTTCGTGCTGCTGGGCGTGCTTTTCCCCCTCACCTACTGGTTGAAAAAGGAATTCTGGAAGGACGTGAAGTAGCGCGCGCCGCGCCTTCTCTCCGCAGGAACCTCGCTCATGATGCAACTTTATTCGGGCACCACGTGCCCTTTCAGCCACCGTTGCCGGTTCGTGCTCTACGAGAAGGGCATGGACTTCCAGGTCATCGACGTCGACCTGTACAACAAGCCCGAGGACATCGCGGTAATGAACCCGTACAACCGGCTGCCGGTACTGGTCGAGCGGGATCTGATCCTGTACGAGTCCAACATCATCAACGAGTACATCGACGAGCGCTTCCCGCACCCGCAGCTGATGCCCGCTGACCCGGTGATGCGTGCCCGGGCGCGCCTCATGCTCTTCAACATGGAGGTCGAGCTCTTCTCGCAGATCGAGCCGCTCGAGTCCGGCAAGGAAAAGCAGGTCGAGCGCGCGCGCCAGCAGGTCACCGACCGCCTGATCGAGCTCGCGCCGGTGTTCACCAGGACCAAGCACATGCTGGGCGACGACTTCACCATGCTCGACGTGGCGATCGCCCCGCTCCTGTGGAGGCTTGATCACTACGGCATCAAGCTCGGCAAGATCGCGGCGCCGCTCATGAAATACGCCGAGCGCATCTTCTCGCGCCCTGCCTTCATCGAAGCGCTCACGCCTTCCGAGAAGGTGATGCGAAAATAGTCGATGGCGGAGACCCCGACCAAGCCGTACCTGCTGCGCGCGCTATTCGAGTGGTGCGTGGATAACGGCTACACGCCGCACCTCGCGGTGCGCGTCGACTCCAGAACCCAGGTGCCGGCGGAATACGTGAAGGGCGGCGAGATCACGCTCAACATCAGCCCCAACGCCGTGCACAAGCTGCAGATTGGCAACGAGCTGGTCGAGTTTTCGGCGCGCTTCGGCGGTGTCGCGCGCCAGATCTCGCTCCCGATCAGCAACATCTATGCGCTCTACGCGCGTGAGACCGGGCACGGCATGACCTTCGACACCGAGGGGCCCAAGCCCCGCGTGCAAGCGAGAGGCGGGTCTGAGGCCCCTGCCACCACGGGCAAGCCGCCCACCGCGCTGCCCGCCCCCTCTTCAGATCCGAAAAAGCCCTCCGGCGGCGGCAAGCCGACATTACGCAGGATTAAATAGGCGGCCTTATAGAACAGCTCCATTTTCCGAAATGCGCGAAAATGGGGTCAGTCCCTTGCCGGTTTAGCTCAGGGGCAGAGCAACCGCCTTGTAAGCGGTAGGTCGTCCGTTCGATTCGGACAACCGGCACCATCTTCGACGGGCACGGTTTGTGCAGCGTCTGCTTCCAAAAGAACATGAACTGCCGAGCCGCTTTGCCTGCCTCGCCGATTCTCGAGTACCTGGAGTCGCTGCACGCTCGCTTCGTCGAGCTCATGGACGGTCAGGTCGCGGACTACATTCCCGAGCTCTCACACGCCGATCCGGACTGGTTCGGCATCTGCATCGCTACCCGGGACGGGTTCGTCTACGAGGTGGGCGACTCGCGCCAGCCTTTCACGATCCAGTCGATTTCGAAGCCGTTCACCTACGGGCTAGTGCTGCAGGAACACGGAGAGGACAAGGTGCTGGCGAAGATCGGCGTCGAACCCTCGGGGGACGCGTTCAACGCGATAAGCCTGCGGCCCCAAACTGGTGCGCCGTTGAATCCGTTGATCAATGCTGGTGCGATCGCGGCGTGCGGGCTCGTTCCCGGGGACACGGTCGAGGAGAAGAGCGCTCACGTGCTCGAAGCCTTTTCCCGCTATGCGGGCCGCGCCCTGGACGTCGACGAGCGCGTGTACGACTCGGAGAGCGCGACGGGGCATCGAAACCGGGCGATTGCCTGGATGCTGCGGAATTTCGAGATCCTCGCCGATGAGCCGGAGCCGACGCTCGAAACGTACTTCCGGCAGTGCTCCATTCGCGTCACCTGCCGGGACCTTGCCATCATGGGCGCGACGCTCGCCAACGGCGGCGTCAATCCTGTGTCCGGAATCCGGGCGCTTTCCGAACATTACGTGGATAACGTGCTCTCGGTAATGGCGACGTGCGGCATGTACGACTTTTCCGGCGAATGGCTGTACCGGACCGGCTTGCCGGCGAAAAGCGGGGTCGGCGGCGGCATCCTGGCGGTGCAGCCGGGTCGCATCGGGATCGCCGTCTTTTCTCCGCGGCTCGATCCGCACGGTAACAGCGTCCGCGGCATCGCCGTGTGCCGCGCGCTCGCGGCGGACCTTGGCCTGCATCTCTTCGACGCTGCGCAGCCGGCCGCGCCGGCTGTGCGCCTCGCAACCACACGCCGCAAGATCGCCTCAAAGCAGCGTCGCCCGCCGGTCGCGGCCGAGCACCTGCGCAATGCGGGAAAGCGGCTGCGCCTGTATCAGCTGCAGGGCCCGCTTGCCTTCGCGACGATCGAGCCGCTGGTACGCGAGTTGATGGCGCGCGCGGTCGAGACCGAGTGCTTCATTGTCAATCTTCGGATGCTGCAGGCGATGGATTCGGCCGCGACGCGGCTCCTTGCAGGCACGCGCCGGGAACTCGCCAGGCTGGGCAAGGTGCTGGTTTTTTCGGAAGCGAGCGCGTGGTGGCAGCGCCTCGTCGACGCCGGCGTGGAGCGCGACGCCATCTTCGCCGACGACGACTTCGCGCTTGAGTACGGGGAAAATCTGTTGCTCGCCCAGCGCTTCCGGGAGACGGCCTGGGAAGCCGAAATGCCGCTCGAAAAATGCGCGCTGTTCGCCGGCTTTGCAGCCGACGAGCTCGAGCGCCTCGAGCCCCTGCTCGCCAAACGGCGTTATCAGCGAGGGCAGACCATCGTGGCAGCGGGTCAAAGCTCTGACGAGCTTTTCGTCATTACTCGCGGGTCCGCGATGGTCAGCATTCCGACCGAGGACGGCGTCACCCGGCTGGACTCGTTCGCCTCCGGCATGACCTTTGGCGACGTCGCCTTCATCGACTGCTCGCCGCGTTCGGCCAACGTAACTGCGCTCGGCGCGGTGGAGTGCCGCGTGCTGACGCGGGACGCCTTTGCCCGGCTCGATCACGAAGCGCCTGCGATCAAGATCCGGCTGTTGCAGAACCTCGCGTGCGGCATGACGTCGATGCTGCGGCGCCTGAGCCGCGAGCTTGCCGCCCTGAAATAAGAAAGCCCGCTTGCGCGGGCTTCTCGTGGTGCCGCGGGCTTGTTACAGGGGCTTGATGTTGTGCGCCTGGAGTCCCTTGGGTCCCCGCTTCACCTCGAATTCGACCTTCTGGCCTTCCTTCAGGGTCTTGAAGCCGGACATCTGGATCGCGGTGTGATGCGCGAACAGATCCTCGCCGCCCTCGCTCGGGGTGATGAAGCCGAAGCCCTTGGAATCATTGAACCACTTCACAGTACCGGTTGGCATTACGTGTTACCTCTACAAAGCTGCCGCGACAAATCCGGGCGCGACGAAGCCGGGCACGAAGAATCAAGAGTTGGAACTGACTGCCACTACCGACGCGCTGCTTGAGGCGGGCGAGGAGGGGACGGCAAATTCGCTGCTTGAAACACATCCTGCGCCGCGCATCATAGCACTATTTCCCTCAAGGACGGACCGGGATAGCGGCAAGGCCGACCGGGCTATTACCATGGCCGGATGACCGACCTCGCCGATATCGTTTCCTCCGCGTTCTGGCGCGTCAATCCGCCGGACGCCGATCCCACCGAAACCCGCGAATGGCTCGAGGCATTCGACGCGCTCGTCGAAGCTGAAGGCCGGGAACGCGCCACGTTCCTTCTGCGCAAGCTCCTCGACCACGCCCGCGCGCGCCGCGTGCCGCTGCCGCCGGTGCTCAACACTCCGTACAAGAACTCTGTCGCGCTTGCGCATCAGCCGCAATTCCCGGGAAATCTCGAGCTCGAGAGCCGCATCTCCGCGATCGTGCGCTGGAACGCGCTCGCGATGGTCGTGCGCGCGAACCGGGCCCATCCGGAGCTTGGCGGTCACATTGCGAGCTACGCCTCGGCGGCGGATCTCTTCGAGGTCGCCTTCAACCATTTTTTCCGGATCGACGACTTGGTGTACTTCCAGCCGCATTCGGCGCCCGGGGTGTATGCGAGGGCTTACTTGGAAGGCCGTCTAAGCGAAGCTCAGCTGGATCACTACAGGAGAGAAACCGGAGGCAAAGGTCTCTCCTCGTACTGCCATCCCTATCTCATGCCGCGGTTCTGGCAGTTTCCAACCGGCTCGATGGGCCTCGGTCCGATCAATGCCATCTACCAGGCCCGGTTCATGCGGTACCTCGAGAACAGGGGTTTGGTTCAAGAGGCGTCCAAGGGAAACAATCTCCGTAAAGTCTGGTGCTTCATCGGCGATGGCGAGATGGACGAGCCGGAGTCGCTCGCCGGGCTTTCGCTCGCTGCGCGCGAAGGCCTCGACAACCTGGTTTTCGTCGTCAATTGCAACCTGCAGCGGCTCGACGGCCCGGTGCGCGGCAACGGCTCGATTGTTCAGGAGCTCGAGGGCCTGTTCGCCGGCGCGGGGTGGAACGTGGTGAAGCTCCTCTGGGGCTCGGACTGGGACCCGCTTTTCGCGCGCGACGAGGACGGTATTCTTCTCAAGCGCCTGCACGAGACCGTGGACGGTGAGTTCCAGACCTATGCCGCGACCGACGGTCGCTTCAACCGCGAGCATTTCTTCAACAAGTACCCCGAGCTGCGCGAGCTCATCGCCGACATGAGCGACGACGACATCGACCGCCTGCGTCGCGGCGGGCACGACCCGGTGAAGATCTACGCCGCATACCACGCCGCCGCGCACCACAAGGGGCAGCCGACGGTGATTCTCGCCAAGACCAAGAAGGGTTACGGCATGGGTCACTGGGGCCAGGGCAAGATGGGTACCCATCAGCAGAAGAAGCTCGACGACGAGGCGCTGCGCGAGTTTCGCGACCGCTTCGCGCTGCCGCTCTCGGATAACGACGTTTCGCAGCTCCGTTTCTACCACCCCGGGCCCGCGAGCCCGGAGATCAAGTACCTGCTGGAGAAAAGACAACAGCTCGGCGGGTACCTGCCTGTAAGAAAGAGTGCTTCAGAAAAGCTCCCCGTGCCGGCCCTCACTGCGCCGGAACGCCCCCAATCGACCACTATGGTGTTCGTGCAGCTTCTGTCGCAGCTCCTCAAGGATGAGAAGCTCGGACCGCGCGTGGTGCCGATCGTCGCGGACGAGGCGCGCACCTTCGGCGTGCAGACGCTGTTCCGCCAGGTCGGCATTTACTCGGCGCTCGGCCAGCTCTACGAGCCCGAGGATCATGACGAGCTGCTTTACTACCGCGAGGCGAAGAACGGCCAGATCCTGGAGGAGGGCATTACCGAAGCGGGCGCGCTGTCCTCGTGGCTCGCGGCGGCGACCGCGTACTCCGCGCACGGCAAACCGATGCTGCCGTTCTATATCTATTACTCGGTGTTCGGCTTTCAGCGCGTCGGCGACCTCATCTGGGCTTCGGCCGACTCGCGCGCGCGCGGCTTTCTCGTCGGCGGCACCGCGGGGCGCACCACGCTCGCCGGCGAAGGCCTGCAGCACCAGGACGGCTCCTCGCATCTGATCGCCGCGACCATTCCCAACTGCCGCGCCTACGACCCGTGCTTTGGCTACGAGCTCGCCGCGATCATCGAGGACGGCGCGCGCCGTATGCTGGAGACCCAGGAGGACGTTTTCTATTACCTCACCGTCGCGAACGAGAACTATCCGCACCCGGCGATGCCGGAAGGTGCGCGCGAAGGCATCTTGCGTGGTCTTTATTTGTTCAAGCAACACCCAAGACCAAAAGTCCAGCTGCTGGGCAGCGGGCCCATCCTGAGGGAAGCGATCGCGGCTGCCGAGCTGCTCGAGAAGGACTGGAGCATCGGCGCAAACGTCTGGAGCGTCACCTCGTTCACCGAGCTTGCCCGCGACGGCACGCGCGCCGAGCGCGCCCGGCGCTTCGGCCGCAAAGAGACAAGCTGGATCGAAGAATCTCTAAATTCGAGTGAAGGTCCTGTAGTTGCGGCGAGCGACTACGTTCGCGCAGTGCCCAACCTGATAAGCGGCTTGGTCAAGAAACCCTATACGGTGCTCGGCACGGATGGCTTTGGTCGCAGCGACACCCGTGCTGCGCTGCGCGCCTTCTTCGAGGTTGACGCCCGGCACATCGCCGTCGCCGCGCTCGCGGCCATCGACGAGCGCCGCGCGCGCGAAGCGATCGTTCGCTACGGCATCGACCCCGCTGCGCCGCCGCCCTGGTCCCGCTAAGGCGAGCTAGTAAGGGGTTTGCTGCGGTATGGGATCGACCAGCGTGCGCGGCCGGCTCGGCGGCGTGATCGCCCGCGGCTCGTTCTCGGGCGCGGGCGGCGCGCGCACCACCGGCGGCGGCAGAACGAGGACGCGCTCATCGGCCATGCGCTGGCGCTCGTAGGGCTTGAGCTCGCGCGCGACGCGCGGGTCGGGGTCGAGCGGGCGGCCGGCGTCGCGCAGCTGCTCGGAGTGAAGCTGCTCCAGGCGCGTGGTATCGGCGCCGCGCACTTTCGCGGCGAACTCCGCCGATTGCTGGTCGCGCTGGATCAGCGCGCGCTGGATCTCCTGCTCCTGCGCGAAAGCGCTGAATGCCGCTGCCGTGAGGGCAAGCCCGAGAACGCGCTTCGCTCGACCGATCGACGCCATGTGCCGATGCTAGCACGCAGCGAAAAGAATGCTCCATTAGAAGCGCTCGGCCCAGGGGCGCAGATCCGCTTCGAAGGTCCACGCCGAGCGCGGCTGCGCGTGGAGCTGCCAGAAGAGCTCGGCGATCGCATCGGTGGCGAGCAGGCCGTCTTCGGGCAGGCTCTTCACGTGGTCAGCCATGCGCTCGCGCGAGCGGCGGTTGTCGATCACGCCGTCGATCACGACGTGCGCGACGTGGATGTTCTTCGGTCCGAGCTCGCGCGCCATCGACTGCGCCACCTGGCGCAGACCTCCTTTCGCGGCGGCGAATGCAGCGAACTGCGCCGAACCGCGCACCGAGGCCGTGGCGCCGGTGAACAGGATCGTGCCCCTGCCGCGCGGGGTCATGCGCCGCGCAGCCTCGCGCCCGAAAAGAAATCCGGCATAGCAGCCCAGGCGCCATACCTTTTCGAACATGTCGGCAGGCGTCTCCAGGATCGAGGCGCGGAAGTTCGCGCCGGCATTGAAGATCGCGACCTCCACCGCGCCGCGCTTTTCGACGCGGTCGAAGAGCTCGATCACCTGCGCTTCCTCGCGCAGGTCCGCCTTTTCGCCTTGCGTCCTTGAAGAGAGGACCACTTCGAGGCCGCCTTTGGCGAAGCGCCGGCCGAGCGCTGCACCCAGTCCTTCGCCCGCCCCGCCGATGAGCGCGATGTTCATAGCTCGGCCGCCAGCTCCGCGCCCTCGAGCATCGCGCGCTTCGCGTCGAGCTCGGTCGCTTCGCGGGCCCCCCCAATGATGTGGTTTCCTTGGACTGCTTTGTTCGGTTCCTGTCCCGCGCAGACGATCACGGTATCGGCAGGCACGAGCATCTCCTTTCCATCCACGGTGATGTGCACGCCCGCAGCATCGATGCGGCGGTACTCGACGCCCTTCAGCATGCGTACGCCGTGGCGCGCGAGCTCGGTGCGGTGGACCCAGCCTGTAGTGCGGCCCAACGTGTGGCCGAAGGGCGTGTGCGAGCGCTTGAGCATGGTGATCCGGAATTGCGGTTCTTCGAAGGCAGGGGAGCCGATCTTACCTTCGGGCGAGATGCCCCAGTGCTCCGCGAACGCCGCGGGATCCAGGGGAGCGCGGCTGCCGCGCTCGAGAAGGTAGAGCGCGACATCGAAGCCGATTCCGCCCATGCCAAGGATGACGACATTGCGGCCCGGCTCCACCCGACCGGTGAGCACGTCCACATAGCTTGCTACGTTCGGACCATCGATCCCGGGAATCGGCGGCGTGCGCGGGTCGACGCCGGTCGCAACAACGACCTCGTCGAAATGGCGCAGCTCGTTTTCCGAGGGGGTTCTTCGGAGCAAAACCTTCACCCCGGCGCGCTTAAGGCGCTCGGAGAAGTAGGCGATCGATTCTCCGAACTCCTGCTTCCCGGGAATGACCTTCGCAAGGTTGAATTGGCCGCCGAGCTGCGCGCCTTTCTCGTAAAGCGTGACCGCGTGGCCGCGCTCGGCGGCGTTTGCAGCACACGAGAGACCCGCAGGCCCGCCTCCGATTACGGCGACGCTCTTAAATTTGTTCGGTTTCCTAAAGACCAGCTTGGTTTCTCGCCCCGCTCTTGGATTCACCACGCAACTCGCCGGCTGGCCGATGAAGTAGTGATCGAGGCAGGCCTGGTTGCAGGCGATGCAGATGTTGATGCCGGCGCGGTCGCCGGCGCGCGCCTTGTTGGCGAAGTCGGCGTCGGCGAGCATCGCTCGTGCCGCCGAAACCATGTCGGCGTCGCCGCGCGCGATGATCGCCTCGGCGACTTCCGGCGCGTTGATGCGGTTCGACGCCGCGACCGGAATGCGCACCGCCTGCTTGATCCGCCGCGTTGCCCAGGCGAAGGCGCCGCGCGGCACGGCCTGTGCGATTGTCGGGATGCGCGCCTCGTGCCACCCGATCCCGGTGTTGAGGATCGTGGCCCCGGCTGCTTCTATTTCCCGCGAAAGCGTTTCAGTTTCCTTGGGTTCAAGACCGCCCTCGACCAGATCGAGCGCGGAGATGCGGTAGACGATGATGAAATCGCGGCCGGCGGCGGCGCGCGTGCGCCGCACGACCTCGACCGCGAAACGCATGCGGTTCTCGAGCGCTCCGCCCCAGTCGTCCTTGCGTTGGTTGGTGCGCGGCGCAAGGAACTGGGTGAGGAGGTAGCCTTCCGATCCCATCACTTCGACGCCGTCGTAGCCCGCCTCGCGCGCGAGCGCGGCGGCGCGCGCGAAGTCGTCGATCGTGGCCTCGATCTCGTGCGGCGGCATCTCGCGCGGGATGTGCGGATTGATCGGCGATTTGATGGCCGAGGGCGCGACGATGCGCTCGTGGAAGCCGTAGCGTCCCGAATGCAGGAGCTGCAGTACGACACGGCCGCCCGCGTCGTGCACTGCGCGCGGGATGATCCTGTGTTTTCCCACATCTTCGGCCGTCGAGAATTCGGCTCGGTGCGCACTGAGGTTGCCCGCCTCGTTAGGCGAGAAACCACCGGTGACGATCAGCGCCGCGCCGCCTTTCGCACGCTCGGCGTAGAAGGCCGCGAGCCGCTCCATGCCGTCGGGCCGCGTCTCGAGGCCCGTGTGCATCGAACCCATGATGATGCGGTTGGGGAGCACTGCGACGCCAAGGTCCAGCGCCTGAAAAAGGTTGGGGTACATGGAGCGAAATCGGCTCAGACGAGGCTCTTACCGCGATTTTAGTTTTTCAGGACGAAAACGGTTCCAGCGATTACGAGCGCCACTCCGGCGAGCATGAGGAGCGTGACCGTCTCGCCGAGGAAGACCGCGCCCCACAGGACCCCGAAGACCGGGATGAGGTAGGTGACGGTGAGCGCGCCGGTCGCGCCGATGTCGGCAATGAGGCGGAAGTAGAGGAGGTAGGCGATGGCTCCGCAGACAAGGCCGAGCGCGAGCATGCTGGCGGCAATGAGCGGCGTCGGCGCCACCGCGGGCGGCCACAGCGGGATGAACGGGATGAGGAGCGTCCCTGCCACCAATTGCGTGCCGACCGCCATGCCGCGCGAAGGCACGTTGCTCGCCCAGCGCTTCATGTAGGCTGCCGCGAGGCCATAGCAGAAGGCGGCCGCCAGCGCCCCTATGATGGCGGGTAAATACAGCGCATCCTCACCCGTTGGCCGAGTCACCAACGCCACGCCGAAGAAACCGAGAGCGAGTCCTAGGATCCGTTTGCCATGGAGCCGTTCGCCGAGCAGGAACGCCGAGCACAGCGCGCCCCACATCGGCGAGGTGGCGTTCAGCACCGACAGAAGCCCCGCGGGGAGGGCAAGGGCGGCGTAAGCCCAGAGAAGGAATGGCACTGCCGAGCTCAGGATCCCGACGACGATGTACTGCCGCCACCAGCGCCGCCACTGCGGATCGAACCCCGAGAACGTGAACCACGCCGCGAGCGCGAGGCCAGCGATCAGCGTGCGCAGCTCCGCGGTCAGAACCGGCCCGAGCACCGGCGCCGTGATTCGGTTGAAGAGGAACGACGCGCCCCAGATCGCGGCGAGCGAGACAAGCCGGGCGATATCCCCGTGCCTCATCTAGACTTCGCGCATCGAGGAGGGGCCATGCGCGTCCTGTTCTTGCTGTTCTTCACGGTGGCGGGCTGCCAGCTTCACCCAGCCAAGGAGACAGCGAGCCTTTCCGGGGTCGTGGCGAGCGCCAACGGGCCGGAGGCGGGCGTTTGGGTCATCGCCGAAACGGCCGACCTTCCTACCCGCTTCGCCAAGATCGTGGTCACCGACGATCGCGGCCGCTACGAAATTCCGGATCTGCCAAAAGCGCGCTACGACGTTTGGGTACGCGGATACGGCCTCGTTGATTCCCCCAAGGTACAGGCCGAGCCGGGAGGCACGCTGGATCTCAAGGCGGTGCTTGCGCCGAGCGCAGCCGCGGCGGCGGAATACTACCCGCCGATCTACTGGTATTCCATGCTCAGAATCCCGCAGAAAAACGAGTTTCCTGTGGGCGGCATGGCGACGCAGCCCGAATGGCTGAACACCGTGAAGACCAACGGCTGCATGTCGTGCCACGCGCTCGGCAGTAAAGGAACGCGCACCATGCCGAAGGACTTCGCGAACATGAAGTCGAGCGAAGCATGGGCGCGGCGCATCGCCTCGGGGCAGGCGATGACGCAAATGATCAACGCCGCCGCGCGGCTCGGCCCGGAGCGCGGGCTCGCGTTGTGGGCCGACTGGACCGACCGCATTGCCGCCGGCGAACTGCCTTTCGCGCAGCCGCAGCGGCCGCAAGGTGTCGAGCGCAAGCTTGTCCTTACGGTGTGGGATTGGAGCCGGCCGACCGCGTACATGCACGACCTGATCGGAACCGACCGCCGCAAGCCCACGGTGAACGCGAACGGCAGGTTCTACGGCGCACCCGAGAACAGCACCGATCTGTGGCCGGTGCTCGACCCGGTAAAGCACGTTGCCACCGAGGTGAAGCATCCAGTCCGCGACCCCAGCACGCCTTCGCATCGCATCGACCCGATGGCGCCGTCTCCCTATTGGGGTGACAAGCCGATCTGGGACAGCCAGACCAGCACCCACAACCAGATGATGGATGAGCGCGGCCGCGTCTGGGCCACTGCACGGATCCGTTCGCCTGCAAACCCCGACTGGTGCCGCAAGGGCTCCTCGCACCCGTCGGCCCGCGTGGCGCCGATCGAAAGCGCCGCACGCCATCTCTCGATGTACGACCCGGAGAGCGGCAACTGGACGCTGATCTCGACCTGCTTCCCGACGCACCATTTGATCTTCGCCGAAGACGCCGATGGAACGATCTGGACTTCGAGCGGCGGCGTCGGCGCTGGCGTCCTCGGCTGGCTCAAGCCGCGCGTCCTCGAGCAGACGGGCGACGAGGCGCGCGCGCAGGGGTGGACGCCGTTCATTGTCGATTCCAACGGAAACGGCCGCCGCGACGGCGAAGACCGGCGTCTGAACATCGGCCTGTACAGCGTCGCGGTGAACCCTAAGGACGGGTCGGTGTGGGGAACGGCGCTCGCCCCTTTCCCGAGCTTGGTGGTGCGGGTCGAGCCGGGGTCCGATCCGACGAATAGCGCCATTACGGAGATCTACGAGCCGCCCTTTCCCGCTTACGGCGTGCGCGGCGGCGACATCGATCGCAATGGCGTGTTCTGGGCTTCGTTTGCAAGCGGGCATCTCGGCAGCTTCGATCGGCGGAAGTGCAAGGGGCCGCTGAACGGGCCGCAGGCGGGCGGAAAGCACTGTCCCGAGGGCTGGGCTCTGTATCGCTTCCCGGGTCCCCAGTTCCGCGACGTGCAGGACGACGGCAGCGCCGAGGCGAGTTATTACGTCTGGGTGGATTGGTTCAATACCCTCGGCTTGGGCGAGAACGTGCCCATCGCCACCGGCAATATGAACGAAGCTTACCTGGCATTGGTCGACGGAAAGTTCGTCACGCTGCGCGTCCCGTACCCGCAGGGCTTCTTCGCCAAGTGGGCCGAGGGCCGCATCGACGATCCGGCGGCGGGTTGGAGAGGCCGGGGGCTTTGGGCCACCTATTCCACGCGCGCCGTGTTCCACAGCGAGGGCGGGACGGGTAGCCGCCCGCGCGTAGTCAAGTTCCAGCTCAGGTCCGACTGATTCGCCGCTTGGCTTTCTCGAGCGCGAGGAGACGTTTCTTCCTCGAAAGCCCCCAGGCGTAGCCGCCGAGGCCGCCGTCGGTGCGCACCGCACGGTGGCACGGCACGACGAGCGCAACGGGGTTCGCTCCGCACGCGCTGCCGACAGCGCGCACTGCCCTGGGCGCGCCGATGGCGCGCGCGATGTCGCGATACGTGCGCGTCTCGCCGCGCGGAATGCGTCGCAGCTCGTCCCAGACCCGGCGCTGGAAAACCGTGCCGCGGATGTCGAGCGGCAGCCGCGCCAGGCCGCCTTCGCCTTCGATAAACGACAGAACCTTCTTCCGCAGGCCGGGAAGATCGGTTTCGCGAATGTCAGCCTGGCTGAACTCTTCGGCGAGTAGGCGCCGCAGCCGTGCCGGATCGTCGCCCAGCTTCACCGAGCAGAGGCCTTTTTCGGTGGCCGCAAGCAGCACGGTTCCAATAGGAGACGAAAAAGAGCAAAAGCCGATGCGCTGGCCCTTACCTCCGGCGCGGTAGTCGCGCGCGCTCATGCCGAGGCGCTGCTTTTCATAGAACCGCGACACCGAGCCGTATCCAGCCTCGTAGAGGGCATCGGTCACCCGGCTTCCGTTCTTGAGGGAAGACTTCACCGCCTCGACGCGGTGCGCGTCCTGGTAGTCGCGCGGCGAGACGCCGAACCTTTCCTTGAAGCGGCGCTGGAGATGGAAGGGGCTCGCACCCACGGCGGTAGCGAGGCGTTCGAGCGTCACCCGCTCGCCGCGGTGGGCGTCGAGGTAGGTTCTTGCTTTCTGCACAACGGTTTCCATCTGCGCATTTTCCGCGCAATCCGCGGCCCGGGCTATCCGGATCTTGCGCTCTGAGCCACGTCAAGAACGCCTACCGCGAGCTCGACGTGCACTCTTCATTTGCGCTTTTCCATGAACTCGGTGACCGCCTTGCGATAGTCCTCGGAGAAGCCCGCTTCGCGCTGCAAGTCGCGCTCGAGGTCAAGCTGGGCATCCAGGGAATTACCGCTCGACGCATACATTGCTCTTTTCAGAAGAGCAAAACCCTTCGTGGGGCCGGCAGCCAGCCGGCGCGCGAGCGCGGTGGCCTCGGGCATAAGGCGCTCGTCGTCGAGCATTCTCCAGATGAGCCCCCAGCTCTCCGCCTTCTCGGCGCTGAGCGGCTCGGCGAAGAGCGCAAGGCCCATCGCGCGTGCGCTGCCGACGAGGCGCGGCAGGAAGTACGTGCCGCCGGAGTCCGGGATAAGGCCGAGCCGGGCGAAGGACTGCACAAAGCTTGCCGAGCGCGCCGCGAGCACGATGTCGCAGGCGAGCGCGATGTTGACGCCGGCGCCCGCCGCCACCCCGTTCACCGCGCACACGATCGGCTTTGGCAGCTCGCGCATGCGGCGCACAAGCGGGTTGTAGTAAGAGCCGAGCGAGACCGAAAGATCGATCGGCGCTGCGCCCGGCGTGACGTTGCGCTCGGAGAGATCCTGCCCCGAGCAGAATCCGCGTCCGGCGCCGGTGAGGAGCACCGCGCCGATCGCGCGGTCGTCGAGCGCCTGCTCGAGCGCGCGACGCAGCTCCTTGTGCATCTCCGGGATAAAGGCGTTGAGCTTTTCGGGGCGGTTCAGCGTAAGAGTCTGAACGCCTGCTTCGACGGAGACGAGCACCGAAGCCATGGGGTTGGAATTCTGCCATTACGGCAGACCCCGCAGCCACTCAAAGCGTGTTGCCAATGCCGCGACGACGGTGGAAAGCCCTCAGTGAAGTATCGCCTCACCGGGCTGCCTTGCCCTCATCAATTCTGACGATGTACCGGACGCCTCTAGCTTATAACGTGCTTAGCCGTCACCCAGAGCCAGGAAATGAGCATGGAGTTCGAGCAAGACGAAAGCGGGCTGATTCCATTTTCTAACGCTGTGTGTTGGGTCTACGCAGAAATTACCGGAACTCGTCTTCCACCTTCAGGAGGGCCGGCAGTAGAGACCCTTGTGCACGAGGTGGCGCAGGCGATCGCGAACCTCGCGACGATTTACGGCGCAAGCAATAATAGAGACCCGATCAAAGCGCTGCCACCTCTGAAAGTAAGACACGGTACCTTTCAACGTGGCGCGGCGGTTGTTCAAACCACCAACGGGATTGAGTATCGGCGGCTTTGCATTCGACGGAGGGACGTGAGATCCGCCGTCTGGGCCCTGAAGCACGCTGGCGCGCGGTTTCCCAGCGCGGAAGAATTCAAGCGGACTGCGCCTGAAATCCAAGAGAGTTCGCCAGAAGCATCCGCCTGACAAAGAAGAGCCGCATTGACGCAAACGCGCGCAGCCAGGCTCAGAGCTGAAGCAGAGGCGCTTCGGTTTCACCCCCGAGCGCCTGACCGATAGACGCCGCGGAAGCGGCCCGCATCTCTTCCATACTGGCGAACCGCGTGTCGGATTTCTTCAGGACGCTGACCGCCGCTCGAGCGTCGCAGCGCCTGATGTAGAGCCGCTGATATTCGATCCCGTTGCCTGTTCGTACAACCGCTGCCGCACGCCGAAAGGCTCCCTCCCTTACTTGCGCCACTGGCAAAGGCTCGAGCGGTTCTCTCTCGTTGGTCGCCCCATAAATCGTCACGAGCTCGGCCATCGCTTGCGCCACGTCGTTTGCAAGCGAGTCAATTATCGGGTCTCTAAATGGTGAAAGAGAGGCGCCGGTTAATTTCGTATAGGCGCTTAGTACAGCCTCTGAAAACGGAATTAGCTCCCTGTCGTCTCGCGTAAGCATTAGGCCCTCGCTGAGTGAGACCAGTACGCCACAGGGCATATAAGCACGCCCTTGGACTCACCAGTGTCAGAACCTGTTCCTCCATGCTCACTTGTTCGCGGCGCTCACAATGGCTGACCGAGTTGAAGGCGATTGTTAGAGAAGGGGCCGGCGTTTGAAAGAAGTTGCCAACCGCAGCCGCGAAGCAGCTAAGGGCTGGTAGCGTTCATGCCCGTCGTCGATAAGCACACGATCAGGAAATAGCGACGGCTCGTTACCACAACTGTTCCGGGGAGACTTGTGTCCATTCTCGCTGCTCAGCCGATCAGGGTATTGCTGGTCGACCATCACCGCTGCGTTCTGTGGGGATTTGCGAAGCTCATTGAATCTGCCCGTCCAGAGCTCGAGCTGGCAGGGATCGCGACCTGCGCTAGCGAAGCGCTCGCGGCCACGGAAAGACACCGGCCGCAGGTCGTCTTGCTCGACCTCGACCTTGGCAGCGAAAGCGGGTTTGATCTTCTGCCCCACCTGACCAGCCAGGCGGCGGTGCTCATTCTTACCGGTGTTCGCGACCTTGCTGCCCACGAACGCGCCGTGGTTGCGGG
>DASTPE010000104.1:0-12509 GCA_035762345.1 Burkholderiales bacterium
CAGCGGATGCGCTTGGAGACTTCGATGCACTTCGCGTAGCGGCGGGTGTCAAACGGTTGCGGGCTGACTTGCATGGATCTTCTCCTCCGTGTTGGACTGCATGGTGTTTGCGAGCACGCGGTAGGCGGTGCGCCATGCCTCCTCGGTCTCGTGGTTAAATTTCTCGCCAAGGCCCACGGCGAGCGTCCAGATAAGCGCCCCTTCCACCACGGCATAGTGGTGCTTCCGGACGCCGTAGCCGGCGTGCCGCCGGCCGAGCGCCTGCACGGCAGGGACGATGCTCTCCTGCACAAGGGCGATCTGGCGAGGCGTCACAGCGCCGCCGTCGTCGGCCGCGAGTAAGGCGCAAAGAGCCGCGTCCAGAAGCTCTCCGCCCCCCGGGTGGACGCGTAGAGCTCGGCCCGGATACCCGTCCGCGCTTTCGTCATGGCGACGCGTTTCGCGTAGAGCTCGGGCCGAGGCGCGGTGAGCGATACCGTGCTGCCCTCAGTGGCCTGGGCGAGCGTGACGCCATCGCGCTGGACCGCGAAGCAGTCGCCGGGCCCGAGGTACCGGTCGCGCCGATCACCCTCCTGGGTCAGCCAAAGCCCGCCTTCCCAGACATAGATCGTCATGTCCCGCCCGTCCTCGATCCGCAGCACGCTGCCGCGCGTCATGCCGAGCGAGCCGTGCACGACGTACTCGTTCGTCAACTCGATGTCTCTTTTCATGTCAGTACGCTCCGAAGCGCATGGCGAGCCGGTTGCGCTCGCGCGCGTGGTTCGCCTCCTGCTCAAGGCCGATGTCCCGCAAAGTGCGCTCATCGAGCTGCGACACCAGCCGGGCGCGGGCGCGCGCCTCGCGCGCTGTTACGAAAGCCTCGACGGCAAGCCTGAAGATCCGCTTCATGTGCTGCTCCCTTGTGCGGGTTGCGATGGGAGGCAGCGTAGGGGGCTGGGGTATCCGCGCGATTTCGTTCGCGAAACAGTTTGTTGTCGTTTTGTATACTGCGCGCATGGAACCCACGCGCATCCTTGTCGTGGATGACGATCCGTCGGTGCGTCGGATGCTCACCGAGTACTTGTCCGCGCACGGCTACGAGGTGCGGGAGGCGGCAAGCGGCGCCGCGATGCGCGCCGAGCTCGAGCGCGGCACGCCTGCAGTCGTGCTGCTCGACATCGGGCTGCCGGGCGAGGATGGCCTGTCCCTGGCGCGCTACCTGCGCGAGCGTCACGACGTCGGCATCATCATGGTGACTGGCGCGGGCGATGTGGTCGACCGCGTCGCCGGCCTGGAAGTGGGCGCGGACGACTACATCGCCAAGCCGTTCGATCCGCGCGAGCTGCGCGCCCGCCTGAAGAGCGTGCTGCGGCGCCTGGCGGCAAAGCCCGAGAAGAAATCCGCCGCGACGGCGAAAGTGAGCGTTGGGCGCTGCTTCCTGGACATGAAGTCGCGCACTCTGAGCGACGCAAAGGGCCACGAGATCCCGATCACGGCGATGGAATTCGAGCTGCTGAGGGCGCTGGTCCAGCACCCGAACCAGGTGCTCTCGCGCGACCAGCTCCTCACCATGACCCGCAATCGTGAATGGGAGCCGTTCGACCGCTCGATCGATATCCGCATCACCCGCCTGCGGCGCAAGCTCGAGGACGACCCTGCGCACCCCCGGGCGATCAAGACGGTGCGGGGCGCCGGCTACATGTTCATCCCGAAGGACAAGTAACCGCCCGGTTTCGAAAGGTTTCTGTCCTGTAACAGCCCGCGCCGCCGGGCGCGTGAAGAATTACACTCGCGCCCCATGGACGACACCCTCCGGCGCGCTGCGCTCGCCGTGTCCGCCGCCGAGGGCGGCGAGGTCTACCAGCGCCTCGCGAGCGAGCTCGCCGATATCCTGGGTGTCGCGATCGGGTTCATCGCCGTCTTCGCCGATGCCGGACGCTCGCAGATGCGCATGCTCGCGTTCCGCCTCGACGGCAAACTGCGCCCGCCGTTCACCTACGCGCTGGAAGGCTCGCCGTGCGCCACTGTCGTAGGCAAGCAATTCCGCTGCGTGGCCTCCGGTGCGAGGCGGGAATTCCCGAACGACGACCTGTTCGTCAGGCTGGGCATCGAGAGCTATGCCGCGTTCCCGCTGAACGACGCCGCGGGTGCGCCGCTCGGCCTGATCGGCGCCATGGACCGGCGGCCGCTCAGGGACGTGGCGCTGTGCGAGGCCATCCTCAAGATCTTCGCCATGCGCGCCGCGGCCGAGCTCGAGCACGGCGCGCGCGAAGAAGCAAACGCGGCGCTGCGCGCGAGCGAGGAGCAGTACCGAGCCATCTTCAAGGCGTCGACCGACGCACTCGTGCTGCGCGACGCAGACTTCCGCATCGTCGACGTGAACCCCGCCTACGAGGCGCTGAGCGGCTACACGCGCGCCGAGGTGCTCGGCGCGGATCGGCTGACGATGCGCGTCCCGGAGAAGAACGCCGATCGCCTCGAGACCCACCGGCGCGCGCTCGCGGGCGAGGTGGTGCGCCTCGAGTCCGAAGCGATGCGCAAGGACGGCACGCGCTTCCTCCTCGAGGTTTCGGTGGTGCCGATGACGTACGGCGGCCGGCCGCACGCGCTCTACATCGGGCGCGACATCACCGCGCGCAAGAGCGCCGAGGAGGCGCTGCGCGCGAGCGAAGTCCGCTACCGCGCCATCTTCAACGCCGCCGCCGACTCGATGGTGCTGCGGGACGAGAACTTCCGGGTGGTGGACGTCAATCCTGCGTACGAGAAGATGAGCGGAAGGCCGCGCGCCGAGGCGCTCGGGCGCAGCGACCTCACCATGAGCCCTCCCGAGCTGAACGAGCACGTGCGCGGCCTGCACGCGCGTGCGCTCGCCGGCGAGCCGGTGATGTTCGAGGCGCGCGCGCGGCGCAAGAACGGAGAACGCTTCGACATCGAGACGCGCGGCGTGCCGATCCAGCACGAGGGCCGGCCGCACGTTCTCTACATCGGCCGCGACATCACCGCGCGCAAGAGCGCTGAAGGCGTGTTGCGCGCGAGCGAGGAGCAGTACCGCGCGATCTTCAACGCCGCCGTCGACGCACTCGTGCTGCGCGACGCCGACTTCCGCATCGTGGACGTCAACCCGGCGTACGAGTCGATGAGCGGGTACAGCCGCGACGAAGTCATCGGCCTTAATCGCGTGGTCGCCAACCCGCCCGAGATGAATGAGCCGATCAAGGCCCTGCACCGACGTGCGCTCGACGGCGAGACGGTGATCCACGAGACGGTGCGCGTGAGCAAGAACGGCAAGCGCCGCGACGTCGAGCTGCGCGGCGTGCCGATCCAGTACCGCGGCAAGCCGCACGTGCTCTACATCGGGCGCGACATCAGCGAGCGGAAGCGCGCCGAAGAGCGCCTGCGCGCAAGCGAGGAGCAGTACCGCGCGATCTTCAACGCCGCGGCCGACGCGCTCATCCTGCGCGACCACGAGGCACGCATCGTCGACGTCAACCCGGCGTTCCTCGAGATGAGCGGGTACACGCGCGACGAGGTGGTCAACGCCGACCGCTGGATCTTCGCGCTGCCCGAGCACGCCGAGCTCGCGCGCGAGATGTTCATTCGCGTGATCGGGGGCGAGGCGGTGCAGTTCGAGGTCGAAGGGCAGCGCAAGGACGGCACCCGGCTGCTCGTCGAGATGCGCGCGGTGCCGATCCTCTACCGCGGCAAACCGCACGCGCTCGGCATGGCGCGCGACGTCACCGAACGCAAGGCGCTGGAATCGCGCCTGCGCCAGGCCCAGCGCATGGAGGCGCTCGGCCACCTGACCGGGGGGGTGGCGCACGACTTCAACAACCTGCTCGCCGCGATCATGGGCTACATCGTGCTCGCTTCCGAACGCGACGAGGCCGCCGCGGACGCGAAGCTCGCGCGCTACCTCGACCAAGCGCTCGCCTCGTGCCGCCAGGCGCGCGACCTGATCCAGCAGATGCTCACTTTCAGCCGCGGCCAGCGCGGCTCGCCCCGTCCGCTCGCGCTCGCCGACGCGGTGGCGCAGTCGCTCAAGCTGCTGAAAAGCTCGCTGCCTTCAAGCCTCGAGCTCGTCACCAACCTCGCGCAGGTCCCCGTGGTCATGCTGGACCCGGTGCAGCTGGACCAGATCCTGCTCAACCTCACGATCAACGCGCGCGACGCGATGGCGGGAATCGGGCGCATCGACGTCGCCCTGCGCTCCATCAAGCTGCCCGGCAAAGCGGTGTGCGCGAGCTGCCGTAAGCGCTTCCGTGGCGAGTTCGTCGAGCTCGAGGTCGCCGACTCCGGGTCCGGCATCCCCCCCAAAGTGCTCGAGCGCATGTTCGAGCCGTTCTTTACCACCAAGGAGGTCGGGCGCGGCAGCGGCATGGGCCTTGCCACGGTGCATGGCATCGTCCACGAGCACGGCGGCCACATCATCGTGGAAAGCACGCTCGGCGCGGGAAGCCGCTTCCGCGTCCTGCTTCCCATACACGGCGGCGATGCGGTGGCCCGGCCCGAGCGCCCCGCCGGCCGGCGCAAGGCCGAGTTGAGCGGGCGCGTGCTGATCGTGGACGACGAGAAGGCGGTCGCCGACTTCATGCGCGAGCTGCTCGAGAGCTGGGGCCTCGACGCCACCGCAATGACAAACCCGCTCGGCGTGCTGGAGCGCGTGGCGCGCGAGCGCTACGACTTCGTGATCCTCGACCAGACGATGCCGGGCATCACCGGTGTGAGCCTGGCGCGCGAGATCGCCGCGGCCCGCCCGGGGCTGCCGGTCGTGCTGTACACCGGCAACAGCGACCGTGTCGACCGCGAGGAGCTCAGCGCCGCCGGCGTGCGCGCGCTGCTGCAAAAGCCGGTCGAGCCCGCCGCGCTCTACGAGACCCTCAGCGCCCACCTGCACTGAAGCGCCGGTTCTCCGGAAATAAGATCCGGGAACTTTGGAAATCATCTCTTTCGTCGTCCTGAACGCGCTGGGGCATCTCGCGTTCGTCGGGGCGCGGATGACGACGACGCTGTTCGCGCTCGAGCTCGGCGCCTCGGAGGCGGTGGTCGGCGTGCTGATGTCGCTGTTCGCGCTGCTGCCGATGCTGCTCTCGGTCGGCGCCGGACGTCTGATCGATCGCGTCGGGCCGCAGCGGCCGCTCGCGGTCTCGCTTGGCATCCTCGCGCTTTCGGCCGGCCTGCCGTTTGCCTTTCCAAGGCTCGAAACCCTCTACGTGTCGGCCACGCTCCTCGGCGTGTCGTTCATGTACGTGCACATCGCCATGAACAGCGTGTTCGGCGCACACGGCTCGCCGGAGCAGCGCGCGGTGAATTTCAGCTGGCTCGCGCTCGGGTTCGCGATCTCGAACTCGATCGGGCCGCTGGTTGCCGGGTACGCGATCGACGGCTTCGGCCACGCCAGCGCCTTCCTGGTCCTCGCCTGTTTTCCCGCAGTCGCGCTTTTCCTGCTATGGCGGCGAAAACGCCCGCTGCCCCGCCCGGAGCGCGTGCCCCTCGGCAAGCGCGCCGGCGTACTCGACCTGCTGCGAATCCCGGGGCTGCGCCATACGTTCTGGGTGAGCTTGCTACTCGCTACGGGCTGGGACCTCTTCGCCTTCCTGATCCCGCTCTACGGCGCACGCCTCGGTCTCTCCGCGGCGGCCATCGGCGTCATCCTCGCGACCTTCGCGTTCGCGACGCTGACCGTGCGCATCGCCATGCCCGTGCTCGTGAAGAAACTCAGGCAGTGGGTGATCATCTTAGCCGCGCTCGGCATCTCGGGGTCCTGCTACCTGCTTTTCCCGTTCGCGCAAAGCGCGTCGCTGCTCATGCTGCTGTCGTTCGTGCTCGGTCTGGGGCTCGGCAGCGCGCAGCCGGTCATCATGTCGCTTCTCTACGCCGCCTCCCCGCCCGGGCGCCAGGGCGAGGCGGTCGGCCTGCGCACATCGCTCCTGAACGCCAGCCACACGCTCATCCCGCTCGCTTCCGGCGCGGCGTCCGCCGCGATCGGCATGACGCCGGTGTTCTGGGCGCTCGCCGCAGCGCTCCTCGGCGGAGCTTGGTTCGCCCGGCGTCGGCTTGGCGGCACAAAGGTGTGACGTATTCCACGTTGATCAAGATTTGCCAACAGGCGCGCGCCACAGCTAGATAATCCGCCGGTCATGCACTTCCCGGCGCCGGCGACCAGCATCCCCCTAGAGCAGGCCATCCGCCTGCGGCGCTACTCCCTCGCCGCGTTCAGCTATGCGCTGACCCTGCCGCTGCTCGCCGCGGCGTACTGGTTCGAGTTCATCGACGGCGGCGCGGCGGCTGTGATCGCCACCGCGGCGATCGCGCTCAATGCGGCATTCTTCACCGCCTTCTGCACCGGGTTCAACCTGCGCTTCGCCGACCCGAGCTTGACCAAGCCGCAGGTGTACGCCGGCATTACCCTGCTCATGGTGGCGCTCTACTATGCCGACGTCGGCCGAGGCATCTCGCTCGGGTTGTGCTACCTCGTGTTCCTGTTCGGCATCTTCCGCATGACGATGCGCGAGCTTATCGTGCTTTCGCTGTACACGCTCGCGGGCTACGCGCTGGTGATCAACCTGGTGATGCGGCTGCGGCCGCAAGGCTTGGAAAGCGTGACGCAGGAGTGGTTCAACTGGCTGCTGCTTGCGGTCTCGCTGCCCTGGTTCGGCTACATCGGCGGGCGCATCTGCCGCTTGCGCGACCGGCTGCGCGCGCGCAACGACGAGCTGCAGCAGGCGATTGGCCAGATCCACGCCATGGCGACGCGCGACGAGGTGACCGGCCTCTACACCCGGGCATTTTTTACTGAAAGCCTGGAGCACGCGCTGGCGCAGGCCGAGCGCAATCAGCGCAGCATCGCCCTTCTCTTCATCGACGTCGACCGCTTCAAGCTCATCAACGACACCATGGGGCACCCGGCCGGCGACCGGGCGCTGCGCGAGATCGGCAGCCGCATCGGCGCTTGCCTGCGCGAGAGCGACATCGTGGGGCGCCTGGGCGGCGATGAGTTCGTGGCGCTCATCGAGAACGTGCAGTCGGCGGCCGGCCCGCAGGAGGTGGCGCAGAAGATCCTCGCTTCGGTCGCGCGCCCGCTCGAGCTCGACGCGCGCGAGCTCTCCCTCTCTGTGAGCATCGGCCTCGCCCTCGCGCCAGCCGACGCGCGCGACGTGCCGACCCTCATGCGCAACGCCGACATCGCGCTCTACCGCGCCAAGGAGGAAGGGCGCAACCGCTTCAGCTTCTACACGCGCCAGATGAGCTTGCATAACGAGGAGCGCTTCACGCTCGAGAGCGAGCTCGGCCGCGCGGTTGAGCGCGGCGAGCTGCGCCTGCTCTACCAGCCGAAGGTGAGCGTCGCCAAGGGCGCGATCACCGGAGTCGAGGCGCTGCTGCGCTGGCAGCACCCGCGCCACGGGCTCCTCGCCCCGAACCGCTTCATCGATATCGCTGAGGAGACCGGCGCCATTGTGTGCATCGGGCGCTGGGTGCTCGGTGAGGCCTGCCGCCAAGCCGCAGCCTGGAGCACGCGCTACGGCGCCTGCGGCATCGCCGTCAACCTTTCCGCGCGGCAGTTCGCCGACGGGCAGCTCCTCGAGCACGTGGACGAGGCGCTGCGCGAATCCGGGCTCGATCCGGCGCTGCTCGAGCTCGAGGTGACCGAGAGCATGGTGATGCAGGAGCCGGCCGCGGCTGCCGAGCTGATGGCGATGCTACGCCGCCGCGGCGTGCGCCTCGCGATGGACGATTTCGGCACGGGCTATTCCTCACTCGGCTACCTCAAGCGCTTCCCGCTGAACACCGTCAAGCTCGACCGCAGCTTCGTGCGGGACCTGCCGCACCACGAGGACGACGTGGCAATCGCGCGGGCGGTGCTCGCCATGGCGCGCAGCCTGCGCATGGAAGTCACCGCCGAGGGCGTCGAGCGCGCCAGCCAGCTGGAGTTCCTGCGCGCCGAAGGCTGCCGTGAGTACCAAGGCTACTACTATAGCCCGCCGCTGGCGCGGTCCGAGCTCACCGAAATGTTCGAGACACGCGCGAGGGTACAATCGTCGTCACGATGCGACGCGTCACTCTTAGTCAATTCCTCGTTTCCCGTCAGCGCGACAGGAACCTGATCAACGCCGACCTGCGGCTGCTGATCGAGACGATTGCGCGCGCCTGTAAGGCGATCAGCACGCGGGTCAACAAGGGCGCGCTCGCTGATGGATTGGGTCTTACCGGTACGAAAAATGTTCAGGGCGAAGCCCAGAAGACGCTCGACGTGCTGTCGAACGAGATCCTGCTCGAGGCGAACGAATGGGGTGGCAACCTAGCGGCGCTCGCCTCCGAGGAGATGGAAGAGCCGCGCCCGATCCCGACGCACTACCCGCGCGGGGAATACCTGCTGCTCTTCGACCCGCTCGACGGCTCGTCCAATATCGATGTGAACATCTCGGTGGGCACGATCTTCTCGGTGCTGCGCTGCCCGAAGAATGCCGACGGCAGTTTTTGCGACGCGAACGAGCAGGCGTTCCTGCAGCCGGGCCGCAAGCAGGTGGCCGCAGGGTTCGCCGTATACGGGCCGACCACGGTCTTCGTGCTCACGGTCGGGGACGGGGCCTACGGCTTCACGCTCGACCGCGAGACCTACACCTTCGTCCAGACGCATCCCGAGATCCGCATCCCCGAGGACACGCAGGAATTCGCCATCAACAGCTCGAACGCGAGGCGCTGGGAGCCGCCGGTCAAGCGCTACATCGACGAGTGCCTCGCTGGCAAGGACGGCCCGCGCGGCAAGGATTTCAACATGCGCTGGGTCGCCTCGATGGTGGCCGACGTGTTCCGCGTGCTCTCGCGCGGCGGGATTTTCATGTACCCGCGCGACTCGAAGAACAAGGAAGGCCGGCTGCGCCTCATGTACGAGGCGAACCCGATGTCGTTCATCATCGAGCAGGCGGGCGGCGCCGCCACCGACGGCCACATCCCGATCCTGGATGTCCAGCCGAAGGGACTGCACCAGCGCTGTGCGGTCATCCTCGGCTCGAAAAACGAAGTCGACCGGGTGACCGCCTATTACCAGAAGTAGGAAGGGGCCCCGCGCAGGGGCCCCTCCTTTTCCTTCCTCCTCGGGAAACCTTATTTCAGGTGGCGGCTGACCAGCTTGGTCATCTCGAACATCGACACCTGGCTCTTGCCGCCGAACACGGCCTTGAGCTTGTCGTCGGCGTTGATCATGCGCCGGTTCTTCTTGTCCTGAAGGCCATTGCGCTTGATGTAGCCCCAGATCTTCTTGGTCACCTCGGTGCGCGGCATCGCGCTCGAGCCGACCACGGACGCGAGCGGGCCGCTCGGCGTCATCGCTTTCATGAAGGCGGCATTCGGCTTGCGCTTCTTTCCCGCCTTCTTTGCTTTCTTCTTCGCCATCTCTATTTCTCCTCTGAACGATCTATTTGGAATGCTGATGAGGTGCTGGATTTCGCTCCGGGTTCCCCCGCCACAAGGCGCAGCGGTGACGTGAAGATGCCGAAGAAGCTATCGCATGTCAACGCTTTTCAGAGGGAGATTGCGACTCCTCGCCCTCGATCGTCGGGTTTAGGCCACGCGGCGCCGTAGAATCGCGCGCATGAAGATCGCCGACCTGCGCCAGGAATACATGCGCTCGGGACTCACCGAAGCGCAGGCCGATCCCGATGCGATTCGCCAGTTCGAGCGCTGGTTCGACGAGGCCCTGCGCGCCGGGTTGCCGCTGCCGAACGCGATGACCCTAGCGACGGTGACTTCGCAGGGCGCACCATCGGCGCGCATCGTGCTTCTCAAGGGCGTCGAGCGCGGGCAATTCCTCTTTTACACCAATTACCTCAGCCGCAAGGGGCGCGAGCTCGAGCACCGCGCGGCCGCGTGCCTCGTCTTCCTCTGGTCGGAGCTCGAGCGGCAGGTGCGAATCGACGGCACGGTGCAGAAGCTGGGCGCAGCGGAGTCGGACGCCTACTATGCGACGCGCCCCCTCGGTGCGCGGCTCTCGGCCTGGGCGTCAGCGCAGAGTCAGCTTGTTCGTTCTCGCCAGGTGCTGGAATCCGCTATGGAGGCTGCCCGGCAGCGCCACGGCGAGCAGCCGCTACGGCCGCCGCACTGGGGCGGCTACAGTGTCGAGCCGCGCGAGATCGAGTTCTGGCAGGGCCGCAGCGATCGCCTGCACGACCGGCTGCTCTACCGGCGCGACGGCGTGGCCTGGAAGATTGAGCACCTCTCTCCCTGAGCCGGTCCAGCGCCTGCTGCGCAGCGCCGGCTTGATTTCGACAGACGAAATACCGTCATTTGCGCCGCTCACTGGAGGCGTGTCATCCGAGATCTGGAGGGTGGGCGGCGTCTGCGTGAAGCGCGCGCTGCCTCGGCTGCGCGTGGCCCAGGTATGGGAAGCGCCCATCGAGCGCAACCGGTACGAGCGGTTGTGGCTCGAAGCCGCCGGCGCCGCCGCGCCCGGCGCCGCGCCGCGCGTGCTTGCTTTCGACGACAAGGCCGGGCTCTTCGCGATGGAATATGTTCCCTCTCCGGTATGGAAAGAGCGGCTTCGCCAGGGAGAAGCCGTGCCCGCGTTCGCCGCCCAGGTCGGCGCCAGCCTCGCCGCCATCCATAAAGCGACCGCGGGGCGTGCGGATCTCGCCAAGCGGTTCGCCACCGACGCGATCTTCCACGCCATCCGTCTCGAGCCGTATCTGCTCTTTACGGCGACCCGGCATCCTGAGCTGCGCGCACAACTGCAGCACCTCGTTAATCGAACGGCGCAATCGAAGCTCTGCCTCGTCCACGGCGACGTGAGCCCCAAGAACATCCTGGTCGGCCCGCGCGGGCCGGTGTTCCTCGACGCCGAGTGTGCGTGGTACGGCGATCCCGCGTTCGACCTCGCCTTCTGCCTGAACCACCTGCTGCTCAAGTGTCTCTGGGTACCGCGGGCGAAGCCCGCGTTCCTCGAGTGCTTCGAGGCGCTCGCTTCTTCCTACCTGAGTGGAGTTGCGCTCGAAGGCGTCGAGGAGCGGGCTGCCTCGCTGCTCCCCGCCCTGCTCCTCGCTCGGGTGGATGGGAAGTCGCCGGTGGAATACCTCGCGGAGGAGGACAAAAGGCGTGTGAGGAGCCTCGCGCGCGAGCTCCTCCCCACAGCCTCCAACCTGACGGAAGTTCGCGAAGCGTGGCAAAGATCCTCGATATAAAAGCCCGCCAGGTCTGGGACTCGCGCGGCCGTCCTACCGTCGAGGCAGAAGTCATTGTTGGGCGCGGCACTACGCCGCTCGCTTCGGGACGCGCGATCGCGCCGGCTGGCGCGTCAACCGGCTCTGGCGAGGCGAAAACGGTGGAAGCACGCGAGGCGGTGCGCAACATCCAGTCGCGCATCCGCGACGGCCTGCGCGCGCTCAGCGTCTCGGACCAGGAAAAACTCGACCGGCGCCTGATCGATCTCGACGGCACGAGCGACAGGAGCCGACTCGGGGCGAACGCCATGGTGGCGGTGTCGCTTGCGTGCGCGCATGCCGACGCCGCGGTTCAGAAAATTCCCTTGTGGAAAAAGCTCGCGGGCGAGAAGCGCGTGGCCCTCCCGGTGCCGCAGATCCAGATCTTCGGCGGCGGCGCGCACGCGCGCGGACGATGCGACATCCAGGATTACATGGTCGTCTGCATCGGCGCGGGCAGCTTTGCCGAGGCGCTGGAGTGGACCGCGCAGGTCTATGCCGCAGCGGGAAAGCGCCTTGCGAAGCGCGGCGCGCTGCAGGGCGTCGCCGACGAGGGTGGCTACTGGCCGGCGTTCAAGACCAACGAGGAAGGGCTCGCCGAGCTCGTCGGCGCGATTTCGGACGCCGGTCTCGAACCCGGCGCCGATGTCGCGATCGCCCTCGATATCGCAGCGACCCAGCTCTCCCGGGGGGGCAGCTATTACCTTGCGCTGGAAGACCGCACGCTTTCCGCAGAGCAGCTGCACGCGATGTGGATGCGTTGGATCGAACGCTACCCCATCGTCTCGATCGAGGACCCGTTCGCCGAGAACGATGCCGCAGCGATGCGTGCCTTTACTGATGCGGCGGGGATACAAGTCGTCGGCGACGACTTTTTCGTAACGGATGAAAAACGGGTTCGGTCCGCGAACGGCGCCTGCAATGCGGTGCTGCTCAAGCCCAACCAGGTCGGCACGCTGACCGAGACCCTCGCCTGCTGGAACGCGGCGCGCGAGGCCGGCTATCGCGCCATCGTCTCCGCGCGCTCGGGCGAGACCGAGGACGTCTCCATCGTGCACCTCGCGGTCGGCTGGGGCGTGCCCCAGCTCAAGGTGGGCAGCTTCTCGCGCTCCGAGCGAATGGCGAAATGGAACGAGGCGCTGCGCATCGAGGAAGCGCTCGGCGCCAAGGCGCTCCCCTTCCCCGCGGGCAAGCTTTTCAAATAGAAAAACGGCGTGCCGCCCGTAGTTGGAATTGCATCAGGCGACGCCGAGGCGCGCGATGCTCTGCGCGAGATCAGCGCGGAGATCAACGGCCTCGCGCGCATGATCGACGAGATGATCGACGTCGAAAAGCCGGGCG
>DASTPE010000105.1:0-6348 GCA_035762345.1 Burkholderiales bacterium
GCCCACGACCTCGAGCAGCTCCTGGACGCGCCGGCGCACGTCGCGGCCGGCCGCGCGCCCGTGGATGCGCAGCGGCTCGCCCACGATCTGGCCGATCCGCTTGCGCGGGTTCAGCGACGCGTACGGGTCCTGGAAGATCATCTGGACCTTGAGCGAGGCTTGCCTCGCTTCGCTCTCGTTCAGCGAGGTCACATCCTTCCCCCGGTACGAAATCGTGCCGGCGCTCGGCTCGAGGATGCCGGCGACCATGCGGCCGAGCGTCGACTTGCCGCAGCCCGATTCGCCCACCAGGCCGACCACCTCCCCTTCCTCCACCGAGAGCGAGACGTCGTCGACCGCGTGCACGACCTCGTCCGCGAGGTCGGCGCCGAGCATGCGCGCGAGCTTGCCGGCGAAGTCGAGCGGCTGCACGAAGCGCTTGGAAACGTGCTCGAGCTCGAGGATCTTCAAGACAGCGGGTAGAAGCAGCGCACCAGGCGCCCGTTATGCGGTTTCAGTTCGGGCTGCTCGCTGCACCTTGGCTGCGCCCTCGAGCAGCGCGTGCGAAACGCGCATCCGGGCGGCAGGTTGATGAGCGCGGGCGTCATGCCGGGAATCTGGGCGAGCGGCGCGCCGCGCCGATTGCGGCTCGGAACGGAGCCGATCAGGCCGTGGGTGTAAGGATGCAGCGGCGCGTCGAGCACTTCGTCCACCGAGCCCTGCTCGACGATGCGCCCGGCATACATGACGCAGATGCGGTCGGCGAGCCCGGCGACGACCGAGAGATCGTGTGTGATCCAGATGAGCGCGGTGCCCGACTCGCGGCACAGCTTCTGCGCCTCGTACAGGATCTGCGCCTGGATCGTCACGTCGAGCGCGGTGGTGGGCTCGTCGGCGATGATGAGCTTCGGCCGGTTGAGGAGCGCGATCGCGATCGCCACGCGCTGGCGCATCCCGCCGCTGAACTGATGCGGGTAGGAGCGCAGGCGCGACTCGGGCGACGGTATGCCGACGCGCTCGAGCACCTCGCGGGCGATCTGGCGCGCGGCGTTGAAATCCATGCGCTGATGAGCCCGCACCGCCTCGACCATCTGCGTGTCGATGCGCAGGACCGGGTTCAGCGTCATCATGGGGTCCTGAAACACCATTGCAATGCGCGCTCCGCGGATCTGGCGCAGTGCGTGCTCATCAAGCTGCAGGAGATCGGTTCCGTCGAAAACGATCCGGCCGCCGACGATGCGTCCGGGCGGATCGACGAGGCCCAGGATCGAGAAGCCGGTCACCGTTTTCCCACAGCCCGACTCGCCGACGAGGCCGAGCACCTCGCCGGGGCGCACCTCGAAGCTCACTCCGTCCACGGCGCGCACAACCCCGGCGCGCGTGAAGAAATGGGTCTTCAGGTCTTGTACTTCTAGAGTGTTAGCGCTCAAGGCGCGGGTTCAGGATGTCGCGCAGGCGGTCGCCGACGAGGTTGATGCTCATGATCGTCGCGAGCAGCGCGAGGCCCGGGTAGAAGCTGATCCAGTACTTGCCCGACAGCATGTACTCGAAGCCGTTCGCGATCAGCAGCCCGAGCGAGGGCTCGGTGAGCGGCAGCCCCACGCCGAGGAAGGAGAGCGTCGCTTCTAACGAAATCGCGTGCGCGGTCTGCAGCGTGCCGACGACGATCATCGGCGCCACCACGTTCGGCAGCAGGTGGCGGAACACGATGCGCGGCGCCGGCAGTGCCAGGCAGTGCGCCGCCTCGATGTACTCCTTGCGCCGCTCGACCAGCGCCGATCCGCGGACCGTGCGCGCGTAATAGGCCCATTGCACGAGGATCAACGCGATCATCACCTTGTCGGCGCCCCGGCCGAGGATCGCGACCAGGATCAGGGCGACGAGGATCGCGGGAAAGGAGAGCTGAAGATCGACGAGCCGCATGATCAGCGCGTCAAACCAGCCGCCGCGATAGGCCGCGGCGAGGCCGATCGCAGTTCCGATCGCGAGCGCGATGGCGCCCGAGGCGACGCCGACGCCGAGGCTGATGCGCAGGCCGTAGAGCATCGCGCTCCACATGTCGCGCCCGGCGCCGTCGGCGCCGAGCCACATCACGAATCCCGCCGAGCCATGCGCGCCCGGCGCGAGGCGGGCGTCGAGCACCGTGACCTTGGCGAGGTCGTAGGGGTTCTGCGGCGCGAGCAGCGGCGCGAACAGCGCGAGGAAGATGATGGTGAGCAGCACCGCGAATGCCGCGGTGGCGACGCCGTTCGAGAAGAATTCGCGCGCGAGCCGACGGAACGGCGTCTCGGCCTTGGCGAGCGGCAGGGTCTGCGCGGCAGCGCTCATGCCCTCGCCTCCTTCAGCCGCACGCGCGGGTCGAGCATCGAGTACACGATGTCCACGATCAAGTTGATGACGATGAACATCAGGACCGTAATCACGAGGTAGGCGACGACCACCGGCCGGTCCAGGCGCTGGATCGAGTCGATGAGGAGTTTGCCCATGCCAGGCCACGCAAACACGGTCTCCGTGACCACGGAGAACGCGATCAGGCCGCCCAGCTCGAGACCGAGGACCGTGACGACTGGGACCAGAATGTTCTTGAGCACGTGGACAAGGACGACGCGCGAGGGGGAGAGTCCCTTCGCGCGCGCGAACTTGACATAGTCCTGCAGCGCGGCTTCCCGCGTGCCGGCGCGCGCGAGTCGTGTTACGAGCGCCATCTTGAAGAGCGCAAGGTTGAATGCGGGAAGCGCCAGGTGGCGCAGCCCCTCCCAGGTCAGGAAGTCGCCGCGCCCGGTCGAGGGCAGCCAGCCGAGCATCACGGCGAACACCATGATGAGCATCAGGCCCACCCAGAAAGTGGGCAGCGAGAAGCCGAGGATCGAGCCCGCCATGATGGCGCGGCTCGCCGGCGACTCGGGCTTGAGGCCCGCGTACATGCCCAGGGGGATGCCGAACACGATGGCGAGCAGGAATGCGGCGAAGGCGAGCTCGAGCGTGGCCGGCATGCGATGCAGGATGAGCTTGAGGGCGGGCTCGCCGTGGACGAAGGAGTTGCCCAGGTCGCCGCGCACCGCGTTGGCGAGGAAGTGGAAGTACTGCTCGTGCACTGGCCGGTCAAGGCCGAGCCGCTGGATGAACCGGTCGATTTCCTCCTGGGTCATGTCGTCGGAGATGAGGATGTGCACCGGGTCGCCGACCACGTGCACGCCGACGAATACCACGAGCGACATCACCAGAACCACGACCAGGCTCTGGATGATCCGCCGGATGACGAAAACCATCAGTTCGCTTTGCCGACCCCCGTCGCGAGCGTGTACTCATCCGTGCGCGGCTTGTAGGCGAAGCCGCGGCGCATCGCCCAGGTGTTCACCTGGTAGTGCAGCGGGATGATGCCGACATCGTCGATCGCGATCTCGGTCGCGCGCGCGAGAAGATCGGCCCGCTTCGCGTCTTCCACCGTGGCGAGCGCGTCGTTGATCAGCTTGTCGACCTGCGGGTTGGAATAGCGGCCGCGGTTGGATGCGCCCATGCCCTTTTCGCGGTCGAAGGTCGCAACGAGGGACTTGAGCGGCGAGGACGCCTCGCCCGTTCCTGAGCCCCAGCCGACCAGGATGAAGCTGAACTTGGGCCCCTTGTCCGGCGATCCGGTGGAGGCGTCCCGGAAGAACACGCCTTGCGTCATCGTGACGACCTGCGTGTCGATGCCGGCACGCGAAAGCATCTGCCCGACCGCCTCGGCGATCTTGGCGTCGTTCGGGTAGCGGTCGTTGGGCGAGTGGATGGTGAGGCGGAAGCCGTTCGGCACGCCGGCCTCGGCAAGGAGCTTCTTCGCCCCGTTCGGGTCGTACGCCACAGGCTTTAACTTGTTGCTCACGCCGAAGAAGCCCTCGGGCAGGAGCTGGCCGGCCTTGATCGCCTGGCCTTCCATCACGCGGCTCACGATCGCGTCGCGGTCGATTGCCATGGAAATCGCCCTGCGTACGCGCACGTCGCGCAGCGGGTTCTTGATCGCGCCGCCGTCCTTCGCACGCACGAAGGGCGAATCGTCGCGGAAATGATCGAGGTGCAGGTAGATGACGCGGTTCGAGACCGTCTGCGCGATGGTGAGCTTCGGGTCCTTCTTGAGCCGCTCCATGTCCACCGCCGGCACCTCGTCGATCATGTCCACGTCGCCGGCGAGCAGTGCTGCCACGCGCGACGGGTCGGACTTGATGCCGCGGAATATCACCCGCTGCCACGCCGGCTTCTCGCCCCAGTACTGCTCGTTTCTCTGCACAACGATACGGTTGCCGGGGGTGTATTCGACGAAGCGGTACGGGCCGGTGCCGACCGCGGCCTTACCCGAGTTGTAGTCGGGTGTCTTCGCACCCTGACCATGCTTGCGCGAGATGATGAATACCTGCGACAGGTCGTTCGGCATCAGGGGATAGGGCGCCGCGGTCTTCACGTGCACCGTGTAGTCGTCCACCTTGACGAAGGTCTTGCCGCGCGCGTAGATGCCGAAGCTCGATGGGCTGCCCTCGACGTTCGGCGCGCGCTCGAAGCTGAAGAGGACGTCGTCAGCGGTGAACGGCGTGCCGTCGTGGAAGCGCACGTTCTTACGCAGCTTGAATTCCCAGGTCGTGGGGTCGACCGGCTTCCACGATTCGGCGAGGTCCGGGGTGAGCCGCTGGCGCTCGTCCTGACCCACCAGGCTCTCGAAGATATGGCTGAGGAGCGAGTTGTTCGGCGACAGGTTGTGGTAGTGCGGATCCATCGCCGTCGGCTCGGACGCGAGGCCGATGCGCAGCTCTTGGGCCGCGGCCGCGGTCGTGAAACCGAAAAGAACTGCGAGCAAGAACCGAATCATCGTTTGCCTCCTCCCGGGTTTGTCCCGGCCATTATGCGATAGGTGGCGAGCCAGTAGTACTCGTACTCCGAAAACGTCACCTGGGTCCCGAACCGACCCAGCTTCGCGCGCAGCTTCGGTCCCGTGGGGAAGTTCTTGAGCACCTCGTGGCTCGAGCCGTCGTCGAGGCGGCGGCGCTGGTAGGTGTTGCCCTGGGCGTCCTTCCGGGAAATGGCGGTACTCGATCCCTCGACATAACGGTTGTCCATGAACGCGATCCTCGCGCCGGGCTCGAGCCTGGCTTGCAGCCCATTCAGGAACGCGTCCAGCCTGGCGCGCGGGATATGCGACCACCAGAAGCCGGCGTAGCAGGCGGAAAACTTCTCCTGCCAATCCGGCAGCGCGTAGGCGTCGGCACGCTCAAAGCGTACGTTGCTCCTCGGATACCGCTTGGTCCGCGCGATCGCCAGCGTCTCCTCGTTGTAGTCGACGGCGAGGACCGACTCCGCCTGCTCGGCGATGAGCGGGGTCCAGTAGCCTGTGCCACACGCGATCTCGAGCACCCGCTCGTCCCTGAACAGCGCCGGGATGTCGTTTCGCAGCCGCGCGAGATCGGCCTGGCGCTCCGGCTTGTCATAGATCTTCTCGTACTCGGCGGCGCGCCGGGCGTAATAGCTTTGCATTCAAGTATGCTACAGCGATGCCGTCGCTGGTTCTCGATTCCCCGCATTCCGGCCGCGATTTTCCCGCCGACTTCGGCGCCATCGTCACCGAAGCCCAGCTGCGCGAGTCCGAGGATTGCTACGTCGACGAGCTCTACGCCGCGGCGCACGAGCTTGGCGTGCCACTCCTCGCCGCGACGTTTGCGCGCACGTATCTCGACCCCAACCGCAATGCCGGCGACATCGACCTGGACCTCATCGAAGGCCGCCTTCCTGCCGATTGGCCGTGGGAGCACCGGCCAAGCGGCAAGGCGCGTATCGGCAAGTCGCTCATCTGGCGCACATTGGAAGATGGCCGGCCGATCTACGGGCGCAAGCTTGCCCCGGAAGCCGTACGCCATCGTATCGATCGCGTGCACGTGCCGTACCACCGCTCGCTCCAGGAGCTGCTGGAGCGCGCTTTCAGGAAACATGAGCGGGTCTATCACATCAATTGCCACTCGATGCGCTCGGTGGCCGGGAAGCAGAGCGAAGACGGCGCGGGCAGCGTGCGCCCGGATTTCGTCATCGGCGATCGCGACGGCACGACCTGCGAGCCGCGCTTCACCGAGCTCGTGCGCGAAACGCTGGCCGGCATGGGCTACCGGGTAACGGTGAACGATCCCTATAAGGGGGTTGAGCTGATCCGCGCGTACTCCAACCCGAGCGCCGGGCGGCACAGCCTACAAATCGAGATCAACAAGCGGCTTTACATGGATGAGCGCACGCTGCAGAAGGGCGCTGGGTTTTCCGCTCTGCAGAAGAATCTTGGCGAGCTGCTCCGGATACTGATGGATGAAATATCGAATTGAGATAAAGCCGCCCAATATCTCGCGGTATCGGAGCGGCAAC
>DASTPE010000106.1:0-25358 GCA_035762345.1 Burkholderiales bacterium
CCACATCGGACCATAAGGGAAGGACACGACGTTGGCGCCGATCGAGGAATAGATCTTGGTGAGCAGCTCCTTGCCGCCGCCGTACTTGTGCCAGGCGAGCAGCTGGATGGCGTCCATGCCGAACGCCGGGCTCGATCCCCAAAGGGCGAGCGCGTTCTGCTTGCCGTAGTGGTACACAAGCACGCCGTGGCCGCCGTCGAGCGTGCCCTTCGAAACCGCGTCGAGCAGCCCGAACGCCGGCACCACCGCGCCGGCCGGCAGCACCTCGATCCTGAGGTCGCCGCCGGTCATGTCGTTCACCTTCTTGGCGAAATCGAGCGCGAACTCGTGGAAGATGTCCTTCGTCGGCCAGGTGCTCTGCCAGCGCATCGTGATCGGCCCTTGCGCCTTGACGATCATCGGGAAGCCGAGGGTCGCGGCTCCGGTGGCGGCCGCCGCGCCGGTCAGGAACTTGCGACGCGAAGCCTTCTGCGTTGCTTGCTGCGTGCTCATAAGCTGTCTCCTCTCTCCTCTGGAATTCGAATTATGGGCAAGGCCGCGTCCTCGTCGCGTCGACCCCGCGGTGACGTCGTGAAAGCGCGACGATTCTACTCTCGGCATTTACGGCACGGCAAGGCGCTCTCACGATGCGGAATAAGGAGCGCTCCACGGTGTTTCTACCGCGGCGGCGGGCTTCGCCTTGTGCGGCGCGTGGGGCTCCCAGCCGACTATCGCGAGCATGACGAAAAATCCGACCACGTAGGCGAGCGCGACATGCCAGCCGTGCTGCAGCCAGCGGCCGACCGAGCGCGCCTCGGGGTACATGTTCGAGATCGCCACGCCCGCCGAGGAGCCGAACCAGATCATCGAGCCGCCGTAGCCCACGGTGTAGGCGAGCACTCCCCAGTCGTAGCCGCCCTGCTTGAGCGAGAGCGCGGTAAGCGGGATGTTGTCGAACACCGCCGAGATGAAGCCGAGGCTGAACGCCGTCTGCCACGAAGCGGGCGGCAGCTTTTCCACCGGCATCATCGAGGCGATGGTGACGAGCGAGAGCAGGAAGATCGACCCCTTGAACGCGCCCGGCAAAAGGCTCCAGTCTGGCCGGCGCAAGACTGCGGTCAGGACGATAGCGACCCAGACCGCCGCGCCAATCACCGGAAAGTGGCCGATCACCTCTGGGAACGCCAGGTTGGCGGCGACATTCGCGCCGATCGCGGCGACCAGGATGAAGGCGACGATGCCGACGTGCGCCCAGTCGATGCGGATCCCGGCGCGCGCGTCTTTCATGATCGGCGCAAAGGCCTGCTGCTGTCGCGCCGCCACCAGCCCGCTCACCAGCAGAGCGACGAGCGCCGCGGCATAAGCGTGGATGACGTCGAGCGGGTCGACGCCGTCGATCCACATCATGGTGGTGGTCGTGTCGCCGACCACGCTGCCCGACCCGCCCGCGTTCGACGCGGCCACGATCGCGGCGAGGTAGCCGATGTGCACCCGGCCGCGGAATACCACCCGGGCCATGGTGCCGCCGATCAGCGCCGCGGCGATGTTGTCGAGGAAAGAAGAAAGCACGAATACGATCGCGAGCAGCCAGAACCCGCCCCACCAGCTGTCGGGCAGGATCCTGGGCAGCTCGTCGGGGACCTTGCTGTCCTCGAAATGCTTCGAGAGCAGCGCAAAACCGAGCAGCAAACCGAGCAGGTTCGCGAGGATGACCCACTCGTGCGACAGGTGGCGCGCAAGCCCGCCCAGGCCCGGGCCAGCCTTGAAGCCGGTAAACCCGAGCTTGTAGAGCGTAATCACGCCAAGCCCGATCAGCGCGACCTGCAGCGTGTGATGATGGAACAGCGCCACGCCGGCCAGCGTGAGCCCGAACAGCACGAAGTCCGCCGGAACGCCCAGGCCGATGGCGGCGACACCGACGACCAGCGCGCCGACGAAGAGCCCGCGCTCGCGCGCGAGCAGGCGCAGCGCGAGCAACTTCATCAGGCCTTCAGCGCCACCAGTACTTGATCCAGCATCTTCTTGGCGTCGCCGAAGAGCATCCGGTTGTTGTCCTTGTAGAAGAGCGGATTGTCGACCCCGGCGTAGCCCGAAGCCATGCTGCGCTTCATCACGATCGAGGTCTTCCCCTTCCACACCTCGAGCACGGGCATCCCGGCGATCGGGCTCGTCGGATCGTCCTGAGCGGCGGGGTTCACGATGTCGTTCGCGCCGATCACCATCGCCACGTCGGTCTCGGGGAAATCCGAGTTGATCTCGTCCATCTCGAGCACGATGTCGTAGGGCACCTTGGCCTCGGCGAGGAGCACGTTCATGTGCCCGGGCATGCGGCCGGCGACCGGGTGGATGCCGAAGCGCACGTTCACACCTTTGTCGCGCAGATACTTCGTGATCTCGTACACCGTGTGCTGCGCCTGCGCCACCGCCATGCCGTAGCCCGGGACGATGATCACGTTCTTCGCCCCGCGCAGCAGCTCGGCGGTCTCGGTCGCGCTGATCGGGGAAACCTCGCCCGCGGGTTGAGCGCCGCCCGTGCCCGCCGCTGTTCCTCCCTCGGTTCCGAATCCGCCCGCGATCACGCTGACGAAGTTGCGGTTCATCGCGCGGCACATGATGTAGGAGAGGATCGCGCCGCTCGAGCCGACGAGGGCGCCGGTGACGATGAGAAGGTCGTTCGACAGCATGAATCCCGTCGCGGCCGCCGCCCAGCCCGAGTAGCTGTTCAGCATCGACACCACCACCGGCATGTCGGCGCCGCCGATCGCCATCACCATGTGGATGCCGAAAAGAAGCGCGATCGCCGTCATGATGAGCAGCGGCCTCATGCCCTCGGCCATCGAGTGGCTGTTGATGAACCAGCCCCCGCACCAGATGACGACCAGCAAACCGACCAGATTGATCCAGTGCCGCGCGGGGATGAGGACGGGCTTTCCGGTGATCTTCGCCGAGAGCTTGCCGAAGGCGATGATCGAGCCCGAGAAGGTGACCGCGCCGATCAGGACGCCGATGTAGATCTCGATCTCGTGGATCGTCTTCTCGGCGCCCTTGAACCCGGCGGCTGCGGCGGGGTCGATGTAGTTCGCGAAGCCCACGAGCACCGCGGCAAGCCCCACCAGGCTGTGCATCAGCGCGACCAGCTCGGGCATTTGCGTCATCTTCACGATGCGCGCTGCGTAAAGCCCGATCGCGGCGCCCACGGCCATCGCGCCGATGATCCAAGGGTAGGCGGCCTTGGTGACCTGAGGACCGAGCGCCGTGGCAAGCACGGCGATGACCATGCCGATCATGCCGAACAGGTTGCCGCGGCGAGAAGTCTCCGGATTGGAGAGCCCGCCGAGGCTCAGGATGAAGAGGATCGCCGCGCCGAGGTAGGAGACCGTGAGTAGCGTGGTCGACATGGGGTGCCTACTTCCGGAACATCTGCAGCATGCGCTGCGTCACGGCGAAGCCGCCGAACATGTTGATCGCGACGAGCGCGATGCTGACGACCGCGAGCCCGATGATCCAGCCCGTCGGCCGGTCGACCGCGCTCTGCTCGAACGGCGCCACCTGCACCAGGGCGCCGATCGCGATGATGCTGCTGATCGCGTTGGTGACGCTCATGAGCGGCGTGTGCAGCGCCGGAGTCACGTTCCAGATCACCATGTAGCCGACGAAGCACGCGAGCACGAACACGGTGAAATGCGCGACAAACGTGGCCGGAGCGTTGGCGCCGATGAACCAGAAAAGAATCGCTCCTACCAAGAACACAATCGCCGTAGCGCGCGCCGACGCCGGTGCGCTCGATTCTCCGTGGGCCTTGGGCGGTGTCACGGGCTTGACCGCGGCGGGCTTCGCCGCCGCCGGGGGAGCGGCCGAGAGCTTGGGCGGCGGGGGCGGCCAGGTGATCTTGCCTTCCTTGATCACGGTGGTGCCGCGGATCACCTCGTCGTCCATGTTGACGTCGACAGTGCCGTTCTTGCTCTTACACAGCTCCTCGGTGAGGCGCAGTAGATTGGTCGCGTACAGCGTGCTCGATTGCTTGGCGAGCCGGCTCGGAAGATCGGTGTAGCCAACGATGCTGACGCCGTGCCTGACCGCGACCTCGCCCGGCACGGTGAGCTCGCAGTTGCCGCCCTGCTCCGCGGCCATGTCGACGATCACGCTGCCGGGCTGCATGGAGCGCACCATGTCCGCGCTGATGAGGCGTGGTGCAGGCTGCCCGGGAATGAGCGCGGTAGTGACGATGATGTCGACTTCCTTCGCCTGCCGGGCGAATACCGCGGCTTGCGCCTTCTGGAAGGCTTCGCTCATCACCTTGGCGTAGCCGCCGACGCCCGAGCCTTCCTCCTGATAGTCCACGGGCACGAACTCGCCGCCCATCGACTTCACCTGGTCGGCGACTTCCGGGCGCGTGTCGTTGGCGCGCACGATCGCGCCAAGGCCCGACGCGGTGCCGATCGCTGCGAGCCCGGCGACGCCGGCGCCGATCACGAACACCTTCGCCGGCGGCACCTTGCCGGCGGCGGTGATCTGCCCGGTGAATAGGCGTCCGAACTGGTGCGCGGCCTCGATCACCGCGCGGTAGCCGGCAATGTTCGCCATCGAGGAAAGCGCATCGAGCTTCTGTGCGCGCGAGATCCGCGGCACGCTGTCCATCGCGAGCACCGTTGCCTTCTTCTGCGCGAGCGCCTGCATGAGCTCGGGGTTCTGTGCCGGCCAGACGAAGCTCACGAGGTTCGCGCCTTCGCGCATCCGCGCCACCTCGGACATGGCGGGAGCGCGCACCTTGAAGATGATGTCGGCGTTTACCCACAGGCGCGCGGCGTCGTCGATGATCTCGGCGCCCGCGGCGCGGTAGGACTCGTCGGGGAAGTTGGCGGCGTCGCCGGCGCCGGACTCCACCGCGACGCGGAACCCGAGCTTGACGAGCTTCTCGACCACTTCGGGCACGGTGGCGACGCGCTTCTCGCCCGCCGCGGTCTCGCGCGGTACCCCGATCAGCTGCGGCATAGATCCTTCCCTAGGGGTTGTTGACGGCTTCGCCGCGGAATTCTAACGTGCGCTGCGCCCGCGCCTTTTTGATATGGGTCAACCACCCACGGCAGGCAAGCTGCCGGTCTTGTCGCCCTTCTCCCCTTACGCGCTCGATAGCCGGCGTTCGGCGAGCTCGAACAGCGCGTGCACCAGGAGCGCGAGCACGGCCGCGGGCAGCGCGCCGGCGAGCAGCACGGCGTGGTCGTTCAGCGCGAGCCCCTGCGCGATGCGCTCGCCGAATCCGCCCGCGCCGATGAACGCCGCGATGGTCGCGGTGCCGACATTGATCACCGCGGAGGTCTTCACCCCGGCCATGATCACCGGCAGGGCAAGCGGCATTTCGACTTTGAACAGCACTTGCCGCGGGCTAAGGCCGAGCGCCGTGCCGGCGTGCACCAGGCCGCGCGGCACCTCGACGATGCCGGTGTGCGTATTGCGCGTGATCGGCAGCAGCGCGTAGAGAAACAACGCGATCAGCGCCGGCCATGCGCCGATCGTGCCAGTCACCGGAATGAGAAACGCCAGCAGCGCAAGCGACGGGATGGTCTGCAACAGCCCCGTGGACGCCAGCACCGGCTGCGCCAGCCAAGAATATTTGGCAGCGAGCAGACCGAACGGAATGCCGACCAGCACGGCGAGCGCGAGCGACCCGAACACGAGGCCGAGATGCTCGAGCAGCAAGCGCCCGAAGTCCGGCGCGAACATCGCCGACCACAGGTTTCTCCGGGCTTGCGTTCCAAGACCCAGGAACTCCCGAGCGACGTCGGCGAAGCCGACTTTGTCGATCTCGGCGCGCGCGTTGAGGCGTACCATCGTCGCCGCGTCGATCCGGCCGTCGAGCTTCTTGAGAGCATCGAACTCCTTTGCAAAGCGCCCGGGGATGTCGACCCGGTACAGCAGCACCGCATCGTAGGGCGGAAAGAACCGCCGATCGTCATCGAGCGCGATGATCGCATAGCGCTCGATCTTGGCGTCGGTGGTGTAGAGGTCCATGACGTCGATTTCGCCTGCGGCGAGCGCCTCGTAGGCGATGCCGTGGTCCAGGCCGCGCGGCTTGTGCGGCAGGCCGTAGGCCGCCTGCAGCCCCGGCCAGCCGTCGCGCCGGCCGAGGAACTCATGCGACAGCCCGAGCCGCAGCGAGGGGTGCCGCGCCAGGTCCGAGAGCTTGCGGATGCCGAGCCGCTCGGCGTCCTTGCGCCGCAGGCCGAGCGCGTAGCTGTTGCTGAAACCGAGCGGAACTGAAGCCGCGAGGCCGAGGCCTGCGAGGCGGCGGTTGATTTGCGCGAGATCCAGCCGCTCCTCGGATTTGAGGATCTCGCGCGCGATAGTGCCGGTGTACTCGGGATAGAGGTCGATCGATCCGGCCTTGAGCGCCTCGAGCAGGATCGCCGTATTCCCGAGCCCTTGCTTGTGCGTCCCGCCCGCGGTCTGGCTGACGATCTCGCCGAGGATATAGGACTCGGTGAAGCGCTTCGAGCCGACGGTGAGCGGGGCCTGCTGCGCGCTAGCCGGAAGGCAGGCCCACAGCGCGCAGGCTACGAGGATCCCTCTCATCTCTTGCTCCGAGGAATTGAAGGCGGGCGAGGCTCGCGTAGAGGCCACCCTGGCGCATGAGCTCGGCGTGCGTGCCCTGCGCGACGATGGCGCCGCGCTCGAGCACGACGATGCGCCCGGCGGTCTGCACGGTCGCGAGTCGGTGCGCGATGACGAGCGTGGTGCGGCCCTTCTCCAGCGCTTCCAGCCCCTGCTGCACCAGGCGTTCGGCAGCGGCGTCGAGCGAGCTCGTCGCCTCGTCGAGGAGCAGGATCGGGCGATCGGCGAGCAGCGCACGTGCGATCGACACGCGCTGCTTCTGCCCGCCCGAAAGCGTGACGCCGCGCTCGCCGAGCGGCGTGTCGAGGCCCTGGGGCAGGCGCTCGATGAATTCGAGCGCGCAAGCCTGCGCGCACGCCGCCGCGACCGCCTCGCGCGTCGCGTCGGGGCGCCCGTAACGCACGTTCTCGAGCACGCTCGCCGCGAAGATGACCGGCTCCTGTGGCACCACCGCGACCAGGCGGCGCGCCGCGCGCGGATCCGTGTCACGCAGGTCGACCCCGCCGATGCGCACCGCGCCGTGCTGGGGGTCGTAGAAGCGCAAAAGAAGCGCGAACACCGTCGACTTGCCTGCGCCCGAGGGGCCGACCAGCGCGACGCGCTCGCCGGGCGCGATCCGCAAGGTGAAGCGCTCGAGCGCTGCGAGGTCGGGGCGCGCGGGATAGGCGAAGCGCACGGCGTCGAACTCGAGGTCGAGCGCGGCGCGCTGCGGCGCCGTTGCCGGCGAAGGCGGCGCGACGATGGCCGGCCGCGTCGCGAGGAGCTCGACCAGCCGCTCGGTCGCGCCCGCGGCGCGCTGGAGCTCGCCCCAGACTTCGGCCACCGTGCCGGCGCCGGCGGCGACCACCGCGGCGTAGAACACGAATGCCGCGAGCTCGCCCTGCGACATGCGGCCGGCGAGAACGTCGTGGCCGCCGATCCAGAGAATGATCCCCACGGCGCTGAACGCGATCAGGATGACCGCGGCAATCAGGAAGGCCTTGTGCGAGATGCGCGCGACCGCCGCGGCGTAGGCTGCCTCGGCGTGGCGCGCGAAGCTTGCGCGGTCCAGGTCCTCGTGCGCGTAGGCATGCACGGTGCGGATCTCGTGTACTGCCTCGTCGACGTACGCCGCGGCCTCGGCGACACGATCCTGGCTTGAGCGCGACAGGCGTCGCACTCGGCGGCCGAGCAAGAGCATCGGCGCGAGCGTCGCGGGTATGCCCGCCAGCACGAGAAGCGCGAGCTTCCAGCTCGTCACAAAGAGCATCGCCGCCGCGCCGATCATCATGAGCGCGTTGCGCACGAACATCGACAAGCCATAGCCGATCACCTGCTGGAGCAGCGTGGCGTCGTTCGTGAGCCGCGACACCACGTCGCCGGTACGCTCTTTCTCGAAGAAGGCCGGATCGAGCGCGAGGATATGGTCGAACACCGCGCGCCGCAGGTCGGTCACCACGCGCTCGCCCACGCTCATCATGTAATAGAAGCGCGCACAAGTCGCGGCGGCAAACAGCATCACGACCGCGATCATCGCCGCGAGCGCCTGGTCGAGGAGCCGCGGGTCGCCGCTGCCAAAGCCGCGGTCGACCACATGCTGAAGGCCGCGACCGAGCGCAAGCACGCAGCCGACCGCGACCAGCAGTGCGATCACGGCGATCGCGATGCGGCCGCGATACGGCCACAGGAAGCGGGCCATCCGCTTCATCATCCGGCGCGCGCGAAAATCACGCCTTCTCGACTTGCACGCGGCAGTCGTAGAACGTCGCGCCGCCGCCGATGTCGGTCGTGCGCTGCGAGGTCAGGTTGTTCGCGTTGCGGCGGTCGGGCGAGTACTTCTTCCACCACACCGAGGGCGCGACCACCACGCCGGGACGCGGTCCTGCGTTGACGCGAGCGCGCAGCCGGTAGCTGCCGCGTTCGTTGAACACGCGCACCAGGTCACCGTCACCGATGCCGCGGCTCGCGGCGTCGTGCGGGTGCATCTCGAGGCGCGGTTCGCGCTCCAGATCGCGAAAGCGCTTCATATTCGCGAACGACGAGTTCAGAAAGTTCCTCGCCGGCGGCGACAGGAACGAAAGCGGATATTTTTTCCCGCTCTCGGCGGGCGGGTTATAGAACGGCAACGGGTCGATACCCTGCTTCTCCAGCCACTCGCTATAGAACTCGCACTTGCCCGACGAGGTCCGGAAGCCGCCCTGCGCGAAGGGCGCGAAGCGCTGCGGGACCTCGAGCCTCTGCCAGCCAGCCTCCTTGAGCCGATCCCACGACGCCCGCTTGAGCGCCGTACGACAGAGCTCCTCGTCGGAATCGCGGAAGCACGGCTCGTCGAAGCCCATGCGCGCGGCGAGGCGCCGGAACACCTCGGAGTTGGGCAGCGACTCGCCCACCGGTGCGATCGCCGGGTTGTTGGCGAGCATGTACAGGTGCCCATAGGACTTGTGCACATCGTAGTGCTCGAGCTGCGTAGTCGCGGGCAGCAGGATGTCGGCATAGTCGGCGGTGTCGGTCTGGAAGTGGTCCATTACGACTGTGAACAGATCCTCGCGCGCAAAGCCCGCGATCACTTTCTCGGAGTCGGGACAAACCGCGACCGGGTTGTTGTTGTAGACGATCGTCAGGCGTACTGGGGGCTCGGCGAGCGTCAGCGCGTCGCCCAGCTTCGAGTGGTTGATCACCCGCGGGCGCCGGCCGGCGAGAAGGTCGGGGCGCTCGAGCGCGGCGTGATCGAAACCGTAGAAATCCGCGGTCGTGAGCACGATGCCGCCCGCGGCATCGCGCCACGCGCCGGTGAGCGCCGGCAGGCAGGCGATGGTGCGCGCCGCGATGCCGCCGCCGGCATGGCGTTGCATACCGTAGTTGAGCCGGATCGCGGCCGGCTTGGTCGTGCCGTACTCGCGCGCAAGGTTGACGACTTCTTCGACGCGGATACCGCAAACGCTCGCCGCCCACGCCGGCGGGTATTCCTCGAGAACCCTCTTTCTCAGCTTCTCGAAGCCGAGGGTGTACTTGGATATATAGTCCGCGTCGAGCAAGCCCTCGCTGATGAGGACGTGCATCATGCCGAGCGCGAGCGCGCCGTCGGTCCCCGGCAGCAGCGCGATGTGCTGCGTGCACTTCTCGGCCGAGAGGCTCCGGTACGGGTCGATCGCCACGATCTTGGCGCCGCGGCGCTTCGCCGCCTGCACGCGCGACCAAAGATGCAGGTTGGAGACCACGGGGTTCGCGCCCCACAGCAAGATCAGCCGCGCCTCGTCGAAGCGCTCGGGGTCCATCCCGACCGAGGCGCCGAGTGTCGCCTTGATACCGGCTTTGCCGGCGCTCGAGCACAGCGTGCGGTCGAGGAGCGAGGCGCCGAGCTTGTGGAAGAAGCGCCGGTCCATCGACATGTATTGCACCATGCCCATCGTGCCGGCGTAGCTGCACGGCAGGATGGTCTGCGGGTCCTCGGCGGCAAGCGTCTTCAGGCGAGCCGCGATCTCGTCGAGCGCTTCGTCCCAAGTAATTCTCTTGAACTGACCGGACCCTTTAGCGCCGACGCGGCGCTGTGGATACAGGAGACGGTCGGGAGCGTAAGTCCGTTCAAGATAGTGCGCGACCTTCGTGCACAGCGTTCCCTCGGTGAACGGCATGTCCGGGTCGCCGCGGATAGCAGTCGCGACGCCGTTCTCGACGGTGACCAGCATCGCGCACGTATCCGGGCAGTCGTGCGGGCAAGCAACGCGAACGGTGTTCCGAGCCGCTTCGGCCATGCGGCGATTTTACGCCAGCGCCTGGTCCACGAGCTCGATCCAATGCCGCACCGGGGTCGCGGTCGCGGCCGCCAGATGTGCGAGGCAGCCGATGTTGGCGGTGGCGATGGCCTGCGGCGCGCCCTCGCCCAGCGCGGCGAGCTTGCGCGCGCGCAGCTCCGCCGCGATTTCCGGCTGCAGCAGTGAATAGGCGCCCGCCGAGCCGCAGCATAGGTGCGCGTCGCGTACCGGCGTGAGCTCGTAGCCGACGCGCTCGAGCAGCGCCTCGGCCTTGCCGCGGATCTGCTGCCCGTGCTGCAGCGAGCACGGCGACTGGAACGCGATGCGGCCGCGCCCAGCGCTTTTAGGCAAATCCTGTGGCTCGACGACCTCGGAAAGGTCTCGGGTCATGTCCGAAATGCGCTCGGCCTTGCCGCGATAACTCGGGTCGATCGCGAGCAGGTGCGCGTATTCCTTGATCGTGACACCGCAGCCGCTCGCGGTGGCCACGATCGCCTCGACCTCGCGCCCGGCGACCCGCGGCCACCATGCATCGATCAGCGCGCGCATGTCGTCGCGCCCCGCCTCCTGATCGTTGAGATGGAACCGCAGCGCGCCGCAGCAGCCGGCGCCCGGAACTTCGACGAGCGATACGCCGATGCGGTCGAGCACGCGCGCCGCCGCCGCATTGATCGACGGCGCAAGCGCCGGCTGCGCGCAGCCGCGGAGCACCACCATTTTCCTGCTGTGACGTGGAGCCGGCCACGCGCCTTGCGGGAATGATTTGGCAGGGACCTTCTTCTTGAGTCCTGGAGGAAGTAACGGCCTCGTCGCTTGTCCGATTCGCAAAGCCGCCGCGAAAAGCCGGCCGCGCGGCAGGCCGAACGAAAGGGCGGCGCGCTTGAGCCGGTCCCAGGCCGGGCGGCGTGTGTGCTTCTCGACATAGGCTCGGCCGATATCGACCAGCCGACCGTAGCGCACGCCCGAGGGACACGTGGTCTCGCAGGAGCGGCAGGTCAGGCAGCGGTCGAGGTGCAGCCGGGTCTTCTCCGTCACCGGCGCACCTTCGAGCGCGCGCTTTATGAGGTAGATGCGGCCGCGAGGGCTGTCGAGGTCGTCGCCGAGCACCTGGTAGCTCGGGCAGGTCGCGGTGCAGAACCCGCAATGCACGCACTTGCGCAGGATGGACTCGGCCTCGCGTCCCTCGGGCGTATCGCGGATAAGCTCGGCGAGCTGGGTCTGCACCGGCGGCTATACTTTTTGCGTGAAGATCTTTGGCTGGCTGATCCTGGCCGCGGCGATCGCGCTCATCGCATACGCGATCTCGCGCTGGCGCCGGCGCTGGCAGGAGCACCGGCGCGCCTCGGAACAGCGCGTCGCTGCATTCATCGCGCAGGCGAGACCGGTTGAAGCTTCTGCGCCGCACGCCGCGCCCCCCATGCCGGAACCTTCCCTTGCGCTGCAAAAACTGCTGTTCGAAGCCGCCGCCAAGGCGGCCGAGGCAGGCGAGCCGGCGCTCGCGATCCAGTTGTACGCGCGCCTCATCGCGCGTTTCCCCGAAAGTGCCTTCATCGAGCAGGCGCGCGGCGCGGTGCAGGCGCAGAGGGAGCGCCTCGCCAAGTAGGAAGAGCAGCTCGCCAAGTCCTAGAGCTCCGCGTACATCCGCCCGGGGTTGAACACGCCGTGCGGATCGAAGGCGGCTTTGAGGTCGCGGTGCAGGCGCGCGGCCACCGGCTCGAGCGGCGCGAAGCAGCCTGCGCTTTTGTCGGCCGTGCGAAAAAGTGTCGCGTGGCCCCTGAGCCGCCGGGCCGCCTCGCGGACGGCGGCCGCTTTCTCGTCGGATTTCAACCAGCGCAGCGCGCCGTTCCATTCCACGAGCTGCCTTCCGCGGAGATTCACCGGCGGAGCCGCCGAGGGAAGCGCAAGCCGCCAGAGCGGCTCCCCGTCGGAAAAGAAGGGGTGGGTCTGTTCGCGGATAGCGTTCCAGAGCGACTCCGGTACTGCGCTTCCACCGATCTTGGCCGCCGCGGCGTGCACGGCCGGCTCGGAGCCCGACAGGCGTACGCTCAACTCGCCGTCACGCCACGCCGTCGCGCTGACCGGCAGCGGCTGACCTGCCCAGCGGTTGACGAGCTCAAGCGCGCGCTCGTGCGGCGCTTCGAGACGCAGCGTCGCCTCGGACTGCGGGCGCGGCGCGACCTTGAGCGACACCTCGGCGATGAGCCCGAGCGTGCCGAGCGAGCCGGCGACCAGGCGCGAGACATCGTAGCCCGCCACGTTCTTCATCACCTGCCCGCCGAAAGCGAGCGCTTGGCCGCGCCCGTCAACGAGCTTCACGCCGAGCACGAAATCGCGCAGCGCGCCGGCCGCGGCCCGCCGCGGCCCGGAGAGCCCGGCGGCGACGCAGCCGCCCACCGTTGCGCCGGCGCCGAAATGCGGCGGCTCGAACGGCAGGCATTGCACATTGGCCTCGAGCGTCTTTTCGAGCTCCAGAAGGGGAGTTCCGCAACGCGCCGTGACCACGAGCTCGGTGGGCTCGTAGGAGACGATGCCGGCGTAGCTCCGCGTGTCGAGGAGGTCGCCGCGCAGGGCGTTGCCGTAAAAGTCCTTGGTGCCGCCGCCGCGCAGGCGCAGCGTCTTGTTGCCGGCGACCGCGTCCCGGATCCGGTCCTGGAAGTCCCGAACAGTCAAAACCGCGGAAGCTCGGGATGCGGCAGCTTGCCGCCGTGCACGTGCATGCGGCCGTATTCGGCGCAGCGCGCGAGCGTCGGCACGGCCTTGCCGGGATTCAGCAGGGCCTTCGGATCGAAGGCGCGCTTCACGCCGTGAAAGAGCTCGAGCTCGGCGGCGCCGAACTGCACGCACATCTGGTTGATCTTCTCCACGCCGACGCCGTGCTCGCCGGTGATGGTGCCGCCGACCTCGACGCATTTCTCGAGCACCTCGGCGGCAAAGAGCTCGGTCCGGTGCAGCTCGTCCGCGCTGTTCGCGTCGAACAGGATGAGCGGATGCAGGTTGCCGTCGCCGGCGTGGAACACGTTGGGACAGCGCAGTCCGTACTTCTTCTCGAGCGAAGCGATGAAGGTCAGCACTTCGCCGAGGCGCTTGCGCGGGATAGTGCCGTCCATGCAGTAATAATCGGGCGAGATGCGCCCGACCGCCGGAAACGCCGCCTTGCGTCCCGACCAGAATCGTAGCCGCTCAGGCTCGTCGCGCGACACCGTCATGCGCGTCGCGCCGGCGTGCTCGAGCAGCGTTTTCACGCGCGCGATCTCGTGCTCGACCTCCTCGGGCGCGCCGTCGGACTCGCACAGCAGGATCGCCGCGGCCTCGAGGTCGTAGCCCGCCGCGACGAACTGCTCGACCGCGCGCGTGGCGGGCCGATCCATCATCTCGAGCCCCGCGGGGACGATGCCGGCGGCAATGATGCCGGCGACCGCAACCCCCGCCTTCTCCACGTCGTCGAACGACGCCATGATGACGCGCGCGCATTGCGGCTTCGGCAGAAGCTTGAGCGTGACCTCGGTCACCACGAAGAGCATCCCCTCGGAGCCAACGGCGAGGGCAAGCAGGTCGTAGCCCGGCGCGTCGGGCGCCTCGCCGCCAAGCTCGAGCGGCTCGCCGTCGATGGTGAAGCCGCGCACGCCGAGCACGTTATGCAGCGTCAGGCCGTATTTCAGGCAGTGCACGCCGCCCGAGTTCTCGGCGACGTTGCCGCCGATGGTGCACGCGATCTGGCTCGAAGGATCGGGCGCGTAATAAAGGCCGTGCGGCGCCGCAAGCTCGGAAACCACGGCGTTCCTCACGCCAGGCTGGACTACCGCGATGCGTGCGAGCGGATCGATCCGCAGCACGCGCATGAACTTCGCCATGGAAAGGAGGACCCCGTCGCCCGGCGGCAATGCCCCGCCGGAGAGGCCCGTGCCGGCGCCACGCGGCACGACTGGAACACCGAGAGACGAACAGGCTTTCAGGATCTGCCGCACCTGTTCCTCGGTCTCCGGCAGAGCGACCACCATCGGTACCTGCCGGTACGCCGTCAGGCCGTCGCACTCGTATGGCCGGGTGTCCTCTTCGGCGTGGAGCAGCGCGCGCTCGGGGAGGAACGCGCGCAGCGCTGCTAAGACAGGTAGGGCCGCGCCCACTTCAGGCCTTCGAGCGTGTCACCTCTGGGATTGTATTCGCATCCTACGTAGCCCGAGTACCCGAGCGCATCCAGGCGGCCGAGCAGGAAATCGAAGTTGACCTCGCCCGTGCCGGGCTCGTGGCGCCCCGGTACGTCGGCGAGCTGGATATGGCCGATCCGCGCGAGCAGCCGCTCGACCGTGCTCGCCAGGTCGCCTTCCATGATTTGCATGTGGAAGAAGTCGTACTGAAGGAAGGCATTGCCTTCGCCTGCCGCGTTCAGCACGTCGAGCGCCTGCGCGGAGCGCGTCAGAAAGAAGCCCGGCACGCTGCGCACATTGATCGGCTCGAGCGTAAGGTTTAGCCCGGCGGCGCCGAGCTTGCGCGCCGCGTAGCGCACGTTCTCGACCAGCACCGCAAAGTGCTCGCGATCCGCCGGCGCGATCCCGGCCAGGCAGTTGAGGCGCGGGCAGTTCACCGCCTTCGCGTACGCGATGGCTTTCTCGACGCCTTGGCGGAACTCCTGCTGCCGCCCCGGCAGGCAGGCGATGCCCCGCTCGCCTTTCGTGAAATCGCCTGCCGGCAGGTTGTGCAGGACGACTTCTACGCTCGCCTCACGGGCGCGGCGTGCCAGCTCCTCCGCCGGCCAGGCATAGGGGAACTGGTACTCCACGTAGCGGAACCCGGCCCGCGCTGCGGCGGCGAAGCGATCGAGGAACTGGACCTCGGGGAAAAGCGTAGAGAGGTTGGCCGCGAGCTTCGGCACCGGGCGAGCATAGCGCGAGCCGCGGTGCTAGACTTTTTTCGCTTCAAACCCATCATTCGAACAGGGAGAAAGCATGGGTGCCATCTTCCAGTCTCTCGGCCGTACGATCACCGCCGGCGTTGTCGTCCTCATCATCTTCATCATCCTCGCGGGCCTGGGCACCGGGTCATGGATCCGTACCGGCGATCATGCCTGGTGGGCGTTCTTCATGCGCTGGCTGCATGTCCTCTCCGGCGTGATGTGGATCGGGCTTCTCTGGTACTTCAATTTCGTGCAGACGCCGTCGATGCCGAAGATCCCGGACGAGCAAAAGCCTGCGGTCAGCAAGGTGATTGCGCCCACGGCGCTCTTCTGGTTCCGTTGGGCGGCGATGGCGACGATCATCACCGGCCTGATCCTCGCGCTTATGAACGGCTATCTCGGCCAGGCGCTTTCGCTGCAGAAGGGCTACCACGCCATCGGACTGGGTATGTGGCTCGGCGCCATCATGTGGTTCAACGTCTGGTTCATTATCTGGCCCAACCAGAAGAAAGCGCTTGGCATCGTGCAGGTCAGCCCCGAAGAGAAAGCCGCGGCCGCCAAGATGGCCGGGATGACCTCGCGCTTCAACACCATGCTGTCGATCCCCATGCTCTATTGCATGGTCGCGCAGCAGAACGGCGGCCTGTAGCCAAGCTTTGGCAGGTCTGGTGGTTGTGGGGCGGCGCGGCCGCCTGCGCAATTAGCGGCCTTGTCCTGCTCGCGGAAGCCGTGCGGCTGGAAGGCTCTGCCATGCAGGGTGACCTGCTCGACCTGCTGCGCCTCGGGGTCTACTGGGCGTGGGGCTGGGCCGTGTGGAGGTCGGCGCCCAATGTCGAGCGGCCGCTGTGGACTCCCCTCGCGCGCGCCGGCGTGCTCGCCGGCCTTGGGCTGATGTTTCTTATTTGATCTTGTCGAGCCCGCCGAGCTTCATGCCGGGCTTGACGCCGCGCTCGACGAACCAGCCCCGCGTCATCTCAAGCGCGTAGACCGCCGGGCGCGCCGCGCAATGCGATTGCTCGCTGTGCGGCTGCATGTCGGCGATATTGATGATCGCGCCCTGCGCGTCGACGAACGCGACCGAGAGCGGGATATACGTATTCTTCATCCACATGCAGTGGATCGCGGCCCCATCGAAAATGAAGAGCATGCCGCCGTTCGGGGCGAGCGACTTGCGGAACATGAGCCCGCGGCCGCGCGTCGAATAGTCCGCCGCCACCTCGGCGCGGATGAGATGCATGCCGGCGCGCAGCTCGACCACGGGCAGCTCCTGCGCCGCCGCCGGCGCGACTAGAAACAGTAAGGACAACAGAAAGCGCATAAATGAAAAAGGCAGGACATTGTCCTGCCTTTCTCAAGTTGGGGAAGCGGGTTACTTCTTCGGTTCGTCCTTCTTCATGTCTTCGCCCTTTTTCTGGGTCTTTTTGGGTTCGGCTGGCTTCTTCGCGGGGGCCTTCTTGGCGGCTTCGCCCTTCTTGGCGGCTTCGCCCTTCGCCGGGGCTTTCTTCATCTCATCCTTCTTCTCCTGCGCGCCGGCGTAAGACGCGGCGAGCGCGGAGACGCTAACCGCAGCAAACATCGCGGCGACGATCATGGACAGCAACTTTTTCATTTCCTTCTCCTGGTTAATGTTCGAACACGGGCCGAGCCAACCTCCTCAGCTACCCGGCTGGAAATAACGCGCGAGCGGCGCAGCCGGTTGACTCGGGCTCCGATCTCCCTGTGCGGCAACTGCGGAGCGCATTCTAACCTTTTGTTTCCAAGAGTGTTTATAATTTCGTCCCCTATGGCTTACCAACACATCAAAGTCCCCTCCGGCGGCGAGAAGATCAAGGTCAACAACGATCTTTCCCTCGCCGTCCCTGACAACCCCGTCATCCCCTACATCGAGGGCGACGGTACCGGCGTCGATATCACGCCGGTCATGCTCAAGGTAGTCGACGCCGCGGTGAAGAAGGCCTACGGCGGCGGGCGCAAGATCGTCTGGATGGAGATGTTCGCCGGCGAGAAGTCGTGCAAGGTGTACGGCGAGAACGTCTGGCTGCCCGACGAGACGCTCGAGGCGGCCAAGGAGTACGTCGTATCGATCAAGGGCCCGCTTACCACGCCCATCGGCGGCGGGATCCGCTCGATCAACGTCGCGCTGCGCCAGGAGCTCGATCTCTACGTCTGCCTGCGCCCGGTGCGCTGGTTCAAGGGCGTTCCCTCGCCGCTCAAGGAGCCGGACAAGGTCGACATGGTGATCTTCCGCGAGAACTCCGAGGACATCTACGCCGGCATCGAATGGCCGGCGAATTCACCGGAAGCGAAGAAGGTGATCGATTTCCTGATCAAGGAAATGAAGGTGAAGAAGATCCGATTCCCGAACACCTCGGCAATCGGCATCAAGCCGGTGTCGGTCGAGGGGTCGGAACGCCTCATCCGCAGGGCCTACCAGTACGCCGTCGACAACAAGAGGAAATCCGTCACGCTGGTGCACAAGGGCAACATCCAGAAGTTCACCGAAGGCGGCTTTCGCGACTGGGGCTATCGCCTCGCGGTCAAGGAGTTCGGAGCGAAGCCGCTGGACGGCGGACCGTGGCACAGTTTCAAGAACCCCAAGGGCGGCCCCGACATCGTGATCAAGGACGTGATCACCGATGCGATGCTGCAGCAGGTTCTTCTGCGCCCGGCCGAGTACGACGTGCTTGCAACCACCAACCTCAACGGCGACTACATCTCCGACGGTCTCGCTGCCGAGGTGGGCGGCATCGGCATCGCGCCCGGAGCCAATTTGAGCGACACGGTCGCCATGTTCGAGGCCACCCACGGCACCGCGCCGAAATACGCCGGCAAGGACTACGTCAACCCGGGATCCGAGATCCTGTCCGCCGAGATGATGCTGCGCCACATGGGTTGGGTCGAGGCCGCCGACGCCATCATCCGCGCGATGGAAAAGGCGATCAGCGACAAAATCGTCACCTACGACTTCGCCCGGCAGATGCAGGGGGCCAGGCAGGTCTCCTGCTCCGGCTTCGGCCAGGCGATGATCGAACGGATGTAGAGAAAAAAAGCGACAAGCAAGAAGGCCGCCCGAGGGCGGCCTTCTTGCTACTCGAGGTTGTTCTTAGACCTTCTGGATGTTCGAGGCCTGTTTCCCTTTCGGGCCTTGTACCACGTCGAAACTGACTTTCTGACCTTCTTTGAGGGTCTTGAAGCCCGACATGTTGATGGCCGAAAAATGCGCGAACAAGTCCTCGCTGCCGTCGTCCGGCGTGATGAACCCGTAGCCTTTAGCGTCGTTGAACCACTTCACGGTGCCTGTTGCCATACTCTCTCCCTGATTGTTGATTGAGCAACCGGGCGTTTTTTTACCCGTGCTATGCCTGAACCACGCCGCGCCGCCCTGAAATGGCAAACAGACAGCCTGTATCCAAACACAGGCGCCTTTTACGCGCCCGCATGGGGATTCGTCAAGACCCTGAAAGAAAGCCGTATTTCCGCACTGCGTGCCCTTCGTCGCATTGCACCGCCCCCCCACATTGATTAGGATAGGTCGCGGGCAGGCAACTGGAGGCCATGGCGCAGCACAAGGACGACACGATACTGGAGGCCCAGAAGGCTAAGCTGAAGCCTCCGCCGATGTTCAAGGTCATGTTGCTCAACGACGATTACACCCCCATGGAGTTTGTAGTCGTCGTCCTGCAGAAATTCTTCTCCATGACGCGGGAACGGGCCACTCAGGTCATGCTCAAGGTGCACCGGGAAGGCATCGGCGTATGTGGGATCTACCCGCGGGATGTGGCTTCCACCAAAGTGCAGCAAGTCGCGGCATACTCACGGAAGCATCAACATCCTTTGCAGTGTGTAATGGAAGAGACGTGATACAAAGGATTGGCTAGGAACAGGAAATGATTGCCCAGGAACTCGAAGTCAGCCTGCACATGGCGTTCGTGGAAGCCCGCCAGAAACGCCACGAGTTCATTACGGTCGAGCACCTGCTGCTCGCGCTGCTGGACAACCCGACCGCGGCCGAGGTGCTGCGTGCCTGCGGCGCGAACATGGAAGAGCTGCGCAAGAATCTGACGCAGCACATCACCGAGCAGACCCCGCGCATCGCCGCCGACCGCGAAGTCGACACCCAGCCGACCCTCGGCTTCCAGCGCGTGATCCAGCGCGCCATCCTGCACGTCCAGTCCTCGGGCAAGAAAGAGGTCACCGGCGCCAACGTGCTGGTGGCGATCTTCGGCGAGAAGGACTCGCACGCGGTGTACTTCCTGCAGCAGCAGGGCATCGCGCGCCTCGACGTGGTGAACTACATCTCGCATGGCATCACCAAGACCCCGCAGGCACATCAGGGCAAGAGCGCCGAGCAGGACGCCGAGCAGGAAAGCCAGGGCGAGAGCTCCAACAGCCCGCTCGACAACTATACCCAGAACCTGAACGCGCTCGCGCTCGCCGGCAAGATCGACCCGCTCATCGGCCGCGACAAGGAGCTCGAGCGCGTGGTGCAGACGCTGTGCCGCCGCCGCAAGAACAACCCGCTGCTCGTCGGCGAGGCGGGCGTTGGCAAGACCGCGATCGCCGAGGGGCTCGCGCGGCGCATCGTCGAGGGCAGCGTGCCCGACCTCCTGGCCAAGTCGACTGTCTACGTGCTCGACATGGGCGCGCTTCTCGCTGGGACGAAGTACCGCGGCGACTTCGAGCAGCGCCTGAAGGCCGTGCTGAAGCAGCTCGTGGACAACCCGAATGCGATTCTCTTCATCGACGAGATCCACACCGTGATCGGCGCGGGCGCGGCATCGGGCGGCACGCTCGACGCGTCCAACCTGCTGAAGCCGGTGCTTTCCACCGGGCAGCTCAAGTGCATCGGCGCCACCACCTACAACGAGTACCGCGGCGTGTTCGAGAAGGACCACGCCCTCTCGCGGCGTTTCCAGAAGATCGACGTGGTGGAGCCCTCGGTCGATGAGACCGTCGAAATCCTGAAGGGGCTCAAGAGCCGCTTCGAGGCGCACCACAGCGTCAAGTACACCGCGAACGCGCTCACCACCGCGGCCGAGCTCTCGGCGCGCTACATCAACGACCGCCACCTGCCCGACAAGGCGATCGACGTCATCGACGAGGCCGGAGCGGCGCAGCGTATCGCCCCGAAGGCGAAGCAGAAGAAAATCATCGGCAAGTCCGAGATCGAGGAGATCATCGCCAAAATTGCGCGCATCCCGCCGCGCAGCGTGTCGACCGACGACCGCAGCGCGCTCGCCAATCTGGACCGCGATCTGAAGGCGGTGGTGTTCGGCCAGGACCAGGCGATCGACGCGCTCGCCGCCGCGATCAAGATGGCGCGCTCGGGCCTCGGCAATCCGCAGAAGCCGATCGGCAACTTCCTGTTCTCGGGGCCGACCGGAGTCGGCAAGACCGAGGTCGCGCGCCAGCTCGCCTACTGCATGGGCATCGAGCTCATCCGCTTCGACATGTCCGAGTACATGGAGCGCCACGCGGTCTCGCGGCTGATCGGTGCGCCGCCGGGATACGTGGGCTTCGAGCAGGGGGGGCTTCTCACCGAGGCGATCACCAAGAAGCCCTATTCGGTGCTGCTCCTCGACGAGATCGAGAAGGCGCACCCGGACATCTTCAACGTGCTTTTGCAGGTGATGGACCACGGCACGCTGACCGACAACAACGGCCGCAAGGCCGACTTCCGCAACGTCTGCATCGTCATGACCACCAACGCGGGCGCCGAGTCGCTCGCGCGCACGCAGATGGGCTTTACGCCCTCGGTCAAGGTGGGCGACGAGATGGAGGCGATCAAGCGCATGTTCACGCCCGAGTTCAGGAACCGGCTCGACGCCATCATCTCGTTCCGCGCGCTCGACCACGAGATCATCCTCCGCGTGGTCGACAAGTTCTTGATACAGCTCGAGGAGCAGCTCGCGGAGAAGAAGGTCGAGGCGCAGTTCACGCCCGAGCTCAAGCTCCATCTGGCGAAGAAAGGCTTCGACCCGCTGATGGGCGCGCGCCCGATGGCGCGCCTCATCCAGGACACCGTGCGGCGCGCGCTCGCCGACGAGCTGCTCTTCGGCCGGCTGCAGCACGGCGGCAAAGTGACCATCGACATCGGCGAGGACGAGAAGATCAGCCTCAAGTTCGAGGAAGAGCCGGCCGCGGTCACCTGAGATTTTGATGCAGGCATAAAAAGGGCCGCGCGCGCGCGGCCCTTTGCTTTTTTCGGGCCCTCGGTTTACTTTTCAAACCGAGGGAGGGGCTCATGGGCCGGACCATCGTTTTCGCCGCGGCGCTCACCGCCGCTTTTTCAGCCAATTCGCAAGAGAACGGACGCAACCTTGCCGCAGGCTGCGCGATCTGCCACGGGACGCAAGGCAAGCCGGCACCGAACGCGCCGCTGATCCCGCTCGCCGGGCTGCCGCAAGACCATATCGCGACGCAGATGCGCGCATTCCGCGACGGCAAGCGTCCGGCGACGGTGATGCACCAGATCGCGAAGGGCTACACCGACCCGCAGATCGACGCAATCGCGGCGTGGTTCGCCGCGCAGAAGCGCTAGGAGGCCGCGATGAGACGCAGAGACTTTCTCAAGCTCGCTGGCGCGGTGTCGCTCGCCGGGTGCGCGACGCCGACGCCTTCCAAGGCGCGCGTCGTCGTCGTCGGCGGCGGCTTCGGTGGCGCCACCGCCGCCAAGTACATCCGCATGTGGGACCCCTCCCTCGACGTCGTGCTGATCGAGCGCGAGGCGCAGTTCGTTTCCTGCCCGATGTCCAATCTGGTGCTCGGAGGTTTCACCGGCATGCAGGACATCAGCCGCGGCTACGACGGCCTGCGCCGCCACGGCGTGCAGGTCGTGCGCGACGAGGTCGCGGCCATCGACCCGGCGAAGAAGACCGTGCGCCTGGCGAGCGGCAGCGACATCGCGTACGAGCGCGTGATCGTCTCGCCGGGAATTGACTTCACGTTCGGCGAGATCCAGGGCTACGAGGCTGCCATGCAGGCGGGAGCCGTGCTGCACGCCTGGAAGGCGGGGCCCCAGACCGTCGCGCTGCGTCAGAAGCTCGAGCAGATGCCCGACGGCGGAGTCTACATTCTTTCGATCCCCACCGCGCCGTACCGTTGCCCGCCCGGGCCCTACGAGCGCGCGAGCATGGTGGCGGCGTACCTCAAACAAGCGAAGCCGCGCTCGAAGGTGCTCGTGCTAGACGCGAACCCGGACGTCACCTCCAAGGGTGCGCTCTTCAAGCGCGCCTGGACGGATCTCTACAAGGACATCCTGGAATACCGTGGCAACGCCAAAGTGGTGGCAGTCGAAACGGGCGCGGTGCGCACCGAATTCGAGACCGTGAAGGGCGACGTGCTGAACGTCGTGGCGCCGCATCGCGCGGCCGACATCGCCGTCAAGTCCGGGCTCATCACGACGAACAACCGCTGGTGCGACATCGACTGGCGCACCATGGAGTCGAAGGCGGTGAAGGGCGTGCACGTCCTCGGCGACGCGACGCTGTCGGCGCCCGGAATGCCGAAGTCGGCGAGCATGGCCAACAACCACGCCAAGATCGCCGGCGCGGCCATCGTCGAGCTGCTGAACGGTCGCAGCCCGCAGCCGGTGAAAATCATCAACACCTGCTACAGCTTCGTCGGGGAAAAGGAAGCGATCCGCGTCTCCTCGGTGCACGAGTGGGATGGCAGCACGCTGCAGCCGGTGAAAGGCGCCGGCGGCGTCTCGGCTGCGCGCAGCGCAGACGAAGCGAGCTTCGCCTGGAACTGGGCTCGCACTATCTGGGCTGATTCGTTCGCTTAACCGCGAACGACGCATGGGCAAGAAAGGAACGGGGAAAGAGGCCGTTCCTCCTCTTTCCCCGTGCCCCTAACTCTTCCCTGTGCTTCCGAAACCGCCGACGCCGCGCGCGCTGGCGGTGAACTCCTCGACGACCTCGAACTCGACCTGCACCACTGGCACGACTATCATCTGCGCGATGCGGTCGAGAGGCTGGATGGTGAACGCGCCCTTGCCCCGGTTCCATACCGAGATCATCAGCGGCCCTTGGTAGTCGGAATCGATGAGCCCGACCAGATTGCCGAGCACGATGCCGTTCTTGGCGCCGAGGCCCGAGCGCGGCAGGATGACCGCGGCGTAGCCCGGATCAGCGACATGAATGGCAATACCGGACGATACGAGCTGGCTTTCGCCGGGCCCGAGGACAAGTTCTTTCTCGACGCAGGCCCGCAAATCGAGGCCCGCAGCACCCGCGCTCGCGTAATGCGGCAGCATGCTGCGGATCCTCTCGTCGAGGATCTTGACTTCCAGCTTTCTCATTTCGCCGCGTTTTTCTGCCGCAGCATGCCCGCAACATGCTCCACGAGCTTGCGCGCCAGCTCGAGCTTCGGCCCGCGGCCGAGTGGGTGCTCGCCGCTCGCGTCGTAGAGCGTGATGGCGCTGTCGTCGGCACCGAGGGCGTCCTGCGCCAAGTTGCCGACGATTAGCGGCAGCTTTTTCTTCGACAGCTTCGCTCTTGCGTTGTGCGCCAGGTTCTCGCTCTCTGCGGCGAAGCCCACGCAGAACGGGGGCTTCGGCAGAGCGGCGACCCAGGCGAGGATGTCCGGGTTCTCCTCGAGCTCAAGCGAGAGATGGCCGTTGCCTTTCTTGATCTTCTGCGAGGCGGGATTCTTGACACGGTAATCGGCGACTGCAGCGACGGAGATGAAAATGTCCGCGTCCTTGGCGTCCTTCTTCACCGCGTCGAACATCTCGCGCGCAGTGCGCACATCGACGCGTGCCACGCCGGCCGGGGTGGGCAGCGAAACCGGGCCGCTAATCAGCGTCACGTCGGCACCGGCTTCCCGTGCCGCGCGCGCGACCGCGTATCCCATCTTTCCCGAGCTCGTGTTGGTGAGGACGCGAACCGGGTCAATCGGCTCCTCGGTCGGGCCCGCGGTGACGACGATCTTTTTTCCCGCGAGGCGCTTCGGCCGAAAAAAAAACTGCACGTCGGCGACGATGTCGGCCGGCTCGGTCATGCGGCCCATCCCCATCTCGCCGCATGCCTGCCCGCCGGAAGCCGGGCCGACGATCAGCACGCCGTCCGCGCGCAGCGCGTCCGTGTTGCGCACCGTGGCAGCGTTCTGCCACATCTCGACGTTCATCGCGGGCGCGACCATCAACGGGCAGCGTCGGGCTACGCAGAGGGTCGAAAGAAGGTCATCGCACAAGCCGTGCGCGAGCTTGGCCATGAAATCCGCCGAGGCAGGCGCGATCAGGATCAAGTCACGATCGCGCGATAGCTCGATATGCCCCATCGCGTCGTTGACGCGTGCATCCCACAGATCGGTCCACACTGCTTGGCCGGAAAGCGCCTGCATGGTGGCGGTGCCCACGAAGTGCGTCGCCGCCTCGGTCATCGCGACGCGCACGTCGGCACCGGCTTTTGCGAGCAGCCGCGTCAGCTCGGCGGCCTTGTACGCCGCGATGCCGCCGGTGATGCCAAGCAAAATCCGCTTTCCCTTCAATGTCATCGAGTCGGCCGCATGGCCCGTTAAGGGGGAGAGGATTTTAAGGGAAAGCCGACCCCATGGCGATTTCGGACTGGCGACCGGAAGAGCGACCGCGCGAGCGCCTGCTGGAAAGAGGGGCGCGCGCCCTGAGCGACGCCGAACTCGTGGCGATCCTGCTGCGCAGCGGATACCGCAGCAAGTCGGCGGTCGAACTTGCCGACGACCTCCTGCGCAGGTTCGGCAGCGTGGCCAAGATGCTGGAATCCGACCTTCGCGGCATCAAAGGGCTGGGGCCGGCGAAGACTGCCCAGTTCGCCGCGGCGTTCGAGATCCTGCGCCGCTCGCTCGACGAGAAGTTAAGAGAGCGCAATGCGCTCACGTCGCCAGGCGCTGTGCGCGACTATCTGCGGCTGACACTGGGTCGCAAGGACGAGGAGATCTTCGTCTGTCTCTGGCTGGACGCGCAGCACAAGGTCATCAGCGTCGAAGAGGCATTCCACGGCACGCTCACGCAGACGAGCGTCTATCCCCGCGAGATCGTCAAGGCGGCTCTCAAGCGCAATGCGGCGGCCGTCATCTTTGCCCACAACCATCCTTCCGGCGTTGCGCAGCCCAGCCAGGCCGATGAGCTGTTGACGCGAAATCTCAAGGAGGCGCTGGCGCTGATCGAG
>DASTPE010000107.1:0-74470 GCA_035762345.1 Burkholderiales bacterium
GGTTGATATCGGCGTTGAAGTTGAGAGAGAGCTTGCCGTCGTGGATCGTCCAGCCGTTTTCCGGATCCACGTCGAAGAGGCGGCCCTTCTCGGCCACGCCCCAGGAGCAGAAGCCGCCGTACTGCGGCGCGTAGCTCGCCGGGCTCGCTTTGAACGCGTCGCGGTTTTCGGCGGAGGAGAAGTGCCAGGTCACGCCGCCGTAGTCGGCGCTGAAGCGCTCGCTGCCCTTCACCGACTTTCCGACCTTGAAGTACGCGACCGGGTCGTAACCCTTGATGCCGATGTTGGCGTAGGTGCTGTTGTATTCCCCGCCGGCATGCAGCTGAGCGTTGGCTGATGCAGCGGCGAGGCAGAGTGCAAGTCCAAACCAAATCTGTTTCACGATTGCGTTCCTTTTGGTGAAAGTTGGAAGTACGCATCGTCGTTCATACGCATCACAAAATAAATGGCCGACAACGCAATAGATTGCTTCGCTTCGCGGAGTAATATGCGCGCATGGACAAGCTGCGCGCCATGGAAACCTTCGTCCGCATCGTCGAGCGCGGCAGCCTCACCGCTGCGGCCGATGCGCTGGACACCTCGCTGCCGTCGGTGGTCCGCGGGCTCGCCGCGCTCGAAGCCGAGCTCGACGTGCGCCTCCTCAACCGCACCACGCGGCGCATCGCGCTCACCGACGAGGGACGCGAATACTACGAGCGCTGCAGGCGCGTGCTGGCCGAGGTGGACGAAGCGGAGGCGGTGCTTTCCGCGCGGCGCGCGGCACCAAAGGGCCGGCTGCGCGTCACCGCACCGGTGATGTTCGGGCGGATGCACGTGGCGCCGGTGGCGAACGAGCTTCTCGCCCGGCACGCGGCGCTCGAGCTCGAGCTCGTGCTCCTGGACCGGGTGGTCGATCTGCTGGAAGAAGGCGTAGACGTCGCGGTACGCATCGGCCGGCTGCCGGACTCCTCGCTCGTCGCCGTGCCGGTCGGCCACACGCGGCGCGTGCTCTGCGCGAGCCCGGCGTACCTGAAGCGCGCCGGCACCCCCAAGTCGAGCGCCGATCTCGCGCCCCATCGCTTCGTGAGCTTTACCGGCCTCGCGCCGGCGCAGGAAGGCAAGCCCGTCCTCGCCAGCAACCAGATCGATGTCGCGCTCGACGCGTGCCTCGCCGGCGTCGGCATCGGCGAGTTCCTCTGCTACCAGGTGCAAGCCCTGCTCGCCGCCGGCAGGCTCAAGCGGGTGCCCGCCGACCCGGAGCCCACGGCGCTGCCGATCCAGGTCGTCTATCCGCACGCCCGCCTGCTGTCTACGAACCTGCGCGCCTTCGTCGACTGGACCGTGCCGCGGCTCCGCCGCCGCCTGGCGCAGGCGCCACGCGACCAAGGCACGAGATAAGCTGGCGGCAGGATGGCCTTCGAGACCTGGCTCGCCTTCGCCGCCGCCTCGGCGGTGCTGCTCGTCATCCCAGGCCCGACCATCCTGACCGTAATCAGCTACTCGGTGGCCCACGGCGGGCGGGCGAATGCCCCCCTGGTGGCCGCGGTCGCGCTTGGCGACTCCACGGCTCTGGTGCTCTCCCTGCTTGGCTTGGGAGCACTCCTTGCCGCTTCGGCATTCGCCTTCACGCTGGTCAAGCTGGCGGGCGGGCTCTATCTCATTTACCTTGGCATCAAGCTCCTTCGGAGCGGCGTGTCCCCTGCCAATCTGGGCGCGCCGCAGGCGCCCGAATCGCGCTGGAAACTCTTCCGGAACACATACATAGTCACCGCGCTCAACCCCAAGGGGATTGTCTTCTTTGTCGCCTTCCTGCCCCAATTCATCAACCCCGTCGGCGACGTGCCGCGGCAGCTCTGGCTGCTGGCGATCACCTTCGTGGTGATGGCGACGCTCAACGCTACGCTCTACGCGGCCTTCGCGGCCTCTGCGCGGCGGCTGCTCGCCTCCGAGCGAGCCCAGCGGCGCTTCAACCTCGCCGGGGGTGCGCTCCTTTCGGCGGCGGGCGCGTGGGCGCTGCTCGCCAAGCGGCAGGTATAGCGAAACTCTTTTTCAGCTGTAACAAAAGCCTCTCGCAGGCGAAACGAACTGGCCATGGTGCCAACGCTAGGCTTTCGGCATGGCGCGCGCCGTCCTCCTCGCTCTGGTCCTTCTCGTATGCCGGGCGGCCACGGCCGCCGATCCGCAATGGATCGCAGTCTTCGGCCGGGGCACCGAATCGGACGAAACCGACATCTTCCGGCTCGCCTACCGCCACCCCCTGAAGGAAAACGGCGCGTGGTGGAGACCCTCGCACGTCCAGTTCGGCGCGAGCTCGTGGCATGTCCCCGACGTGCGCGGCCACACGGAACGCTTCGACCTCAATATCAGCGCGATCTGGCGCGGCGACAAATCGTGGGGCTACTGGGAAGCTGGCTTCGGCGGCTACCTGCTCAGCAAGACGATCAATAACGACGAGAACCGCCTGCCCTCGGCGTTCGAGTTCGGCTCGCACCTCGGCGCGGGGCTGCGCCTCGCGAAGAACCACACCCTCGGCGTCGCGATCCAGCACCTCTCGAACGCCGGCATCAAGCAGCCGAACGGAGGCATTAACCTCGTCCTCCTTCAGTACACGCTCGTCCGCTAGAAATACGGCCGGGTGTGGATCTCGAGGAAGTGGCCGGAGGGGTCTAGGAAGTAGACCCCGCGCCCGCCGTTCCAGGTGTAGACCTCGCCGGGCTTCTCACGCGCGGGATCGCCCCAGTAGTCAAGCTTGCGCTCCTTGATGCGGCCAAAGATCTGGTCGAACTCCGCTTCGCTCACGAGAAAGGCGTAGTGCTGCGACACGATGTCGCCCTCGTCGTCGCAAAAATCGAGCGCGACGCCGTTCTCGAGCTGCACCGACATGAACGGGCCGAACGCCACTGCGGGCGGCAGCCCGAAAAGCTCGGTCAGGAACGCCGCCGAGGCGCGTTTGTCGCGCGTCGAGACAATCGTGTGATTGAAGGTGATCAGTAGACCGTTTCGACCGGCATGCCGAACAAGTAGCCCGCGCCGCGCTCGGTGCGGATGTAGCGCGGCTCGGCCGGGTCCTTCTCGATCTTGCGGCGCAGCCGCATGATCTGCACGTCGACCGAGCGGTTGTAGACCTCGTCGTTGTTCAGGCGCGAGAGGTCGATGAGCTGGTCGCGCGTCAGGATGCGCTGCGGCGAGCCGAGCAGCACGACGAGCAGGCTGAATTCGCCGTTCGAGAGCGGCACGGGGCGCCCGTCGGGCGCGGCGAGCCGGCGGGTGTTGAGGTTGAGCTCCCAGCCGTCGAAGCGGTAGGCGCGGATGCCCTCGGGCCGCCCCTGGCGCACCTCGGCGCGGCGGCGGCGCAGGATGGTGCGGATACGCGCGAGAAGCTCGCGCGGGCTGAAGGGCTTGGTGAGGTAGTCGTCTGCGCCGAGCTCGAGGCCCATCACCCGGTCGGCCTCCTCGGAGCGGCCGGTGAGCATGATGATCGGGATTGCCGACTCGTCGCGCAGAGCTCGCGCGAGCGCCATGCCGTCCTCGGACTTGAGCTTGAGGTCGAGCACGATGAGGTCCACCACCTGCTGGGAGATCACCTCGTGCATCGCGCGCCCGTCGGCGACGGTGGTGACGCGCATGTCGTTCTGACCGAGGTATTCCGCGATCAGATCGCGGATCATCGGGTCGTCGTCCACGGCAAGCACGTGCGGGAGCGCCGCTTGCGGGGAAGCCTGGGGTTGCAAATTCATGATTTCGCGCAAGGCTTGAAGTCTAGTCAGGCGCCGCCCGACGCCGTTACACCTGTAACCTGTGGCGGCGCTGGATGTAAATTACACGCAATTGGCATCGGGTGAAATGGGCGCTTGAGCGACAAGGGAAAACCCCGCGAGATCCTGGTCATAGACGACGACCGGATCATGCGCGACCTGATGACCGACTGGCTGGAGGCGGCGGGCTATGCCGTCCACAAGGCGACCGACTGCAACGCCGCCTGCGTGGCCCTAGAGCGGGGGCCGGCGTTGGTCGTAAGCGACATGTGGATGCCCGGCCCTTGCGGTGCCGAAGCCATCCGTTGGATGCGCGAAAGGCACCCTGGGCTGCAACTCATTGCCGTTTCCGGGCATTTCGGTTCAGGCCAAGGCTGCAGCGAGCAGGACGCTCTCGGCGCGGGCGCCGCGCGAGCGCTCGCCAAGCCCGTCAAGCGCGCCGAGCTTCTTGCCGCCGTCGCCGATCTTATCGGCCCGCCTGCGAAGTAGGAAAAAGGGGATGCCGACGGCCCGCATCCGTTCGGCGCTTTCGCGGATCCCGCTTGGCCGTGCGCTGATCGCGCTCGGCCTGGTGCTCGTCGGCATCAACATCGGCGCCGCCATCTGGGATGTGCGTTCGGCTTACGACCGCACCGAGCGCCGGGCGCTGCGCGACTACGCGAACATGACGCGGCTGCTAGCCGAGCAGACTGCCGCTTCCATGGACGCGGTCGACCTCATCCTGCGCGACGCGGTGCGCACCGGGCGTGCGCCCCAGGTCGCCGAAGTGCTCACCCGGGTGGGCGATGAGCTGCTGCGCGTGCCCCAAATCGGCGCCATGACAGTCCTCGACGCCAAAGGCGAGGTGCTCGCGCGCTCGAGCCAGACCCCGGCGTTCGACCCCGACCTCGCCGAGCGCCCGTTCTTCACTGCGCACCGCGACGGTCCCCCGGACCTCTTGCACCTGAGCCAGCCCTATCGCGTGGCTCCGGGCGGTCAATGGCGCTTCGTGCTTTCGCGGCGCCTGTCCGATGCCGACGGCAGGTTCGACGGCGTGGTGGCGGCAGCGATCGAGGTCGAGGCCTTCGACCGCCTCTACCGCACCATCGACCTCGACGACGGCGCCTTCATCACCCTGCTTGCGAGCAACGGCACGCTCCTCACCAGGATTCCCGACGCAGGAACAATTCGCGGGCGCAAGTTTCCACCAGGGGTGATGATGGCCGGAGTAGACCGCGACGGTCGCTTCGAAGGATGGACCACGAGCCCGGTCAGCGGGGAGCACGTGCTGCTCGCGGCGCACTCGGTGCGCGGATTCCCGCTGCTGGTGGCGAGCGGCAGCAACGAGGCCGCGGTGCTCGCGCCCTGGCGCGACGAAGCGTGGCTGGTGTTCGACCGCACGCTCCTCACCTCGGCGGCGATGCTCGCGCTGATCGGGCTCGCGGCCTGGGGACTCGCGCGCCGCGAGCGCGCGCTCGCGCGCAGCTGGCGGCGCTACCAGTCGATGATCGAGCATAGCTCCGACGCCCTTATCCTTTCGCGTCCCACGAAAGGCGGCATCGTCTATGCCAGCCCCGCGATCGAGCGCCTGCTCGGCTACCGGATAGAGGAGTTGCAGGGCCGCGAGGTGATGAATTACATCCACCCGGAGTACCTGGACATCGCGACGAAGGCGCGCGCCGATCTCCTGCGCTCGCCGGGCAAGGTTTCGGTCGACGAGGTGAAGATGGTGCACAAGGACGGCTCGTGGCGCTGGATCGAGCTCACGCGCTCGAACCTGCTGGAAGAGCCGAGCGTGCGCGCGGTGGTGTTCAACTTTCGCGACATCACCGAGCGCAAGCAGGCCGAGGCCGAGCGCTCGAGGCTCGAGAGCCGGCTGCGCCAGGCCGAAAAGCTCGAGGCCGTCGGGCGCCTCGCCGGAGGCATCGCGCACGATTTCAATAACATCCTCGGCGGCATCCTCGGCTACGCCGAGATGCTCGCGGAGAACGCGCCCCCCGACTCGCCGCTCAAGCGCTACGCCGACAACGTGCTCACCGGTGCCAACCGCGCGAGCGGCCTCGTTGAGCAGATCCTCTCCTACAGCCGCAGCCAGCGCGGTAAGCGCGCGCCGGTGGAGCTGCGGCGCATCGTCGCGGAGACGCTCGAGCTTGTACGCGGCTCGCTGCCGCACGGCATCACGCTGGAAGTGGAATGGCCCGAGAACGAGGTCTTCGTGGTCGGCGATTCCACACAGCTGCACCAGGTGACGATGAACCTTTGCACGAACGCCTGCCATGCCATGGAGAAAGGCGGCGTGCTCAAGATCGTCCTCGACACCGAGAGCCTGACGGCGGACCGCACGCTCGCCCACAGCACGCTGCACGCGGGCAACTACGCGCGCCTCACGGTCAGCGACACCGGCAGCGGCATGGACGAAGCGACGCTCGCGCGCATTTTCGAGCCGTTCTTCACTACCAAGGAGGTCGGCAAGGGCACCGGGCTCGGCCTCGCCCTCGTCTATGGCATCGTCACCGATTCGGGCGGCGCCATCGATGTGACGAGCGCGCCGGACCGCGGCTCGAGATTCGTGATGTATCTGCCGCGCGTGGAGGCGCCGGCGGCGGCCGGGGACCTCGCCGCAGCGCCGGTCGCGCGCGGACGCGGCGAGCGCGTGCTCGTGGTCGACGACGAGGAAGCCCTCGTCGCGGTGACCTCCGAAGTGCTGAAGCGTTTTGGCTATGAGCCCGTGGGATGCTCCGACGGCGAGGCTGCGCTCGCCGCCTTCGAGAGCAACAAGATCGACGCGGTGATCGCCGACGAGGTGATGCCGGGCCTTTCAGGCACCCAGCTCGCCCGAGCGCTGCGCCGGCGGCGCGCCGACCTGCCGATCGTGCTGGTGAGCGGCTATACCGGCCCGATGCTTTCCGAGCGTGCGCTTGCCGCCGGGGTCACCGAGATCCTCAAGAAGCCGGTGCAGTCGCGCGACATCGCCTCCGCGCTCGCTCGCATCCTGCGCCGCGCCGCTTGAATTCGGGGTCAGGGTCGAAATTCGTTTTTGCGTACGCAAAAACCGAATTTCGACCCTGACCCCGAATTCGTTTCAGGTGAAACGTTCCGGCCCGGAATGGAAACCGGCGTGCCTTAGAGACCGCGCATCCTGATCCCATGTTCCAATCCGCGCCCAGTCCCGAAGCAACACGCGACCCGTACGACGGCGTGCCGCTCGGCGTGGAGGCGATGGTTGCCATCCTGCACGGACCCGCCGAAATCGAAAGGAGCCTCGATGAAGATCGACCTGCAACGGGGCAAGTTCTTGCGCATCCTGGGTGGCGCGGGTAGCACGGTCACCGCGGACGCCGGCTCGGTGTGGGTCACCGAGGAGGCGAGCCCGCGCGATGTCGTGCTGCGGCCCGGCCAGAGTCTGAAGCTTCACCGGCCCGGGCTAGCCCTGGTCGAGGCGATGAGCGACGCCGCCATTTCGTTCGCTCGCTAGGAAATTTATTCCCGCCATCTGCCGCCTGCGGCATTGCAGGCGTAATTGCAGCCGCTCGCGCCGTAACGGCCGCGCAACCGCTGGCGGCGAAACTGTTCCCTGCAGGAGACTCACTTCTCACTGAAGGGAACACGAAGATGAAACGCCTAATTCTTACTCTCGCTTTGGCAGCGATCGCGGTTTCCGGTTGTGCGCATTTGCAAGAGGCTGCTTATGGCGGCGCGAGCGCCGTAGAGGGGCAGAACCCTTCGCCTTATCCGAAGACCTACAGCAACGACCACTACTACCCGCTATGAGATCGATCGCGCTCGCCGCGCTCCTCGCTCTTGCCGGCTGCCAGCTACAGGAACCGACCCTGCCCGGCACCGTGGTTAGCGTGGTCGCCATCGAGCGCGCGGAGCCCGAGAACGAGGAATCGCCGAAGTACTACGAGGATCCGCTCGTGCCCGAGGTCGCCTGGCAGGTCGAAGTGCGACTCAAGGACGGTAGTGCGGTAACCGTCACGCACGAAGGCCCACGCCGTTACGAGCCGGGCGAGCGCGTACGGGTGCTACGCGACCCGGAGGGCGCGTTACTTTTGTAACAATTGGGGGGCCCGGCGAAATAACCCGGAAATCCTTCCCGCCCATACTGGCTGCAACGTCAAGAGACGTAGCCTCCCAGCGGTAAAAGCAGGGTTCCCCCCTCCTCCCCCTCCCCATGGAAGGAATCCTGATGGCTCGGGAGGCTTTTTTTTTGTATTTTGAATCCCCCATGCCGCAGAAGCGCTATGCCCGCCGGGAGGATCTTGGGCTCACCGCCGCCGAGTTCGCCGCGCTCGAGCGCCTCGACACGCCGCAAAAGATCCAGAGCTTCGTCTACAGCCTGAGGCAGAACTTCGAGCTCGCCGGGGACACCTGCCGCCCGGTGCGCTACGTGCTACACCGCCGCGCCGCGCATTGCATCGAGGGCGCGATGCTCGCGGCGTGCGCGCTCTGGGTGCACGGCGAGCCGCCGCTTCTCATGGACATGCGCGCGGTGCGCGACTTCGACCACGTGGTGGCGCTCTTCCGCCGGCACGGGCGCTGGGGTGCGATCTCGAAGACCAACGGCATCGGCCTGCGCTGGCGCGACCCGGTGTACGGCAGCCTGCGCGAGCTCGCGATGTCCTATTTTCACGAATACACCAATCGCCGCGACCACAAGACGCTGCGCGAGTACTCGGTGCCTTTCGACCTGCGGCGCGTCGATCCGGAGATCTGGGTGACCGGCGAGAAGCACGCCTGGTCCGTCGCGGAGGAGCTCGACCGGATCCGCCATTTCAAGCTCATCGACGGCCGCCATCTTCCCGCGGTGACGCGCCGGGATCCGTTCGAGCGACGCGCGGGCGCGCTCCTCCAGTACCGCCGCCCGCGGGCGCTCCTCGAGAAACTCGCGCGGCTCAAGAAGAAACGCCGGGAGTAGCTACTTCTCCTCGACTCTCCCGATTTTCTCCAGCGCGGTCTTGAGGCGCGCGGCATCGCGCTCCCAATAGGTGCGGAACGCGGGTGCGTCGAGATAGGAGACCGGGGTGGAGACCTTCTCCATCGCCGACTTGAACTCCGCTGACGTGGCCGCTTCGCGCACCGCGATCCGAATCCGGTCGAGCACCGGCGAGGGCGTCGCTGCGGGCGCGAACACGCCCGACCAGATGTAGAACTCGGCGTTGTAACCGAGCTCCTTGAAGGTGGGAATCTCGGGCAGGAGAGGCAGACGCTCGGTGCTCCAGCTCGCGAGCGCGCGCATCTTGCCGGCCTTGATCTGGCCGATCGCCGCGGCCGGGCCCGATGCGAGCGCGTGCACCTGTCCGCCGAGGAGCGCGGTCACGGCCGGCCCGCCACCCTGGTAGGGCACGTGGAAGAGCTGGATGCCCGCGGCGTGGGCGAAGATCTCCATTGCGACGTGTAGCGTCCCGTATACGCCCGAGGATGAATAGTTGATTTTCCCCGGATAGGCCTTCGCGCTCGCGACGAACTCCTGGAGCGTTTTCCACGGGCTGTCCGCGCCTACGACGAGCACGGTCGGGTCGGCCGTGATCAGCGCGATCGGCGCGAAGTCCTTCATCTCGTACGCCGGCGTGCGGCCCATGATGCGGTCGGACACCGGGAAGATCGAGATCGAGGAAAGCCCCATCAGGAGGGTGTAGCCGTCGGGCGCACTCTTCGCGACCGCCGCCATGCCGACCGCGCCGCCGGCGCCGGTGCGGTTCGTGACCACGACCGGCTGCTTGAGCGACTTCTCCATCTGCGCGGCGAGCGGCCGGCCGACGATGTCGGCGACCCCGCCCGGCGGGAACGGCACGATCATCGTGATGGGCTTCGAAGGGTACGGCTGCGCCCGCGCGCCGGCAGCAAGCAGGCAGGCAAGCAGGACAAGAACGAGTCGTGACATAGGTCTCCTCGCAGGTCGCCAAGGTAACAGGCTGTTACACATGTTGCACTTTATCGGTTTGCTTTGGACGCCCGGGCGCGTGAAATGCAGTAGCACTCAACTTGAAAGGAGGCCCCAGATGTTGAAGAAGCTTGCCGTCCTTGCTGCCGCACTCGCGGTTTCGGCGCCGGCTCTCGCCGACGGCGGCTATGGAAACGGACGCGGTCACGCTTATGGCCATGGCTACGGCCAGCCGCAGCGCGTGGTGGTAGTCCATAAGCCGCACTACGTGGTGCATCGCCCCGCTCCGGTCATACATCACTACTACTACCGTCCGGCGCCGCGCCCGGTTTATGTGGTCGAGCAGCACAACCACGTGAACCCGGTCGCCTTCCTCGCCGGAGCGGTGATCGGCGCGGCGATCGTGCATTCCGCCGTGACGCACTACTGATCGAACTCGGCCTTGAAGCCGGGGGGCGGCGAGTAGGCGAAACTCCCGCGCCGGATTACCGCCTCCCGGCCGCCGTGAGCGGCGACAAGCTCGGCTTGCCGCCGCTTCGCGCGCCGGTCGACCTCTTCGGGGTCCAGCAAAGAGAGCAGCCGGGAATGACAGTCTTCTTTCATCGCCCGCAAAGCGGGATCGCTTGCGAGATCCTGCAGCTCTTCGGGGTCGGACTCCAGGTCGAAGAGCTGCGGCCGATCGGGATAGCGTACGAAGTACACGTACTTCCACTTCCCGTGCCGGATCATGTACTCGCCGGCGCGCGAGGAAGACGCGTGGTATTCCGACAGAATGATCCGTTGGGTGGATTTCTTCAGTAAGGAAACCCCCGAAGCTTCGGGCGCGTCCGCGCCCACACAATGCATGACCGTCGGATAGACGTCCACGTGACTCACCGGGTCGCGGCGCACGCCGACGGGAACGTCGGGGCCGGCGAGGATCATTGGCACCTTGGCGGCCTCCTCGTAGAGAACCTGCTTGCCCCAGAGCCCGCGCGCGCCGAGGTTGTCTCCGTGATCCGAGGTGTAAAGGATCCTGGTATTCGAATCGAGCTCGAGGTCCTCGAGCGTCTCGAGGATATGCCCGACGTTTTCATCCAGCGAGCTCACCAGGCCGAGGTAGCCCGCGCGGGCGCGCTTCACCGCCGAATCGTCGGCGAAGTATTTATCGTAGCCCGTGTTCTCGGCCTGGTCGCGCACGTACGGATGAAGGTTCTTTTCCCGGTAGAGCTTCGGCATCGGGATGCGCTCGAAGGGATAGCGGTAATACCAGTGCGGCGGCGCGGTGAGCGGGAAGTGCGGCGCAACGAAGGACACGAAGAGCACCCACGGCCGCTCGCGATGCTTCCGCGCCTCCTCGCGCAGCCAGACTTGCGTGCGCGAGGCGACCTCGCGGTCGTACCAGGTGTACTCCGACTCGCCCGGCCCCGCGAGCGCGGCGAGTTTCTTGCCGTCGGCGCGCGGCGGCATGTCGTCGCCGCGCAAGAGGCCGTAGAGATCGCCTTTGCCTTCGAATACGTTCATCGGCACGATCTCTTCGGAGAAGCCGTTGTCGTCGTCGCTCGAGCGGAAGTGGAGCTTGCCGACCGAGACCACGCGGTGGCCGCGGCCACGCAGGCGGTGGTGCCAGCTCGGCACGCTGCCGTCGTACGGATCGGCGTTGTCCCAGAAGCCGATCTGGTGAATGTATTTCCCGACGGCGAAGGCGGCGCGCGCCGGCACACAGATGGGGCAGGTGGTGTAGGCGTCGGTGAAGCGCAGGCCGCGCGCCGCGAGGCGGTCGAGGTTCGGCGTGTGCATAAGCGCGGCTCCCGAGCAGCCCATCCAACGCGGATCGTGCTCGTCCGACATGATGATCAGCAGGTTTGCCGGTTTCACTTGTCAGGGGAAAAGCGTCGGATCACGTCCCTTGAAACCTCGATCCCCAAGCCGGGCTTCTGCGGAATCTCGACCCAGCCTTCGCGCTGCCGCAGCGGCGAGTCGGTCAGGTGCTCGCGAAACGGGTGCAAGGAGGTATCGAACTCCAGCAGGATGTCTTTCGAAAGCAAAGCATGGTTCGCTGGAGGAATGGCGGCGATCCACTGCAAAGACGCCGCCTGGCCGACCGCTGACGCCCATACGTGCGGGTTCACCTGCACTCCGTGCGCGTGCGCGAGCGCGACGATATGCCGGCACCCGGTGAAGCCGCCCGCGATGCAGAGATCGGGTTGTGCGACATCGATCGATCTTCTCGCAAGGAGCTCTTTGAACCCGAAAAGCGTGTACTCATTTTCCCCGCCCGCGATCGGCGTCGCGAGCGCGCGGCGCACCTCGGCGTAGCCGTCGAGGTCCTCCTGCACCACCGGCTCCTCGTACCAGCGCAGCCGCCAGCCCATGTCCTCCAGCTCCCGACCGAGGCGGATCGCATCGGCGACGCCATAGGCATGGTTCACGTCAATCATCACCTCATGCTTTCTGGAAAGAAATTGCAGTTCTTTCATGACGGCAAGATCGTCTTCGATACCGAACCCGAGCTTGATCTTCAGTGCTCGGAAGCCTTTCGCGATGTGGCTTTCGGCTTCCTGCGCGAGGCGCGCGGCCTCTCCTTGACCCTTGATGCGATAGAACCCCGTCGCATACGCCTCGACGCGGGCGCGGAACATGCCGCCGAGGAGCTTGGCCACCGGGTCGCCGCGCGCTTTTCCGGCGATGTCCCAGAGCGCGATGTCGATGCCGCTGATGGCGCCGATGAGCGCGCCCTTCTGGCCGTAATCGCGGGTGTGGTGATACATGCGGTGCCAGAGGACCTCGGGCTGCAGGGGATCGGCGCCGACGACGAGATCCTTCATGACATGCTCGATCGCGGCCGCGGCGATCTCGGGCGGCTGCAGCCCCTGGCAAAGCGCCTCGCCCCAGCCGGTGATGCCTTCGTCGGTCTGCACTTCCACGAGGGTTGCGCCGCGGCTCGACACCCAGCCCTGGGAGAAAGCGAACGGCTGCTCGAGCGCCGAGCGCAGCACGTGCGCCCGGACTTGCGTGATCTTCATGCCATGCCGACCTGCGGAAGGCGGGGGATCGCGTCCGCGGGCCGCGAGCGGACCATGTCCCACAACTCGCTCTTCATTTTCGAAGTATCGAAGATGTTTTCCATCTCGTACGGATCGTTGGCGAGATCGTAAAGCTCACCGGCGCCGGAGCGCAGGTCCATCGTCAGCTTGTGGCGCCGGGTGCGCACCGTGCGCAGGTCGAGCTCGACGCCCGAGCGCGAGGGCCGCAGGTCCCATTCGCTGTAGGCGAACTCGCGCGTCTGCCCGCCTTCGATCAGTGCGCGAAGACTGCGGCTGTGCTTCGCATCGAAAGAGATTCCGGCATAGTCGGCGAAAGTCGCCGGCAGGTCCACGGTGGATACCGGATCGTCGACGACTTTGCCTTTCGGAATTCCGGGACCCTGAAAAATGAGTCCCACCCTGAGCAATCCCTCGTACGCCATCGGTCCCTTGAGGATCAGGCCGTGGTCGCCCAGCCAGTCGCCGTGGTCGGTCGAATAGACGATCAAGGTATTTTCAAGAAGGCCGAGCTGTTCCAGTTCCAGAACGATTCTGCCGACGTTGTGGTCGATGAGCGAGACCATTCCGTAATAGTTGGCGATCAGCTCGCGGAGCTGCCGGTCGGTGTGCACCGGGATGCGCGAGAATTCCTCTCGGATCTTGCGCAGGTGCTCGACGATATGCGGCTTGCCCTCGAGGCTTCGCCGATGCCACCACGGCCGGCGCTCGAGGTCGAGGCTGCGCTCGGACGGCAGGTCAACGTCGTCGGGGTGATGCAGCCGGCTCCACGGCTCGGGTGCGTCGAAGGGGTGGTGCGGGTCCGGGAAGGAGGTCCACAGGCAGAACCTCTCGTTTCGATTCGCGTCGATGAAGGCGATCGTGCGGTCGCCGACCCAGGTGGAATTGTGAAACGCCACCGGCAGGCCGGAGTGGAACGTCTGCATCGCTGTGGAGAGCGGCGGCAGCTGCGTCTCGTAGAGCCGCTGCAGCTCCTCGCCGCGGCCATTCTTGTGGAACCAGCGCTCGTAGTGCTGGCCGCGCGGCGGCTTCATCGGCGGCCAGTGATTGTGGCCCTCGACCACGAGCTCGACATGCTCGAAGCCCATGTAGGGGCCGTGCCAGTCGGGATCCTGGTCGCTGTTGCGGCACTCGGGCGTGCCGGTCGGCTTGAACGTATGCGAGGTCGCGAAGTGCGCCTTGCCGATGTAGCCAGTGCGGTAGCCCGCGCGCGCAAAGGCGCCGGCGAAACCCGCCTCGCCGATCTTCGGGTCGAGGTCGATGCCATTGTCCGAAACGCCGTGCGTGTACGGCAGAAGCCCGGTCAGGATCGAGGCGCGCGCGGGCTGGCACACGAGGTTGGGCGTGATGCACGCCGAGAAGCGCGTGCCCGCGCGCGCCATGCGGTCGAGGTGCGGAGTCTTGACCTTGCGCCCTTCGAAGCCGTAGCAGTCGCCGCGTTGCTGGTCCGACGTGATGAAGACGATATTCGGCTTTCCGGGCATCATTTACTGCGGCTCGATTCCCGCCGCCTTGACGATCGCCGGCCAGCGCGCCACTTCTCCGCGGATGAACTCGCCGTAGGCCTCGGGCGAAGCGCTCGGCGACACCTCGAGCCCTGCCTTCGTCAGGCGCTCGACCACCGCCGGATTCTTCAGCGCCTGCACGAAGTGCTGGAAGAGCTTGTCGATCACCGGCTTCGGCGTGCCGGCGGGAGCCACCGGGCCGAACCACTGGATCGTCTCGTAGCCCGGCAGGCCGGCCTCTTCCACGGTCGGGACGTCGGGCAGCGAGCGCGAGCGCGTGCGCGCCGTGACCGCGAATACTTTCAGCTTGCCGGCCTTGATGTGCGGCAGCGTGGGCGGCAAGCCGATCAGGCCGAGCGGCACCTGCCCGGAGACGAGATCGACGATGAGCTGCCCGCCGCCGCGGTACGGCACGTGCGGAATGTCAAGCTTTCCCGCCTGCTGCTTGAAGAGCTCGCCCGCGAGGTGCTGCGGCGTACCGGTACCCGGCGATCCGAACGTAAGCTTCGAGTCGCCCTTCTTCGCCAGCGCGATCAGCTCCTTGAGGTCGTTGGCCGGCACCGACGGATGGCCAACGATGATGTGCGTGCCGAGGATCGTGTTGGTGATCGGCGCGAAATCCTTGACCGGGTCGTGGTTGAGCTTCTTGTAGATCGCGGGCGCGATGGCGTTCGCATCCGCGTACATGAGCAGCGTGTAGCCGTCGGGCGCCGCGCGCGCCACGTAGTCGGTGCCGACCAGGCCGCCGGCGCCGGTGCGGTTCTCGACGACGACCTGTGTGCCGAGGGTTTCCGACATCACTGCAGCGAGCGAACGCGAGGTGAGGTCCATTGCCCCGCCGGCGGCGTAGGGCGCAACGATGTGGATCGGCCTGGACGGCCAGGGTTGGGCGAGCGCTCCGGTGCAGAACGCAGCCAGGGCGGCGAAAACGAGTTTCTTCAGCACGATAGGTCCCTCCTCCTCGGCGATGCGGCTATCGTAGCAGCCATTCCGGGTGTGTTAGGTTTGGGCCATCGTCCCGACTAAGGCGCATCGATGAGGAGACTATGGACCGACGCACTTTCGTACTTGCCCTCGCCGCAGCGCCGCTCTGGGCTCATGCACAACCCAAGAACATGAAAGATATCCAGTCGCTGCAGAACAACTGGAAGAGCTTCCTTCCGGCCGGGGTCAGCGTCCCCTCGCCGACCGAGCCGCTCAAGCTCTCGAAGGATGAGTGGCGCAAGCGCCTGCCAAACGAGCTTGCCTACCGCGTGCTGCGCGAGGAGGCCACCGAGCGCGCAGGCACGAGCCCGCTCAACGATGAGAAGCGGCCCGGCATCTTCGCTTGCGCCGGCTGCGGGCTGCCGGTCTTCACTTCCGAAATGAAGTACGAGTCCGGCACCGGCTGGCCGAGCTTCTTCACCACCATCCCTGGCGTATTCGACATCAAGAAGGATTTCTACCTGATCTACCCGCGCACCGAGTACCACTGCAAGCGCTGCGGCGGACACCACGGCCACGTCTTCGACGACGGCCCGCCGCCCACCAACCAGCGCTGGTGCAACAACGGCGTCGCGCTCACGTTCATCCCCAAGGATGGCAGCAAGGCGTAAACCATAGTTCGGGGTCAGTGTCGCAATTCGTTTTTACGTACGCAAAAACGAGTCTCGACCCTGGCCCCGAATTGCGCTTGCCACTTTTATTCTCTTCCGGAGCGCCAGATCCCGTAAAAGATCCAGAGGCTATTGAGAAAAGCGAGGACGTAGCCGAGGAAACCGATCGCGGGTAGGACTGGGACGCCAAGGACCGCCGGTCCCTCGTGCACGGTCATGACGATCGCCGAGCCGATGACGAGCGAAGCGGTCATGATGCCGACGGTGACGCGGTCGAGGGTGCGATCGAGCCGCTGGCCGAAGCTGTCAAGGCGCTTGAGATCGAGGTCGACGCGGGTCTTGCCGCGGCGCGCCTCGCGCAGCAGGCGCGCGAGGTCGCGCGGCACGCCACCGACTACGCTCATGAACTCGCTCACCGCTGCGCGGCCACGCTGCGCGATCTGGCCCGGCTGGTAGCGCTCGGCGAGCGCGCTCTTCACGAGCGGCGTGAGGTGGTTGATGATGTGGAAGTCGGGGTCGTACTGGCGCCCCAGGCCCTCGAGGGTGATGAGCGCCTTGAACATGAGCGAGAGGTCCGAGGGCAGCACGATCGAGTGGCTGCGCACGATGCCGGCGAACTGACGGATCAGGTTGCCGACGCGGATGTCCTTGAGCGGCATGCCTTCGTAGTCGAACACCATTTCGTTCACGTCGGCGGCGAGCTTGGCCTCGTCGACGTAGGCGTCGCCGGCCCAGTCGAGCAGCACCTCGAGCATCGGCTCCTCGGACATGCGCGCGAGGCCGCCGAGAAGGTCGATCACCTGCCCGCGACGTTGCGGTGAAAGGCGTCCAACCATCCCGAAGTCGATGATCACGATGCGGTTCCCCGGCAGGTAGAAGACGTTGCCGGGATGCGGGTCGGCGTGGAAGAAGCCGTCGATCAGGATCATCTTGAGGAACGCGTCCACGCCGCGCGCGGCGAGGAGCTTTCGATCCAGACCCGCCTGTTCGACCGCGCGAAGATCCGTAGCCGGGATGCCCTCGACGTGCTCCTGCACGAGCAGCACGTCGCTCGTCCACTCGGGGTAGATGCGCGGGATCACGATGTTCGGATCGCCGGCGAAGTTCTTGGCGAAGCGCTCGATGTTGCGCGTTTCGGTGACGAAGTCCGCCTCGCGCTCGAGCGAGCGCGCGAACTGCTCGGCGATCTCGGCCGGGTGGTAGCGCCGCGCCTCGGGGATCTCGGACTCGATCAGATCGGAGACGCGCCGCAGCAGGCGCAAATCAGCCTCGATCGTCTCGCGCACGCCCGGCCTTCTCACCTTGAGGATGACCGGCGTGCCGTCCTTGAGCCTTGCGCGGTGCACCTGCGCGATCGAGGCGGCGCCGTGCGCCTGCGTCTCGATGTCGCGGAATATCCCGGACGGCGGCGCGCCGAGCGCGCGCGTGAGCTCGGGAACGAGCGCCTCGAACGGCACCGGCTTCACGTCGGCGTGCAGCTTCTCGAATTCCGCGATCCAGCGCGGCGGGAATAGATCGACGCGCGTCGCCATGACCTGGCCGAGCTTCACGAACGTGGGGCCGAGCTCCTCGAGCGCCATGCGCATGCGCTGCGCCGGGTCGAGCGTGACAGGGTCGTTGGCCGGGCTGCGCTGCAGGATGGCGCCGGCGCGCTCGAGCACGCCGGCGATGCCGATGCGGTGCACGAAATCGCCCAGCCCGTGGCGGATGAAAACGGACGCGATCTCGTGCAGCCGCGGCAGCTCGCGCATGATGCCGAGGGTTTGCCGCAGCATCGGCGGCTACGGTCGCTTGCTTTGCTTGTCCGCTGCGGATTTCTCCAGCGCGTCGGCCATTCCGGCGAGCACGCCGCTCGCCATCTGCGCGAAGCGCGCGCTGAAGTGGCCGGCGAGCTCGATTCCCGAGAAAGTGACGTCGGCCATCAGGCTCGCCGCCTGGCGCCCGGTCTCGGTGCCGGCGCGCGCCGCGCGCCGCGCGAGCTCGCGCAGCTCCGGTCGCGCACGCTCGTTTGCCGTCTCGGCCACCTGGCTCACCGTCGAGAGGAAGTCCTCCTCGATCTTCTTCAGGCCGGCGAGCGCCTGCTTCACCTCGTTATCGCTGATGCTGCGGCCGGTGGCCACCATCTTGCGCAGCGCCTCTTCGCCCGCCTCGACCGACTTGGTGAGCGCCTCGTCCATGCCGCGGAACGCCTGGCCCATCGCCTTGCGCACGGTGCCGCCGCTCGCCGGCGCCGCGGCCGCCATACCCTCGGTCATCGCGCGCACCACCTCGCGAATGCCCTCGCGGTCGAAGCGGCGGTTCGAAAGAGCGCTGAGAGTGAGATCGCGAAAGCGGCGCGTCACGTCCTCGCCGGTCTTCATCGCCTCGCCGGCTGCCTTTCTGAGATTGTCTTCAACCATGGATGCGAAGGTCCTCCTCGAGTGGCGGCCCGGGGAAGTGGAAACGCACCGGGCCATCCGGAAGCGCGTTGAGAAACTGCTTGAGATACGGATCCTCGGAGGCCGAGAGCTCGCGCGGCGTGCCCTTGCCGACAATCGTGCCGTCGCCGATGACGTAAACGTAGTGCGCGACCTTCAGCGCCTCCTGCACGTCGTAGGTCACGACGATCGAAGTCAGTCCGAGCGCCTGGTTCAGGCTGCGGATCAGGTTCCCGATCTGGTTGAGCGAAATCGGATCCAGCCCGGCGAAGGGCTCGTCGTACATCATGAGCTTCGGGTCGGTGGCGATGGCGCGCGCGAGCGCCACGCGGCGCGTCATCCCGCCGGAGAGGTCGGCCGGCATCATCGTCCGCGCCCCGCGCAGGCCGACCGCATGCAGCTTCATCAGCACCAGCCGCCGCACCAGGTCCTCGGGCAGGTCGAAATTCTCGCGCAGCGGGAATGCGATGTTCTCGTACACCGTGAGGTCGGTGAACAGGCCCGAGGTCTGGAACATCATCCCCATGTCGAGCCGCAGCCTGTAGAGGTCCTCGGCAGAAAGGCGGTGCACATTCTTGCCTTCCACCGTTACCGTGCCGCGCTGCGGATAGAGCTGCGCGCCGATGAGTTTCAGCAGCGTGGACTTGCCGGAGCCGCTGCCGCCGAGGATCGCGACCACCTGCCCGCGCCGGATGTCGAGATTGAGCCCGCGCAGGACTTCGAGGTCGCCGAACGAGAAATGCAGGTCCTTGATCTCGACGACATGCTCGGACATGCAACTACTATACGCCAATGCATGCGTACGCCTCGCTTACGCCGGAAGTCGTGCTCGACGCGATCGCCGCGCTCGGGCTGCGCCCCGACGGGCGGCTGCTCGCCCTGTCGAGCTACGAAAACCGCGTCTACCAGGTCTGGCTCGAGGACGAGGCCCCCGTGGTGGCGAAGTTCTACCGCCCGGGGCGCTGGACCGAGGCCCAGATCAAGGAGGAGCACGCCTTCGCGAAGGAGCTTGTGGAACGCGAAATTCCGGTGATTGCTCCGTCTGCCAAAGGAACGTTCAAAAATTTCATCTATGCCGTCTATCCGCGCCGCGGCGGCCGCACGCCCGAGCTCGGCGACTTGAAGACCCTCGAATGGATCGGCCGCTTCCTGGGTCGCATTCACGCCGTCGGCTCCACGAAGAATTTCACCCACCGGGAAAGTTTGACCGTGCAGACCTTCGGCCATGATGCGCGCGCTTACCTGCTCGAGCACGACTTCGTTCCGGCGGACCTTCTCGACGCCTGGAAAGCCGTGACCGAACAAGCTTTGCAGAGCGTCGAGCAGTGCTACGTCCGTGCTGGAGAGATAAGCAGCATTCGCCTGCACGGCGACTGCCATCCGGGGAACATCCTGTGGACGGATGACGGGCCGCATTTCGTCGACCTCGACGACGCGCGCATGGGGCCGGCGATGCAGGACCTGTGGATGCTCCTCTCGGGCGATCGCGCCGCCATGTCCGCTCAACTGAAGAAGGTATTGTCGGGCTACGAACAATTCATGGAATTTGATCGGAAGGAATTGAATCTTCTCGAAGCGCTGCGCACGCTGCGCCTCATTCACTACTCGGCGTGGATCGCGCGCCGCTGGGGCGATCCCGCCTTTCCGGCGGCGTTCCCGTGGTTCAACACCCAGCGCTACTGGCAGGACCGGATTCTGGAACTGCGCGAGCAGATCGCGCTGATGCAGGAAGAGCCGCTGAGCGCCGACTAAGTCGCCTTACGGCTGACGAAGAACGCGGATGCCTACTCCGCCGGCAAGCCGAGCACCTGGAACGAGCGCTCGAGTCGCGGCCCCATCGGCACGCCGAGACGGTAGCCGGAAGGCAGGGTCTTCAGGAACCACTTGTTGTAGATCGTGCGGATCTCGCCCGAGCTCGCCAGGGCGCGGAAGGTCTCGTGCACGACCTCGGCGAGGGGCGCGTCGCCGCGCGCGAACACGATGCCGTAAGGCTCGAACGAAAGCAGGTCGCCGACCGCGGCGTACTCACGCCGCAGCCCTTTCTCGGCGAGGTAGCCGGCGATGAGGATGTCGTCGGCGGCGAGCGCGTCCGCGGCTCCGTCGGCGAGCCGCTCGAGCGCCTGCGCGTAGCCGTCGGCCGTTTCCAGCTTGAACCCCGTGCGCGGCGCAAGGCGCCGCATCGCCTCCTCGTTCGTCGTGCCGCGCACCGCGACCACGGTGCGGCCGGCGAGGTCGCGCGCCGAACGCACCGGGCTCCCGCGCTTCACGAGTAGCCGGGTGCCGGTGATGAAGATCACTGGCGAAAAGGCCACCCGCTTCGCGCGCTCGGCGGTATTCGTGGTCGAGCCGCATTCGAGGTCGACGCGGCCGTCGGCCACCTGGTCGATGCGGTCGGCGGGGGTCACTCGCCGGTACTCTGTACGCAGGCGCAGGCCCCCGACCGCTTCGGAGATGTGCTCGATGATGGCCTCGCACAGGTCGATCGAGTAGCCATGCGGTTCGCCGTCGCGTCCCGTGAACGAGAACGGCACAGCCTCGGTGCGGTAGCCGATGCGCACCACGCGCGCTTCTTTGATGCGCTTGAGCACCCCGGTAAGCGCGCGCGCTTGCGGCTCATCGGGATCCTGGGCGACGGCGCAAGGCAGCCCTAGAGCGAGCGCAACGCCGAGGCCCGCTGCCCGCCACCAACGCGCGCGCAGGTTCACCGGCTCAGGCCTTCGCGGTGATGGGTCGGAGGTCCGCCTCGTCCTTCGGCGGCGGGCCGATCGCGCCCTCCCACTTCGCGACCACCGTGGTGGCGATGCTGTTGCCGATGACATTGGTCGCGGTGCGCCCCATGTCGAGGAGTTGGTCGATCCCCATGATGAGCAGCAGCCCGGCCTCCGGCAGGCCGAAGGTCGGCAACACCGCCGCGACCACCACGAGCGAGGCGCGCGGCACGCCCGCCACGCCCTTGCTGCTCACCATCATGACGAGGAGGAGCGTGACCTGCTGCGCGAGCGACAGCTCGATGCCGTAGGCCTGCGCGATGAACAGCGCCGCAAACGCCTGGTAGAGCATCGACCCGTCGAGGTTGAAGGAGTAGCCGAGCGGCAGCACGAACGAGGTCACGCGCTCGTTCACACCGAAGCGCCTCAGCTGCTCCATCAGCTTCGGGTATGCGGCCTCGCTGCTCGCGGTGGCGAACGCCACCAGCAGCGGCTCTTTCACGTAGCTGAGCAGCCGCAGCACCAGCGGGCCGAGGAAGACGAAGCCGACCGCGATCACCGCCGCCCAGAGCGTGACGAGCGCGAGGTAGAACGAGCCGACGAACTTGCCGTAGGTCAGCAGCACGCCCAGCCCCTGCACCGTGATCGCCGCGGCGATCGCGCCGAACACGCCGGCCGGCGCAGCCCACATCACGTAGTCGGTGACCTTGAGCATCACCGGCACCAGCTCGTCGACGAACGCCTTCACCGTGCGTGCCGGCTCGCTTGTCATCGCGGATAGCGCGAAGCCGAAGAAGCAGGAGAACACGAGGATCTGCAGGATCTCGTTCGTCGCCATCGCCTCGAAGAAGCTGCGCGGAAAGACGTGCGTGAGGAACTCGCGCAGGTTGAGGCCGCCGGTCTTCAGGTTGGTGGCGGCGTCCTTCTCGGGCAGCGGCAGGCCGAGGTCGCGGCCGGGCGCGAAGGTGTTCGCGAACACCATGCCGAGCAGCAGCGAGCCGAGCGAGGCGGTGATGAACCACAGGATCGCCTTGCCGCCGATGCGGCCGACCGCCTTGGCGTCGCCGACGCCGGCGATGCCCGAGACCACGGTGGCGAACACCAGCGGCGCGACGATCATCTTGATGAGGCGCAGGAAGATGTCCGAGAGGATCGAGAAGTAGCCGGCGACCGAGGCTGCGGCGGCCGCGTCGGGAGAGAACGTGTGCCCGGCCCAGCCGGCGGCGATGCCGGCGAGCGCGGCGACGAAGATCCAGGTAGTTAGCTTCGAGCCCATGGTCAGTAGATCGTCCTCGCGAGAAGCAGTCCCGTCGCGACCGCGCCGCACGTGGCGACCAGCCCCGGGATCATGAAGGAATGGTTGAGCACATACCGGCCAATGCGCGTCGTGCCGGACAGATCGAAGTTGATTGCGGCGATGAGCGAGCCGTAGGTCGGAATGAAGAAGTAGCCGTTCACCGATGGAAACGAGGCGATCAGGAACTGCGGCGGGATGCCAAGAGCCACGCCGAGCGGCATGAGCGCGCGCGTGGTCGCCGCTTGGCTATAGAGCAGCACCGAGGCGAAGAAAAGACCGATGGCGAAGGTCCACGGCGCCGCCTGGGTCATGTTGCCGATCGCCGGAACGATGACGTTCTGGTTGGCGGCGATGAAGCTGTCGCCCAGCCACGCCAGGCCGAAGATGCCGATCACCGCCACCACGCCGGCGCGCAGCGTCGGCGTCTTCGGCACATCATCCACCTTCACGCCGGTGAGAAGCAGCATCACCGCCGCGACCGACAGCATGACAATCTCGATGACCAGCGGCATGGCGAGCGGGCTCTTCGCGCCGGGCAGCCGGCGCAGCTCGGGGAAGAAACCGAAGACGACGACGAGCGCCACGCCGGCGAGGAAGATCCATGCGGAAATTTTCGCCGCCGGCGCGAGCGGCGGACGCTGCCCGGCGGGCTTCGGTGCCGGGATGGCGCCGGCTTTCAAGCGCGCCTGGTACTCGGGATCGTCCTCCAGGTCCTTGCCGACGAACATCGAGACGATCGCCGCGGCGAGCACGCCGGTGAGCGTCGCTGGCACGCAGATCATCAGGATCTGCGGCAGGCCCCACTGCGCAAGCCCCTTCTCGGAGAACAGGCCGATCATGGCGGCGGTCGCCGCCGCCACCGGGCTCGCCGTAATCGCCTGCTGCGAGGCGATGGTCGCCACCGCCATCGGCCGCTCCGGCCGGATGCCGCTCTGGTGCGCGGTCTCGTAGATCACCGGCAGCAGCGGGTAGACGATGTGCCCGGTGCCGGCGACGAAGGTGAAGCTCCAGGTGGTGAGCGGCGCGACGATCGTCACGTACTTGGGGTTGGCGCGGATGATGCGTTCGGCCACGCGCACCAGGAAGTCGATGCCGCCGGCCGCGTCCATCACCGAGGCGGCCATGATCACCGCGAGGATGATGAGCATGACATCAATTGGCGGCGAGGTCGGGTTGACGCCGAACGCGACCACCAGCACGGCCAGCCCGACCGCGCCCCACAGGCCGAGGCCGATGCCGCTATAGCGCGCGCCCATCCAGATGGCCGCGAGCACCACGGCGAACTGGAAGGCGATCGCCAGGGTCATTGCTCGAACGTCGGGTTGATCAGGTTCTCGAACGAGAAAACTTCATCCCATTTCTGCTGGGTGAGGAGCTTGCGCTCCTTCACCACAATGTCGTGCAGCGACTTGCCGGTGACATAGCCCTCGTGCGCGATCTCGGCGCACAGCTTGTAGCCGAGCGAGGGCTTGAGCACGGTGACGATGCCGAGCGAGTTGAGCACCATGTCGCGCGTGCGCTCGGCGTTGGCGGTGATGCCCTCCACGCAGTTGGCGCGCAGGCTCTCGACCGCGCGCTGCATGGTAGTGATGGAAGAGAACAGCGCGAAGGTGATCACCGGCTCCATCACGTTGAGCTGCAGCTGGCCGGCGGAGGCGGCGAGCGTCACCGTGAGGTCGAACCCGATCACCAGGAACCCAGTCTGGTTCACGACTTCCGGAATCACCGGGTTCACCTTGCCTGGCATGATCGAAGAGCCGGGCTGCTTCTCGGGCAGGTTGATCTCGTTCAGGCCGCAACGCGGCCCGGAGGCGAGCAGGCGGATGTCGTTGCAGATCTTGGTGAGCTTGGCGGAGGTGCGCTTCAGCACCCCGGACAGCAGCACGTAGGCGCCGGTGTCCGAGGTCGCCTCAACCAGGTCACTCGCCAGGATGAACTTGCGGCCGGTGATCTCGGAGAGCTGGCGTGTGGCGAGCTCGGGATAGCCGGGCGCGGCGGTGACCGAGGTGCCGATCGCGGTGGCGCCGAGGTTGATCTCGTGCAGCAGCTTCTGCACCTCTTCGATGCGCTGCACCTCCTCGCCGATGGTCGTGCCCCAGCCGTGGAACTCGGCGCCGAGCGACATCGGCACCGCGTCCTGCAGGTGGGTGCGGCCCATCTTCAGGACCTTGTCGAACTCGCACGCCTTGGCGAAGAACGCCTGCTGCAGCCGGCGCAGCGCCTCCATGTAACTCTCGAGCCGCAGGATGAGCCCGAGACGGAACGCGGTCGGGTAGACGTCGTTCGTCGACTGCCCGAAGTTGACGTGGTCGTTGGGGCTCACGTACTGATATTCGCCTTTCTTGTGCCCGAGCGACTCGAGCGCGAGGTTGGCGATCACCTCGTTCGCGTTCATATTGGTCGAGGTACCGGCGCCGCCCTGGATGAAATCGGTGATGAACTGGTCGAGCATCTCGCCGGCGATCAGGCGGTCGCAAGCCTTGATAATCGCTTCGGCGATCCTGCGGTCGAAGGCGCCGAGGTCGCGGTTCGCCATCGCCGCGGCCTTCTTCACGTAGCCGAAGGCCCTGACGAAGTTCGGCTCCGCCGACATCGGCATGCCGGTGATGTGGAAGTTCTCCTTGCCGCGCAGCGTCTGCACGCCGTAATACGCGTCGGCCGGGACCTGCTTCTCTCCCAGGAAGTCCTTCTCGGTGCGGAATGCCATGGCTCTCCCTTCCTCCACTTGCTGATGTTCTAGGGTGTGCTCTGCATGAGTATAGCCAGCGCTTGCGCCGCGGAGCGCACGCGGGGCGCGTTTCTTGCTCTCTCGGCAGGATGCTCCACTGGCTGTCCGCACTGTTGTGCGCTGTCTTGCTTTGTGCGCCCGTGCAAGCACGTGGCATCGAGCGTTTCCGGCAGCGTTCATAAGGGCGAGATCTACGCGGTGATCGAGCAGCCGTTCGGCGTCGTCGGAAAAGCACTCGCGCGTCTCGAGCACTGGTGTGACATCCTCGTGCTGCAGGTCAACGTCAAGCGCTGCGGCGCCTCAGTTAGTTCGCGATCGAGGCCGACCGACTCGCTCGCGGCGCCGGCCGACGAGCGCCTCGACGGGCGCCTGCGCAACTGGTACGCCGCGATCTCTCGCTACCCGCAGCTGCATGAGCAGGTGGGCGCCGACGAGTACGTCGCGATGAAGCGCAAGGAAGCGAGCTAGGAATCTACTGGCCGATGATGCGGGTCGCTCGGAGCAGCAGCGACGGTGGCATCGTGACGCCCAGTTGCTTCGCCGTGTCGAGATTGATGACCAGATCGAACTTCGTGGGTTGCTCGACGGTGAGATCGGCAGGCTTTGCGCCGGCCAGTATCTTGGCTACGTACGCCGCCGCGTCGCGGTGCAGCTCGAGCACGCTGGGCCCGTACGCGATTAAGCCGCCCGCCTCTGCATAAGTTGCCTGCCAGCCGACCGAGGGGAGGCCAGCCGCCGCCGCCGAACGGGCAATTCGGCTGGCCTGCGAGGTCAGCATCGGATCCGCCAGAACGTTTAGTGCGCCCAGACGCGCCTTGGTCATCGCAGCAAGAGCTCGGTCAACGCCCTCCGGCGAATCTGCTTCGAACATCACCAGGTCCAGATTCAGAGAACCGGCCGCCGCCTCGGTTTCCCGCAGGAGCTGCGCCTGGAACACCCGGTTGGCGGGATTCCACAGCACGCCGACGCGGCGCGCGTTCGGAGCGACTTCCTTCAGAAGCTCGAGCGATTTGCCGGCCGTTACTCCCGTCAGGGCAGAATTGCCCGTGACGTTGCCTCCCGGGCGCGCGAGCGTGGCGACGAGCTTCGATCCGATAGGGTCCGAAACGCCCACCATGACGATGGGTATCGTGGATGTCGCATCTCTCGCGGCGATGGATGCCTGCGTCACGACTGCGACCAGGACGTCGACCCGCAGCCCTACTAGCTGGGCGGCAAGAGCCGGCAGCTGGTCGAACTTTCCCTCCGCGAACCGGTATTCGATCGCGATGTTTTTCCCCTCGACGTAGCCATGCTCCCGCAGCCCCTGACGGAAGCCTTCGACTAACCCGGCGGCCTGGTCAGGCGTCATTGGGGTGAGAAATCCGATGCGCTTTCCGGTCGACGCCGGCTGTGCAGCTCCGATGCACGGCGCGACAAGCAGCGCAAGGACAAGGCGCCGCCTCACGACTGCTTCCAGAACCGCCACCACGGGACTTTCGAACGCGGTGCAGCTTCTTCACCGTACAGCACCGCGAAATCGGTGACGAGCGCGCTCACTCGTCCGTCGGCGTCGAAGCCGAAGAAGGAGGCATACGAGCCATCGCCCCACCCCGAAGAGAAGCAGATGATGTTCTCTTCGGCACCCTTGGAAGGACGCCAATCGAGCCACGACCATGTCGGCCGATAGGTCTTCTGCATTTCCTCATCGACCGCGTCGTAGTAGCTGCTATCCGCGTCCATGAGTTGCGAGAGCAGCCGGCCCGCGACCGGGTCCATGAAGCATCCGGTGCCCGAATCGACGCCGTATCCGAAGTAGTGGTCCGGCCCTAAGCTCGCCGCGTCCTGGCCGGCTGCAAGCGCCATCTTCCAGCCAGTGGCCGTCGAATCCGTAAACCGAGCCCGCGCGAAGGCGACTCGCTCGTCACCGCTGTCGAAGCGCGCTACCGCCACGCAGACCGGATGCCGGCCGTTCGGAACGGCCTGCAGGTACGGCGTCGTATTCGGAAGCACGAAAGGGTCCGCCGCGGCTATGGCGCCGGAGGTGATGAACAATCGGCCAAGCTCGTGCACCTGGAAGGTGACGCGCTTTCCGGCCTCCAGCAGCTCGCCAGAAGAAAACGCGACGTCGACCTGCTGCAGATTCAGCTCGTGCGGCACCCTTGCGGCTTGTAGATACGCTCCGTCGACGCCGGGTACTTGGCGAGCTTCGCCGCCGGCCGGCGCGGGCGCTGCACGAGCTCGCCGCCGCAATTCGGGCACTTGCCGCCGAGCACGCCGTCCCTGCACGCGCGGCAGAACGTGCACTCGAAGGAGCAGATGAACGCGTCGGCGGACGCGGGCGGCAGATCACGGTTACAGCATTCACAGTTCGGTCGAAGTTGAAGCATGCCTAATCGTATCAAGTCAGGAGCTCTAGAGCTTCGGCAGTGTTGCGCACGCGCGCGAGGCGCGGGAAGGCTTCGCGCATCAACTGCGCATGCAGATCGAGCTTCGGCGAGGTGCAGGCATCCGACACAATCACGAGGTTGTAGCCGAGGTCACGCGCGGCGTAGGCGGTGGAAGCGATGCCGATCTCGGTCGAGCCGCCGCAGAGCACAATGGTGTGTACGCCGCGCGTACGCAGCGCGTGGTCGAGATAGGTGCCGAAGAAGGCGCTCCAGCGGTGCTTGGGCACCACGTACTCGCCGGGAAGCGGCGCGAGCTCGGGCACGATTTCGGCCTCGGGCGTGCCGCCGGTGATAAGCGGCGGCCTGTTCTCTTCGTCGGTGAGGAGAGGAGCGTGGGTCGCGCGGTCGGCGCGATGGTCCGCTTTGGCATGCGCCACCATGGCGCCGCGCGCACGCGCCGTCGCGAGGAGCCTAGCCGCATTCGCCAGCACCGGGGCGTAGCGCGCTCGGTCCTTGGCGACGTGACCGACCAGGAAGTCGAAAAGCAAGAGGCAGATGTGCTGCGCGCTCACCGCGCGCTTCCGAGCACGATCTCCTGCCAGAGCTTCTTCCACTTGTCGTGCTCATCGAGGATCACTGCGGGGTCGACGAACTGGAGCGTCAATTTCTGCGCCGGGTCCGCCACGCGCAGGTTGGCGGGCACGTAGCCGCCCTTCTGCAGGATCTGCTGTCCTTCGGGCGAGAGCAGAAAATCGACGAAGAGCGCCGCGGCGTGCGGATGCGGCGGCTTGCTAACTACGCCGATGCCGTTGGCGCGGCCGATCGCGGGCGCGATCGCGAACCATTCCACGGGTGCGCCCCTTTGCTTCATCTTCTCGGCGCCGTGACTGTAGGTTGTGAGCGCGAATGGAATCTCGCCGGAAGCCACCAGCCCGGCAAGCAGTGTATGCCCCTTGCGCACCGAAAAGCCGTTCACGCGCTGGATCTCGCGGAAGGTGCGCAGGCCGGTGTCCTCGCCGAGCGCCTTGATGATCATCGCGAACCAGTCCTCGTCCTCGGCCTCGATGCCCAGGCGCCCCTTCCAGCGCGGGTGCGCGAGGTCCTGGTAAGTCTTCGGCAGCTCTTCCTTCTTTACCAGGTTGGTGTTGTACGACTGCACGAACATGTTGATGCGCGTACCGACCCAATGGCGGTGCGTCTGCACGGCCTGCCGCATCAAGTTCTTGACGTGCGGAGACGAGAGCGGCTGCAGACCTTTTTCGCGGTAGAGCGCTTCGAGCTGGGGGCCGTTCGTCTCGACGATGTCGGCCTCGTGGCGCCCGGCGCGCGCCTCGGTGACGGCGCGCTGCAGCACCTTCTCCGAGTTGGCTCGCCAGGTCTTGAGCTTCACGCCGTATTTCTTCTCGAACACCGCGCCGAGGGCGGTCAAGTCTTCGGGCACTAGCGAGGTGTAGAGCATGACCTCGCCTTCCTTCTTCGCGCCCTCGGCCAGGACGCTTTCGCGATCAGGGCCCTCGTACTGGACCTGCGCCGCCGCGATGTTCGTGAAAGCGAGAAGCACGGCTGTGGCAAAGCGTTTCATGGCGGGCACTCCCTTGGCGATCCAGTTGCGTTTCCTCCGTTGCCGCGGATCAGCATGGTTACCGCGAACAGTACACGAGGCGCCTACTTCGGAGCGTCGAGCAGAAAGAGCGTCGGATCGACCGCGACCGAGTTGAGATACACCGAGAAATGCAGGTGCGGTCCGGTCGCGCGGCCGCTCGCGCCTACCGTGCCGATGACACGCCCGGCTTCGACGATTTCCAGCGCGGAGACTTCGATCGATTGCAGATGAGCGTAGAGCGAAAGCAGCCCCTGACCGTGGTCGAGGACGACGGTGCGGCCGTTGAAGAAGTAGTCCCCGATCTCGATGACGCGACCCGCGCTCGCGGCGAGGACCGGCGTGCCCATGGGCGCGGCGATATCCAGCCCGCTGTGGCTGCTGCGCAGCTGGTCGTTGAAATAGCGCTGCAAGCCGAAGGCGGCTGCGTTCCGGCCGCGCGTCGGCTGCAGCATCGCGAGGCTGGCCGGCGCCGACTCGGTGAACGTGCGCAGTACGGTATCGAGATGCGCGCGCTCGCGCGTGTAGCGCGCGAGGTCCTCTGCGGAGAGGTCCACCTGGCCCGGCGGAACCTTGAGGTACTGAGAGCCGTACGCCTTGGGCACGACCTCGAGCTCGAGGCGCTCGTGCCTGCCGCCGGCGTGCTCGGCCTGCAGCTGCACTTTCGAGCCGGGTCTTGAGTTCAATGCGAGGCCGACGACTGCGATCCATTCGTCGCCTTCGCGCATCACCAGCACGCGTTGGTCCGCCAGGCGTACACGCGGCGCGGTCTCGGATGCGCCGAGCCGGATTCTCGCGACGCCGCCCGGGACGATCGACGCGCGGGGCGGCGTGTCCGTCCACGCGCGCGCCGCCCAAGCGCGCGCACCGAGCACCGCGGCGAGGGATTGAAGGAGCCGGCGCCGGTTCAACGCGCGACCTGCAGGCGGTTTGCCACGCCCTTGATGATAATGGCAACGGCAACGAGGCCTAGCTCGACAACAAGAAGCGTCCCTACATCCGTCCGGGTCGCGACATGGAGGTTCATGTCATTCTTTCAAGCGGTGCGCAGGCCGAGCAGCCGCACGCCGGCCGCGGTGACGAGCGGCAGGGCGAGGCCAATCAGCGTGGCCGCGATCATGAGGTGGCCCAGCTCGCTGTAGTCACCGCGCTTTACGACGAATACCTCGTTGAGGTAGACGGTGCCGAGCTGGGAGGCGGCGAGCGCGAGGTTCGAGAACGACGCCATGACCGCGAAGTAGGTGGCCTTGAGATGCGCCGGCGCGGAGTTGGCGATCCAGGCGAGCATTGGGATCATCGCGATCTGCCCGAGCGGCGACTCGAGCGCAGTGTTGATGAGCGCGATGAAGCGGGCGTCGACCACGCCGCCGGTGTGCGCCGCGGTCCAATCGTGCAGCCCGTAGTACATGCCGATGATCGGCGTCGAGAGGATCGCGCCCGCGACGGATAGCACCACTACGATGGTGCCGATCGAGTTCTCGGCCATGAAGCGGCGCAGCACAAACATGCCGACCAGGGTGAGCGTGTAGGTGACGAGCGAGAGCTGCGCAAGGAAGCCCTCGTTGAACTTCAGCACATCGATCATCCACCAGGTGGATCCCTCGCCCGTGAGCGGCATGCTGCGGTAGACAAAGAGGACGAGCGCGGTCGCGACCAGCAACTGGCGAGGCTCCGGCGCGAGCTCGCGCGCGAGGCGCCAGAGCAGGAACAGGATGATGCCGAGCGAGCCGAGGAACACGAGCTCTTGTGCGTAAGGCAAGCCGCCGAAACCGATCGCGAACGTGATCGCCACGAAAACCAGACTGCCGCCGAGCACGGCCCAGTTCGGCCGCGTCTTCTCCAGCACGTCGCGCTCGTGCTTCAGGAAACGGTGCAGGACGACGCCGAGAACCGAAATCACCGGAATGATGAGCGCCGCGGTGTAGACGTTGGCATAAAGCTCGGCTTTGCGATCTTTCGGCAGATCCTCGGTTCCGGCGAAGATGTAGATATTCGCCGCTGCGACGAGCGCGAGCCCGCCGATCACCGCCACGCGCCCGAGCGTCTGCATGGTGGTGTGCATGCTCTTCAAGGTTTGCGCGTCGTAGGCCTTGCCCGCGTCGTCCGCACGCGGCACCGCCTCGACCGTCATCGCGTCGGCGACCGCGTCTTGGATCATATAGCCGGTCGGCGCGAGGAGCGCGGCAAGCACGTACCAGTGCACCAGGCTCATCATTGCTCGCATCGCCTCGGCGTAGCTGATAAGACCGATCATGATGAGGAGGCTTGCCGCGATCATGGAGGCGCCGAGCCAGACGAGCGCCGCCTTCCAGCGCCAGATGAGATCGACTACGTGGCCGACCGGCATCTTCAGCGCCCACGGGATGCCGGCCCAGAACGCGAGCGCCGCGAGGAACGCGGGCGAGACGTCGAGGTAGTCTTTGACGAAGAACGTGCCGACGATGCCCGTCAGCCCGGAGACGCCGTACGCCGCATAGACCATCAGCGGCGGGAGATACGAAAGACGCAACGAGCTCAGTCGGCGCGGATGTTGTTGTCCTTCACGACCTTGCCCCAGCGCTGCATCTCCGCAACGATCCACTTCTGCAGCTCTTCGGGAGAGCTCACGATGAGCTCCATGCCGAGGTTCTCGGTAAGCGTCTTGCGCACGTCGGGAAGGTTGAGCGCCTTCTTTAGCTCGGCATGGAATTTGTCGAGGACAGGCTTCGGCGTGCCGGCGGGCGCGAGCACGCCCCACCAAGCGTGCGCGGTGACGCCGGGAATCCCCTGCTCCACCAGCGTGGGCACGTCGGGAAGGCTCGCCGCACGCTTATCGCCGGTAGTCGCGACGGCGCGCACCTTCCCGCTGCGCACGTGCGGCGTGAGCAGCGCCGCCGAGCCGATGCCGAGGTCCACCTGCCCGCCGAGGAGATCCTGCGTCATCGGGCCGCCGCCCTTATACGGAATGTGAGTCACCTGGAAGCCGCCCACCTGCTGCGCGAGCGCGAGCGTGAGATGCCCGAGCGTACCGTTTCCGATCGAGCCGACGCTCACCGAGTTCGGCTTGGTCTTGGACGCTTTCACCACGTCGGCGAAGCTCTGGTAGGGCCGCGACGGGTGCGCGACGATAGCGTACGGCGCGGTGCCGACCAGCATCACCGGCGCGAAGTCCTTGAGCGTATCGAACGGCACGTTCGCCACGAGCGCCGGGTTGACCGCGTGGTTGTCGAACACGAAGAGGAAGGTGTAGCCGTCGGGCGCGGCCTTCGCTGCGACGCCGGTCCCAACCAGCCCGCCTGCGCCGGCGCGGTTTTCGACCACGAAAGCCTGGCCGAGCGGCTCGGTGAGCTTCGCGCCCACCATGCGCGCCAGCGGATCCACCGTGCCACCCGGCGGATAGGGCACGATGAACTTCACCGGCTTGGTCGGCCAGGTTTGTGAGTTGGAATTGAAGGAAACGAGTGCGAAAAGGACTACCAGGAAAATTCTAAAAGCCGACATTGCGCCCTCCTTTGAGCTTCAGCATCTCGCGCGCCTCGTTCGGCGTCGCCACCGCGAGGCCGAGCTCCTCGAGCAGGCGCTTCGCCTTGGCGACCTGCTCGGCGTTTGATTTGGCGAGCTGGCCGCGGCCGAGCCACAGGCTGTCCTCGAGGCCGACCCGTACGTTGCCGCCCATGACCGCAGACATCGCCGCGATGAACATCTGGTTGCGGCCGGCGCCGAGCACCGACCAGTGGTAGGCATCGCCGAACAGGCGGTCCGCGGTGCGCTTCATGTGCAGCACGTCTTCGGGATGCGGGCCGATGCCGCCGCGGATGCCGAAGACCGACTGGATGAAAAGCGGCGGCTTGAGGAGCCGCCGGTCGAGAAAGTGCGCCGCGGTGTAGAGATGGCCGATGTCATAGCACTCGACTTCAAAACGCGTCTCGTTCTCGGCGCAGCTTTGCAGGATGTAGGCGATGTCCTTGAAGGTGTTCTTGAAGATGCGGTCATCCGATCCGGCAAGATAAGGCCGCTCCCACGGATGCTTGAGCTCCCTGTAGCGCGCGAGCATCTCGTAAAGGCCGAAGTTCATCGAGCCCATGTTGAGCGAGGCGACCTCGGGCTTGAGCTGCAGCGCGGGCTGCAGGCGCTCCTCGATCGTCATCGTGGCCGCGCCGCCGGTGGTGAGGTTGAGCACCACGTCGCTCGCCGCCTTGATCTTCGTGGCGAACTGGCGGAAGAGCTCCGGGTCCTGCGTCGGGCTGCCGTCCTTCGGGTCGCGCGCGTGCAGGTGCACGATCGCTGCGCCCGCCTTGGCGGCCTCGATCGATGCCTGGGCTATTTCCTCCGGCGTCACCGGCAAGTACGGCGACATGCTCGGCGTGTGGATCGAGCCGGTCACTGCACAAGTAATGATGACCTTGCCCTGCGCTGCGGCCATTTCTTCCTCCGAAGCTGCTGATTCTAGTAAACCTAATTCAGGGTCAGGGTCACAATTAGGTTTTCCCGTACGTAAAAACGAGTTGCGACCCTGACCCCGAATTCACACCAGGTAGCGGGTCCCGCCGCAGACCGAGAGTGCCTGGCCGGAGATGTGCTTCCCGGGCGCGGTGGCGAGGAACAGCGCGACGTTGGCGATGTCCTGCGCTGTTACGGTGGTCTTCATGCTCACGCCTTCGACCATCTTCGTCCGCACTTGCTCCTCCGCCACGCCGAGCGCCTTGGCCTTGGCCGCGATCACCCGGTCGATGCGCTCGCCCTCGACGATGCCGGGCTGGATGCAGTTGACGCGCACCCTGTCGGGGCCGGCTTCGGCGGCGAGGCTCTCCGTGAAGCCGACGATCGCCCACTTCGCCGCCGAATAGGGCGTGCGCATGGGGAAGGCGAGCCGGCCCGCCGCCGAGGACAGGTTGATGATGCTGCCGCCGCCCGCCTCCTTGATGAGGGGCATGGCCTTGCGTGTGCAGTAGAACATGCCGTTCAGATCCACCGCGATGCAGCGGTCCCAGTCCTCGGGCTTGATGTCCTCGACCTTGGCCGTGGGTCCGGCGATGCCGGCGTTATTGACCAGGACGTCTAGGCCGCGCAGCGACTTTTCCACGTCCTTGAACAGCCGCTCGACGTCCTCGAGCTTCGCCACGTCGGCCACGGTCTGCGTGACGGTGGGCAGCTGCTTCTTCGTGCCGGCGAGCGCTTTTTCGTCGATGTCGCAAATGTGCACGCGCGCCCCGTGCTCTACGAAGGTGCGCGCCATGACGCGGCCGATCCCGGCCGCCCCGGCGGTCACCAGCACGCGCAGGCCTTTGGCGGAGAACTCCATGCGGCCGCATAATACACGCGGGGTCAGGGGCGAAAGCGGTGCCAGAACAAGAACGCAAGCGAAGCTTGGTATCGATCGAGCAGGAAGAGCTGCGGGGGATCTCGCGCACCGTAGCCGAGATCCATTGGCTCCTCCTCATCCTGGTGCTGCTTTACCTCGTGTTCGGCGGCGAGCGGCCCGATGCCGATGCGGAGTCGGAAGCCGCCGTGGCGGCGGGGCTCTTCTTCTACGCCGCGATGGTGATGAGCTTTCGCTACGCGAACTTCTACAAGCGCGAGACGCGCTGGAAGATCTCCGTCGAGGCGCTCGGCATGATCAGCTTCATCACCTGGGTACTCTGGTATACCGAGCGGCTGGAGAGCCCGCTCGTCAACCTATATCTCCTGCCGGTGATCACCTCGGCGCTCACGCTCGGCAAGCTTGCCACGCTCGCCAACGTCGCGCTTGTCGCCGCTTGCTACCTCTTTCTCGGTAGCGAATCGATCCTCGACATGATGTGGCTGCGCTTCGTCGCCGGGTTCGCCGCACAGCTCGCGCCCGTGCTGCTCGTCGCCTACATCACGACCATGTTTTCGGCCGACATCCGCTACGGCCTGCAGCACGCCAAGCTTCTCTCGGAAACCGACGATCTCACCGGGCTCTTCAATACCCGTGGCTTCGCCATCGCCGCGAACCGCCTCTTCGGGCAGGCGACGCGTTACGGCCGGCCGGCGAGCCTGCTGATGATCGACTCCGACAATCTCAAGCACGTGAACGACGCGCACGGCCACGAGGCCGGCAACCAGCTGCTGCGCCAGCTGGCGAACGCGGTGCAAGCCGAGCTGCGCGCTAGCGACGTGCCGGCGCGCTACGGCGGGGACGAGTTCATCGTGCTGCTGCCCGAGACGCCGTCGAAAGGGGCCCTGGATGTCGCCGAGCGCATCCGCAACACCATCGCGTCGCGCCCGCTCGCCATCGACGGCCATCACGTCACCGCGACCGTCAGTATCGGCATCGCCTGCTATCCCGAGGACGGCCGGACGCTGGATGCGCTCGCCGAGCGCGCGGACCGTGCGCTCTACCAGGCAAAGCAGGACGGACGAAACCGGGTGGCGCGCTCCGCCGCGGCAGTCGAGCCCAGCCTAGCCGCGCCCGCTAAGCCAGCTTCACTTTGAACGTGCTCTCGGTGCGCCGCGCCGGATCGAACTGCGAGCGCTCGGTGTGGTTGACGTGCTTGCCGTACACGTGGAGCGAGAGCGTGACTTGCTTCGACTCGTTAACCACACTGTGGATCGCCCCGGCCGGCATCGCGACCACGTCGCCGCGGTCGGCGAGTTTCTCGCCGATCCTGCGCAACTCCGCGTAGCCGGGGCGCGTGCGGTCGTCGGCGCGCTCCCAGAAGACATTCTTCTCCGCGCCGTCCACGCCGACGATGACCGCCCAGGTGCCATGGTCGTGGGGCGGCGTGCCGCGGGAAGGCAGCCAACTCACCGCAAACACCGCGAGCGTGTGGTCGGGTTCCTCGTGCAGCACGTGTACGCCGAAACCCTGGTCGGGATCGGCCTCGTAGTACTTGCGCTGCACCCAGCCTTCGGCCAAGGCAAACTGCGGCGCCAGGCGGCGCACACGCGACAGCATCTCCCGCTCGTCCTTGGATTCGCTTCGGGTACGCCGCAGCTCCGCTAGGAATCGGTTCAAGGTGAGCGGCTCGATTGCGGTGGCGGCTTTCATAACTTGAGCTCCCAGTACTCTCCGACCAGTCTAACTCCGAACTCCCGGTGCGGCCGCCGCTTTACCCGTTTGAATCCGCTTTTGGCATAAATCGCCCGCGCCGCCGCGAGGTTGGACTGCGTCCACAGCACCAGCTTGCGGTAACCTTTGCCACGCGCGAAGGCGATGCACTCCTCCACGAGCCGCTTGCCGAGCCCGCGGCCGCGGGCTTTCGGCTCCACGATCAGCAATCTCAGCTTCGCGACCGCCCGGGACTGCTTGACGACGAAGACCGAGCCGACCGGCTCGCCGGCCATCTCGGCGATCCAGCAGCGCTCGCGGGACGGATCGAGGTTGTCCAAGAAATCTTTTGCTATTCCGGCGACAAGGGATTCGAAGCGTTCGTCCCAGCCGTACTCCGCGTAGTAGAGCCGCCCGTGCGCCTGCACTACCCATCCCATGTCGCCCGAGCGGTGGCCGCGGAGCGTTACTTCGGCCGGTTTGCGTTCTAGTACTCCCTCCACGGTTTCCAATGCACCCACAAGCCGCACTTGCTCGGGCGCGGCGAGCTTGCCCAGCATCCCAGCGACCTCCTCGCGCGAGCGGGCGTCCAGGCTCTGGTAGGCACGGCGACCCTTCGTGGTCAGCGAAAGATGAACGCGCCGCCCGTCCTGCTTCGACGCCTGGCCTTGAACTAGCCCCTGGCGACGCAAGCTCTGCAGGAGACGGCTGAGATAGCCCAGATCGAGGTCAAGATCCCCGCCGAGCTCGCTCGCGGTGCATTCGCCGCGCTGGCCAAGCTCGTAGAGCACGCGCGCCAGCGGCAGCGGAAATGGGCTGCCGAGGTAACCCGGCCGCAGCACGCCGATGCGGCGCGTGTAGAAACGGTTGAAGCGGCGCACTGCGTCTACGCGATTCATCGCTCGACCTCGTAGTGCCGGACAAAGTTGTCGTATTCGGCGAGGACCGCGCGCGCTTCGGGCTCCACCACGGCGCGCTCGGGATCCGCGCCGGCAAATCCGCGGATGGCCGCCATCGAATCCCAGAAAGTCATCAGCAGGAATTCCACACCGCCGTGCGCCTCGCGCCGCAGCACGCGCACGTCACGATACCCGTCGATCTTCGCGAGCGCAGGCAACACGTTCGCACCGAGATGGCGCAGATATGCGTCGGCGTTGGGCCGGTCGGCCGCCATGCCTCTCCACAGCCGCACGATCATGGCGCATGCTCCGGCCAGATACTTGCTTTTGTCAAGTATTACATAATGCCGCGATGGACCTGTTCGACCTCAAAGGAAAAACCGCGCTCGTCACCGGCGGGAATGGCGGCATCGGTTTAGGCATGGCCAAGGGTCTGGCGCAGGCCGGCGCTCGCGTGGCCATTGCCGGACGCGACAAGTCCAAGAACACCGAAGCCCTCAAGAGCTTCTCTGACGCAATTGCAGTCGAGGCTGACCTGAAGGATGAGAAAGCGTGCCAGGCCATGGTCGAGGAAGCCGCCAGCCGGCTCGGGCGGCTCGACATCCTCATCAACAACGCCGGCACCAATATCCGCAAGCCGCCCGAGGAGTACAGCGTCGAGGAGTGGAAGCTCATCCTCGATACCAACCTGACGAGCGCTTTCGTCGCCTCGCAAGCTGCCTACCCGCACATGAAGCGCGCGGGCGGCGGCAAGATTGTGAACATCGGCTCGATGATGTCGATCTTCGGCGCTTCGTTCGTCGCGCCCTACGGCGCGAGCAAGGGCGGCATCGTGCAGCTCACGCGCGCGCTCGCCTGCGCCTGGGCGAAGGACAACATCCAGGTGAACGCCGTGCTGCCGGGCTGGATCGACACCGCGCTCACGCGCCGTGCGCGCGCCGACATCAAGGGGCTGCACGAACGCGTGCTCGCCCGCACGCCCGCCGGCCGCTGGGGCCAGCCCGAGGACCTTTCGGGGATCGCGGTCTTCCTCTGCAGCAAGGCGTCCGACTTCGTCACCGGGACTGCCATCCCGGTCGACGGCGGATATTCGTCGCAGGGATAGGCTGGGGATTCAACGCGCAGAGACGCGGGTCGCCACTTGGTCGTAGCGCGACCCGTCGCTGTCCGCCACCAGCACGCGCACCGGCATGTTGCCGAGGGCGGTGGCGAGCCAGATTTCCAGACGCCGGTCCTCCGTCACGCGCTCGACCTTGAGGGCCTCGAACTCGCCCGCTGGCGTCGCCACGCGCTCGCGAGCGCCGAAGTCGTACACGTGGTGCGACACGCCCTTCCCGTCGACCAGGTGAAAATCCATCGCCTTGGTGCCGGTCGGAGCGAGGGCCAGCGCCAGCACGAACGAAATGCGGTCCTGCGCGTTCGGCGGTATGGGCTCGCGCTTTGTCTTGCCTTTGTAGCGCATGGTCAGCGTCTTTGCGCCCCAGTCGAACCAGGCGCGCGCGGTGTCGCGACCGCTGCGCTCGTCGGAGAATTCGATGGGACGCAGAAGGCTGCCGGCGACGGTTCCGGAGCTGGTGCGCGCCGCCTTGCCGAGCAGCGCATACATGCCCCGCCCGTGCCACTGCTCGGTCAGAGAGTAGCGGCCGTTCGCGTATTCGAGCGCGGCGCTGATCTCGGCCATCGCCCGGCCGTTGCGCTGCACCTCGTAGGTGATCTGCATGCGCGCCGGGAGCTCGGCGTGCGCGCCAGCGGTGAACATGGCAAGCGCCAGCCAGAGCGCGCGCGGCGTCATGCCTGGAGCGCGAGCCTGCCCGAGCGGCCCGCAATCTCGCCGTATACCACGTCGTGCTGCGGCAGCCGCGCCGGATCGAGCGAGGCGAACAAAGCGCGCAGCGACACCAGCTCGTAGCCCTGCGCCTTCCAGCCCGAGAGCAGCCCCTCGAACGCACCGAGGAAGGCGCCGCCCTCGAGCTCGGCGTGCGCAGTGAAGACGTGCTGGCGCGGCTCGGCCGTCAGCGCGAGGAGGTGTACCGCGACGTTGCCCTCGTCCAAGCCATCGCGCCCGACGAGCTCGTCGAGCGTCGGCAGCGTGGTCGGAAGTTGCGCGCAGCCGATCGCAGCCCCGTCCCACAGCGGGCGGAAGGCGCAGCGGCCGCGGGTATCGGACGCGTAATCGAAAGCGAGCTCCTCAACCCTCGCCGCGTGGCGATTGGTCTGCCAGCCCGCTGCCGCCCAGGCTCTGGGCTGGGTCCCGAACACCGCCGCGAAGCGCTCGCACCCCCGGCGCATTTCGCGCTCGGTCCAGCCGGCGTCGGCCCGCTCGATACCGTCCTGCCAGCGCACGTGGTCCCAGCAGTGCACGCCGGCCTCGAACCCCATGTCGCGCACTGCGCGCAGCGTCGCGGCGCAGCGTATGCCGATGTCGGGGCCGGGCAGCAGCGTGCCGTAGAGCAGCGTGCGCAGGCCGTAATGCCGCAGCACCGAGGTGCGTCTCACTTTGGAGAAGAATCCCGGGCGGAAGACCCGCCGCAGCGCTCGGCCCGTGTGGTCGGGTCCGAGGCTGTAAAAAAAACTCGCGCCCGCGCCGTGGCGCTCGAGCAGGCGCGCCAGACGCGGCACACCCTCGACCGTGCCGCGCAGCGTGTCGACGTCGATCTTCAGCGCGAGCTTCATCCAACCAGGCGGCGGGCTTCGGCGATCTGGGTGCGGTAGGACTCGAAGATGCGGCGCAGCGCATCGCGCATGCCGACACGCGGACGCCAGCCCAGGTCGCGCTGGGTGGCTTGGATCTTCGGCACGCGGTTGCGCATGTCCTGATAGCCTGTGCCGTAGTAACGCTCGGCCGTCGTTTGGCGCAGGCGCACCCGGCGCGCGGCTTTCTGATACTCGGGATACTCGAGCGCGATCTCGAGCATCATCTCGGCAAGCTTGCGCACCGATATGTTGTTGCGCGGATTGCCGATGTTATAGATCTTTCCCGTGGCGACGCCGCGCGGATTCTCGATGATAGCCATGAGCGCGCTGATGCCGTCATCGATATAGGTAAAGGCTCGCTTCTGCCGGCCGCCATCGACCAACTGGATGCGCTCGCCGCGCGCGATGTGGCCGAGGAACTGGGTGACGACGCGCGAGCTGCCTTCTTTCGCGGTGGCGAGCGAATCGAGGCCCGCGCCGATCCAGTTGAACGGCCGGAACAGCGTGAAGTCCAGCCCCGATGCGTCGCCGTAGGCCCAGATGACGCGGTCCATCAGCTGCTTGGAGCAGGCGTAGATCCAGCGGTGCTTGTTGATCGGGCCGTAGACCAGCGGCGAGGTTTCCGGGTCGAACTCCCGGTCGGGCGACATCCCGTACACCTCGGAGGTCGACGGGAACACCAGGCGCTTGCGGTGGTGCACGCAGGCGCGCACCAGCGGCAGGTTCGCCTCGAAGTCGAGCTCGAACACGCGCAGCGGGTCCTTGACATAGGTTGCCGGCGTGGCGATCGCCACGAGCGGCAACACGGTATCGCACTTGCGGATGTGGTACTCGATCCACTCCTTGTTGATCGTGATGTCGCCCTCGAAGAAGCGGAAGCGCGGCTCGCTGAGCAGATCCTGGACGCGGTCGGCCTGCATGTCCATGCCGTAGATTTCCCAGTCCGTGGACGCGAGCACGCGCTTGGACAGGTGGTGTCCGATGAAGCCGTTGACGCCGAGGATCAGCAAGCGCTTCATGAAAGGAGGTCGACCTCGAGAAGACGCAGCACTCCACCATCGCCGCACGCGGCGAACCATTCGCCGTCCTCGCGGTAGGGACCGAGGCGCCCGGGGGGCGCTCGGCGCTGCGGCTCGAGCTTCGTGCGATGGATCTTCATGCCGTCCGCGAAAGCTCCCGGATATGGCGGCGCCACGGCGCGCACCAGGTTATGGATCTCGCGCGCGCTCTTCGACCAGTCGATGCGGCCGTCCTCGGGCCGGCGGCCGCCGAAATAGCTGCCGCGCGAAAGGTCCTGGGGCTTGAGGTGCGCGCTGCCGTCGAGCAGGACCGGCAGGCTGCGTCTCATGACACGCTCGGCGGCGTCGCTCACCTTGCGCATGACCTCGACCGCGAGATCGTCCGGGCCGATCGGCACGCGCTCCTGGTCGACGATGCGGCCGGCATCGGGCTTGGCGACCATTTCGTGCAGCGTGGCGCCGGTCTCGGTCTCGCCCCTGAGAACCGCCCAGTTGACCGGCGAGCGGCCGCGATACTTCGGCAGGAGCGATCCGTGCATGTTGAACGCCCCGCGCCGTGCCTGCGCAAGCAAGTCAAGCGGCAGCATGCGGCGGTAGTAGAAGGAGAAGATGAAGTCCGGGGCAGTGGCGCCGACCCTGCGCGCAAGCTCGTCCGCCGCCGGGTCCTCCACGACCTCGAGGCCGGCGCCGCGGGCGAACGCGGCGACACTCGCGAACCAGACGCGCTCGGCGGGATCGTCGCGGTGCGTGACGACCAGCGGCACCCGCACGCCGCCCTCGAGCAGCGCGCGCAGGCAGCGTACGCCTACGTCGTGATACGCGAAGACGAATGCCTTGGCTGCCACCGCTCCGCGCCCGGCTTCGCTTCGAGGACGGCGCGCACCAGGTAGCGCGGACGGCCCCGCACCTGCTCGTAGATCCGGCCGATGTACTCGCCGGTGAACCCGATGCCGAAAAGCGTAAGGCCCATCAGGAAAAACTCGAGGATGTCGCGGTCCCAGACGTGCTCCACGGCTCCGACGGGCCCGGCGGTGGTCATCTGGTAGACGAGCACGACGGTGTACAGCGTGATCGAGCCGACCGCGACCAGCATGCCGATCGCCGCGAACATCTGCAGCGGCTTCACCGAGAATCCGGTGATCAGGTCGAAGTTGAGCTTCACCAGCCTGGCGAGCGGGTAGTGCGAGCTGCCGGCCGCGCGCCCCTCGTGGCGCACTTCGACCTCGGTCGGGTGGCGCGCGTAGATATAGGCGAGCGCGGGCACGAAGGTGTTTGCCTCCGACGACTCGTTGATGGCGTCGATTACGTTGCGCGCGTACGCGCGCAACATGCAGCCCTGGTCAGTCATGCGGATGCGGGTCAGGTTCTCGCGCAGCCGGTTCATGGCGGCAGAGGCAATGCGGCGGAATGCGCTGTCCTGGCGCTCGGTGCGGTAGCTGCCGACGTAGTCGAAGCCTTCTGCGATCTTCGCGAGGAGCTTGGGGATCTCCTCGGGCGGGTTTTGCAGGTCCGCGTCCAGCGTTACCACGGTCTCGCCGAGCGCGTGCCGGAAGCCGGCGAGGATCGCCATGTGCTGCCCAAAGTTTGCCGCGAACAGCACCACGCGGGTGACGTCGGAGCGTCGGCCGAACTGCTCGCGCAGCAGCTTGACCGAGCCGTCGCGGCTGCCGTCGTCGACCAGGATCAGCTCGTAGCTGCGCCCCAAGGCGTCGAGCGCGGGATAAAGGCGTTCGAACAGCGCCGGCAGGCCCGCTTCCTCGTTGAAGACCGGGATGACGATCGAGATTTCAGGCGCGTCCATTGGACTCCTCCCGGAGTATATCCGTCATGGCACTACAAACCTTATGGAGGTCGGCATCGCTCATGCGAGTGAAAAGCGGCAGCGTCACAGTCCGCGCGCCGATCATCTCGGCATTCGGGAAATCGCCCGGGCGGTAGCCGAGGCGGCGGTACGCGGCGAAGAGGTGCAACGCCGGGTAATGCACGCCCACGCCGATGCCGCGCGCGTGCATCGCCTCGATGAACGCGCCTCGGGTAGTGCCCGCTTTCTGGAAGTCCACCAGCGGCGCAAACAGGTGCCAGGAGTGCCCCGGCCGGTCGGCCGCAGGCAGCCGCACGTGCTCGAGTCCGCGCAAGTGCTCGAAATAGCGGCGCGCCAGCTCGCGCCGCCGCGCGTTGAAACGCTCTAGGTGCGCGAGCTGCGCAAGGCCGATGGTGGCGCAGACGTCGGGCAGGTTGAACTTGCCGCCCGGCTCTTCCACCTCGATCTCGGCGCCCGCGAGCTTGCGGATGCCGTGGAAACGCAGCCGCTCGGCGCGCTCCACTTCCGCCGGATCGGCGAACGACAGCGCCCCGCCCTCGATGCTGGTGATGTTCTTGTTCGGATGGAAGCTGAACGCGACGAGATCGCCCTGCGCGCCGATGGCGCGCTCGCCGTAGGCCGCGCCCATGGCGTGGGCCGCGTCCTCGATCACGCGCAGGCCGCGCCGCTTCGCGAGCGCGTACACGGGCGCGAGATCGACCGGCAGCCCCGCGAAATGCACCGGCATGATCGCCCGCGTACGCGGCGTGAGCGCCGCCTCGATGCGCGCGGCGTCGGTGTTGCGGCTGTCGAGATCGACGTCGACCAGCACCGCCCGGGCGCCGGCGCGCAGCACCACGTTCGCGCTCGCGACGAAGGTCATCGCCGGCACCACCACCTCGTCGCCCGGCCCGACCCCGGCGAGGTCGAGCGCCACTTCGAGCGCCGCCGTCGCGGAAGTGAACGCGCGCACGGGGCGGCCGCCGAACCGGGCGGACAGCGCCTGCTCAAAACGCAGTACTTGCGGCCCCGAGGTGATCCATCCTGAACGCAGCACGTCGCCCACAGCGGCGATCGTCTGCTCGTCGATCTCGGGGCGTGCGAACGGCAGGTAAGGCGTCACGAGCGCGCGACCATGAACACGCCGACTACGATGACGCCGATGCCGCACATGCGCAGCGGCGTGAGGTCCTCTCCGAGCCATTGCCACGCGGCGATCGCGTTGACGACGTAACCGATCGAGAGCATGGGGTAGGCGATGCTAACCGGCACCCGCGAAAGGGCTATGATCCAGATCAAAACGCTTACCACGTAGCAGGCCAGGCCGCCGAGGATGTGCGGCTCGATCGCGAGCCCGATGCCGAGCGGCATGGCATTGGTGCCCGCCTTGAGCAGCAACTGGGCGCCGGCGTTGAGCAGCACGCCGGCGAGGATGAGCGAAAAGCTGAGCAGGGTCATGGCTTCCTCACGATCACGTAGCGCGGGCCGCGCGCCACGACGGTCATCGGTACGTCGAGCTCTCGGCGCAGCCGGTCGAAATCGCGCACCGCGAAGAACGCATAGGCCTCGCGCTCGGAGGTCCAGGCGCGGGCGAAGGCCGCCGCGTCCGGGATGAATTTGTCGGGCTCCCACACCGTGGCCCGCTCTAGCTCGTCCTTGTAGCGCACCATCGTCACCGTGCGACCGAGCGACCACGGAATGGAGTGATCGTACGCGTCCACCGTGAAGACCGCCGCCTGCGCCGATGGCGGTCGCGGTAGGGAAGCGATCAGCGGCGCGGCGCTGTACGCGGGCGCGAGCACGACGTGACCGGCCATGCCGATCATCAACGCCGCCGCCGCGCCGATCGCGAGGCTGGCCACGGCAGCGCGCACGCGTGCACGCCAGGCGAGCACGGCGCCCGCGGCGGCGCCGGCGAGCGCTATCGCGGCGGCGGCAGCGAGCCAGGGACTGTAGCCAGAACCGAGGCCGTAATACGCATCGTCGGGCAGCGTTCCGACGTACCAGGCGACGCCGCCGATCGCCACGGCGACCCCCGCTGCGAAGAGACCTTGCGCAAAAAGCAGCCTGCGGCGCGGTTTCTCGCTCAGGAAGGCGCCGCCGAGCACGGCGAGCGCCGGGACGAGCGGCAGGATATACGGGGGCAACTTGGAGCCGGACGCCGAAAAGAAGCCGAATACAACGACGATCCACAGGCCGAGAAAGAAGGCCGGCGAGAACTCCCTGGTTGCCGGCGGGCGCAGGGCCGCAGCCCATCCAGCGACGAGCGCGAGCAGCCACGGCCACACTCCGAGCGCGAGCACCGGGAGGAAGAACCAAGGCGGCCGCTGGTGGTGATGAATGTGCGTGGTGAACCGCAGCCAGTGCTCCTGCACGAAGAAGAAGTAAGCGAACTCGGGGTTAGCGAGCGACACGGCAACGAACCAGGGCGCCGCGAGCACGAGAAAGAGAAGGCCACCGCGCGCAAGCTCGAGGCGCCGCAGCAGCCCCCAGTCCCGGCGCCCGATCGTGTACAGCGCGATCGTGCCTAGCGGCAGCACGATGCCGATCAGCCCCTTGGTCAGCACCGCGGCTGCGCACGCCGCCCAGAATGCCAGCATCCAATGAAGCCGCTCGCCGACGGTTGCGCCGGGACGCTGCGCGAGCGCGAATGCAAACGCTGCGGCCGAGAGGAACAAGGTGACGCCCATGTCGAGGGTATTGACCTGGCCGAGGAGCAAATAGAGCGGGCACGAGGCGACAATCGCGGCGGCGTAAGCTCCCGCAGGCGGGGAAAACAGGCGGTCCGCGGCCCCGAAGACCACGCCTACCCCCGCAAGAGCGGCGAGCCCGGCCCACAGGCGCGCGGACCAGTCGTTCACGCCGAAGACCTTGAAGGCCAAGGCGGTCATCCAGTACTGCAGCGGCGGCTTCTCGAAGTACTTGAAGCCGTTCAGGCGCGGGGTCAGCCAGTCGCCGCTCGCCACCATCTCGCGCGGGATTTCCCCGTAGCGCGCTTCGTCCGGCTTGTACAGCGGCCGCACCGCGAGCGCCGCCAGCCAGACGAGCGCGAGCGCCGCCCAAAGCACGCTAGAAGTGCGTTTCGACATAGGTGTAGATGTAGTTCGAGCCGCCGTCCACGCTGTTGAAGAGCCGCGCCGAGCCGAAGATGCCTGAGCGATGCGACACGCCCAAGCCGACGAAGGTCTCGCGCAGCTCGCGCACGCCGAAAAGATTGCCGACGCCCAGATCGATGGTCGGGTCGAGATAAAGCAGCAACTTGGAGGTATCGCGGCCGCGCCGGTCCATGTCGCGCTGCTCGCTGAACGGAACCCGGCTTGCGTAGGAGATGCCGGCGCCGAAGCCCAGGCGGATCCGAAGCCGGTCGTCGAACCAGGGACCGGGCGAGTAGTAGGGCTTGAAATAGCCGTTCACCTGCCAGGAGTCGGGCTGCAGCCCGCGCTCCAGGTGCTTCACGAAGCCGATGAAGCCGGCGATGTCGAGCGGCCAGCCGTTCAGGCGGCGCACCAGCACCTGGCCGACGTCGAGCACCACGATGCTGGTCTCGTCCTGCGTGTTCACGGTCGTGCACTGGAGCGTGAGAATGGGCATCAGGTCGCAGTCGCTCGACTGGCCATAGCCGAGCTTCATGATGAGCGGCCGGCGCTCAAGCTCGCTCGCGTGCTCGGGCGTGAAACCGTACATGAGCCCCAGCATGAAGTGCGGCTGAGTGCCGTCGTCCACGACCGGGCTGTCCGCCACGCCGCTCGACCAGCGCGTAACTCCCGCGCCGGCGAGGATCTGCCAACGCTCGGCGAGGCGGTAGGCGGCAAGCACGCCGAGCTCCAGGTTCATTCCGGATCCTGGCTGGTACGCGGCCCGCTCCGCCGTCGCCTCCTCCGGGCGCACACCGTAGTAGTAGTTGTTAAGGTCCGCATCGCGCCAGGCGAGCGTGACGTACGGCCGCCAGCGCAGCCGCCCGCTCCACCAGCGCTCGTAGCGGTAGCCAAGGCGAATCTCCGTTCCTTCCGATTCATCGCTCACGTTTTGCATGGCTTCGCCGTACAGGACACCGGCGCCGAGGCGGTAGCGCAGCGCGACGCCGAGATCCGAGCCCAATGAGCGCTTTTCCATGCCGACCATGCTCTCGGGCACGTGGTCGCTGGCGAAGCCCTCCAGGCGCCGGCGCAGGAAAAGCTCGTAACGCGCCTGCGGGCTCTCCAGCTTCAGGCCGATCCGATCCGACTGCAGGTAGAAGTAGCGGCTGTCGTACCTGAACTGCGGCATGAGATCGGAGTCGCGGTCGTAGCCGCGGTACGGGGACGTGGGCGCGAACGTCCATGTGAAGCCCACACCGGCTTCGCCCGGCGCGAGCACGCCGTCCAGCGGGTCGCTGGTTGCCAGGACTGCGGAAGAAAAAAGTACGGCTAATGCAGCCGAAAATCGAGCAGCGGCCCTTTGGGCACGATCTGGGTCGGGTTGATCTGCTTCATGCTGCGGTAGTAATGGTCTTTTATTTCTTTCAAGCTGGTTGTTGACTTCACTCCCGGCAGCGCGTACACGCGGCGCGTGTAGCGCCACAGGTTCGGGTAGTCGACAAGGCGCCGCAGGTTGCACTTGAAATGCGAGTAGTAGACCGCGTCGAAGCGCACGAGCGTGGTGAAAAGCCGCACGTCGGCCTCGGTGAAAGAGCTGCCGCAGAGCCACTTTCGCCGTTTCATGCGCTTTTCCAGCCAGTCGAGCGTGCCGAAGAGCTGCGTCACCGCTTTCTCGTACTTGTCCTGCGCGGTGGCGAACCCCGCGCGGTAGACCCCGTTGTTGACCGTGCGGTAGATGCGTTCGTTGAGCCAATCGATTTCCCTTCTTAGTTTTTCTGGATAGAGATCGGCGAGCTTGCGGCGCGCGAACGCGTCGAAGTCGCAGTTCAGCATGCGGATGATCTCGGAGGATTCGTTATTGACGATGCGCCGCTCTTCTTCGTCCCATAGCACGGGCACCGTGACACGTCCCGTGTAGCCCGGCTTTGCGCGGGAATAAAGCTGGTGCAGGTACTGTATTTCGCCGTCGGAGAACTCCCAGCCGTTCTCGGCCATATACGGGGCGGCGTAGAACACCGGGATGGCCTTCTCCAGCCCCTTCATCGCGCGCACGATCAGCGTGCGGTGCGCCCAGGGGCAGCTCTTCGCGACGTACAAGCGGTAGCGGCGGGCTTGCGGCTCGAGCACCCGGTCGCGGAACGCGCTTTCCGGCCTGACGAACGCCCCGCCGGTCGATTTGGTGTCGCGCGGAATGTCCTTCCACACGCCCTCTACCAGCATGCCCATGGGCGCGAGTATAGTGCGCACGGCAAGAAGGCTTTTTCTCGAGGAGGAGACGAATGCGCTTTTTCGCAAGATTCCTGTTGCTTGCGGTAATTCCGTGCGCCGCCCTGGCGCAGGGCTGGAAGCCCAACAAGGATGTGGAGTTCGTAGTGCCCTTCGGGCTCGGCGGCGGCGCCGACCTCATGGCGCGCGTCATTCACAAAGTGATCGTGGACGAGAAGCTGGTGCCGGTGCCGATCGCGATCGTGAACAAGCCCGGGGGCGGCGGCGCCGCGGGCATCGGCTACGTGGCGGCGAGCCGCAAGGCCGACCCGCATACGCTGATCCTGATCAACGGCAGCACCCAGATCACGCCGCTCCTCAACCCGCAGGCGAAGACGTTGACCGAGGTGACGCCGGTAATGAACATGATGCTCGACGACTTCCTGCTCTTTGTGCGCGCCGACGCGCCATGGAAGAGCGCCTCCGACTTCGTGAAGGACGCGAAATCCAAACCGGCGAAGAGCGTCGCCTTCTCGACCGGCGGCACGACCGACGTGATGGCGATCACGGTGCTCTCCAAGGCGACCGGCGTGGAGTACAACACGGTAAGCTTCAACAGCGGCGGCGAGGCGCTCACCGCGCTCCTCGGCGGGCACGTGCAGGCCTCGATGGGCAACCCGCTCGAGTTCATGGGGCAGCTGCAGGCGGGCAAGGTGCGCGCCCTCGGCGTGGTGCGCGACACGCGCTTCCCCGGCCTGAAGGACGTCCCGACATTCCAGGAGCAGGGCATCAAGACGCCGAACTTTCAGATGTGGCGCGGCATCGCCATCCCGAAGGACGCGCCGGACGCAGCGCGGGCCTACTGGGAAGGAGTGATGACCAAGGTCAACGACTCTGCGGCAATGAAGAAGTACTACTCGGACAACGTCGCGCAAGCGGCGTCGATCCCGGGAAAGCAGTTCAACGAGTTCCTCGCGCGCCAGGAGAAGCTGTACCGGGACCTGCTCGGCAAGTAGATGCGTCTTAGCGTCAACAGGGGCGAGCTCGTGCTCGCCCTTGTTTTTGCGGCGCTCGCGGTGTTGTGGATCGCCAGGGGTGCGACCATGCCCCTCTGGCAGGGATTTGCGCCGGACTCCGGGTTCCTTCCGCTCATCTATGGCGTGCTGCTTTTCGCACTGGCCGCCGCCGTCGTTATTCAGCTTTTTGCCGCGAAGCATGGACTCCCCGGTGAGGCGATCCGAAAGCCGCTGGTAGTTCTCGGCGCCCTCGTCGCCGCGGTCGCCGCCCTGCCCTTCGCCGGCTTCGCCTTCTCGGTCTTCGCGCTGCTGCTCTTTCTCTATGCGGCAGTAGAGCGGCTGCCGATGCTTCCCAGCATCGTGGTGTCGGGAGCAACCACGGGAGTGCTGTATCTGGTCTTCAAGACATGGCTCGGAGTCCCCCTGCCGTGAACGAGCTCGCGCAACTCGCAAGCGGCTTCGCAGCCGCGCTAACTTTCAAGCACCTGGCGATGTGCTTCCTCGGCGTGCTGATGGGCCAGATGGTGGGCGTGCTCCCGGGGATCGGACCCTCGTCGGCGATCGCACTGCTGCTTCCGCTCACGTTCGGCGCCGATCCGACCTCGGCAATCATCCTTTTCGCCGGCATTTACTACGGCTCGCAATACGGCGGTACGCTGACCTCGGTGCTGGTGAGCGTGCCCGGCGAGTCGAGCACGGTCATGACGACCATCGATGGCTACCAGCTCGCGCTTCAGGGCCGGGCCGGGCCGGCGCTTGGCATCGCCGCCGTGGGCTCGTTCATCGCCGGCACCCTCGGCACGATCGGGCTGATGTTGCTTGCGCCCGCGCTCGCCAGGGCGGCGCTCGCATTCGGGCCGCCGGAGTATTTCGCGCTGGTAGTACTCGGCCTTACGGCCCTGGCTGCCGTCGGCTCTTCGTTATTGAAGGGACTTGTGACCGGCGTCGCCGGGCTGCTCCTCGGCACCATCGGCATCGACCCGCAGAACGGCATCGCGCGTTTCGATTTCGGCCAGACCTGGCTTCTCGACGGCATCGAGTTCATCGTGCTCACCGTGGCGCTCTTCGGGGTCGGCGAGGTGGTGGCGAGCTCCGTGCTCGGCGTGACCCGCCCGGTCGCCGAGGTGAAGAGCGCGTTGCCGACGCGCGCCGACTGGCGCGCCTGCCGGCTGTCGATCCTGCGCGGCACCGGCATCGGCTTCCTCATCGGCGTGCTGCCCGCCGCCGGCGCGACCATCGCGTCATTCGTCGCCTACATCCTCGAGAAAAAGATCGCGCGCGATCCGTCGCGCTTCGGCAAGGGTGCGATTGAGGGCGTCGCCGCGCCCGAGGCGGCGAACAACGCCGCCGCCGCCGGCGCCATGGTGCCGATGCTGTCGCTCGGTGTGCCGGGCTCCGGCACCACCGCAATCATCCTGGGCGCGCTCATCATGTTCGGCATACGTCCCGGGCCCGAGCTCTTCGCCAAGAACGCCGACCTCGTCTGGGCGGTGATCGCGAGCATGTACATCGGCAACGTCATCCTCCTCGTCCTCAACCTGCCGCTCGCGGGCCTGTTTGCGGGGCTCCTCAAGGTCCCCTACCGATGGCTCTATCCACCCATCCTGGCGCTCTGCATTGCGGGCGTGTACTCCCAGTCGAACAGCGTCGAGGATTGCTGGCTTCTCGGCGCCTTCGGCGCCCTCGGCTGGCTGATGAAGCGATACGACTGGCCCGCGGCACCGATGGTTCTCGGCCTCGTGCTCGGGCCGCTGTTCGAGACGGCGCTACGGCAATCGCTCACCCTGTCGCACGGCAGCGGCACCATCTTCCTTACGCGGCCGATCTCGGCGACGTTGCTCGCTCTGGCACTCCTGGCAGTGACTGCCCCACTGTGGATGAGGTTTGCCCGTGCCAACCCTGCTTGACCGGATCGGAGTCGACATCAATCAGAAGCTCGCGCTCGAGCCTGCGCTCGATTGGGCGGTGAAGCACAAGGTGCCCTATATCGATCTGTGCCTCGACCAGACCCCCGAGCTCCTGGAAAAAGACTCGCCGCGGCTAAAGAAGGCGAGAGCCAGGCTGGAGAAGGCGGAAATCCGGCTCGGGCTCCACACGCTCTCCGCGGTGAACATCGCGGAGACCTCGCCTTTCGTCGCCGAGGCGGCCGACGAGTACCTGGAGGCCTACATCGATGCGGCCCGACGGCTCGGCGCGGGCTGGATCGTGGTGCACGGCGGCTACCACTTCGGCTCCGACAAGCGCGCGCGCATGGAAGCGGCCGTCGCACGTATCGCCCGAGCGGCCAAGATTGCCGAGAAAAAGAAGGTGAGGCTTCTTCTCGAGAACCTCAATCCCGAGCCCGATGAGGCGGAAGTGCATTACCTCGCCAACGATCTCGAGGAATGCCGCTATTACTTCGAGCGGCTGGACTCGCCCGCGCTCGGCTGGAGCTTCACCGTAAACCACGCCCACATCCGCCCGAACCGCATCGAGGCGTTCATGGCGGGGCTGGACCTGCGCCGCTGCGGCGAGGTGCGCCTCGCCGACTGCCGCGGCACGCACGAGGAGCACTTGCGGCCGGGCGAAGGCACGATCGACTTTCCCGCCATGTTCGCTGCCATCGAAGGCAGCGGATATCGCGGCCACTACATGCAGGCCTTCGGCAGCCTGGACGACATGCTGGAGGGACGCGCGCTGCTCGCACAGTTGGCAAAGGAGGGTCCCAAGTGAAGCGCATCGGATGGCTGCTTGCCTTGATCGCTTGCTCCAGCTTCGCTGTGGAGCCGGAACAAATCCAGCGACTGAAGGTGCCTCCGCTGCCCTCGCCGCAGGGCGACGAGCGGGGCATGGCGAACCAGATCGGCCCGGCCACTTACCAGCGCTGCGCGTGGCACATGCAGCAGCCCGGGGCAAAAGCGTACGAGCTATCCCACTTCCGCACCAATACCATGCCGGCGTCGCCTTTCGCCGGGGCTGCGCACACAAAGGCGAAGCCCACGGCCGGCATTCCGGGGACCGCTCATGCTTTCAATTCAGAGCAGCTCGGCGAAGGCGCAGAGCCCGCGCAGCAGGGCACGCAGATGGACGCGCTCGGGCACTTCGCCTATCTGCGCCAGCCCTGGGACGGGAAGAGCGAATTCCCGGCGGATGCCGCACTGTACTACGGCGGGTTCACGCAGAAGGACGTGAAGCCGACGGCGGACTCACCACTGCTCAGGCTGGGGATCGAGAAGGCGCCGCCGATCGTCACGAGTGCGGTCTTGTTCGACGCAAAGGCCTACAAGAAGAAAGCCATGGAAGCGGGCGAGCTCGTGACCGCGCAGGACCTCGAAGGAATGCTCAAGGCCCAGGGCCTCGGAAAGCGCGGCGTGCTGCCAGGGGACGTGGTCTACGTGCGCACCGGCTGGAGCGACCATTGGCGAGATCCTGACACCGAGAAGTTCTACTACACCAAGGCGCCCGGGCTCTCCTTCGATGCGGCGCAATGGCTCGCCGCGCGGCGCATCGTCGTGATCGCGCTCGACACGCCCTTCGTCGACACGGTGGCCGAGGGTCAGCTGCAAGGCAAGGGCGGGCCGGCGCCCGGTACCCCGCCCGGTCTGCCTTTCGCGGTCCACCACCACATGCTCTCGCAGGCCGGAATCCACCTCGTCGAGAACGCCAAGCTCGACGAGCTGGCGGCCGACCGGGTCTGGACGTCGTGCACCATGATCCTGCCTCTGCGCGACAAAGGCGCAGCGGGCTCAGCCGTGCGCCCGATCGCTATTGGTGCACCGTCTAAAGCAGCTGCACAAAAATGAGAATCATCCCGATCACGGACACGGTCCATACCGCGGTGCGGAGCCACGGAATGCCGGCCATATAGACCAGGGCGTAGGCGAGCCTCGCCCAAAAGAAGAGCTGCGCCCCCAGAAGCGTGGTGGAATTCGTCTTGCTCGTCACCACGGCGATCAGAACCAGCGCGGCGAAAAGCACCAGGTTTTCGAGCATATTGCGGTGCGCGCGCTGCGCCCGCCCCGCCCAGCCGGTGAATGGAGGCAGTCCCTCGCGGCTACCGGCAACCGCCGGCAAGCCGACCTGCAGGGTTGCGCCGCCTACTGCGACGAGCATCTGCACGAAAGTGAGCGCGACCGCCCACAGCAGCCAAACAAGCTCTGGTTTCATGGCAATACCTCCCTGAAGGAGGCATTGTCATCCAAATGCTGCGCGTGCGCTCAGCGCTGCCAGGAAGCCCGGCGGAACTTCTTGCGGCGCGACACCACGGAGAGCTGCCGGCCGGCGAACTCATGAACTTTCTCGCGGATGGCGGCGCGCAGATCTGACGGCAGCGCAGCAGCGGCATCCTCGAATAGCGCAACCACATCTCGCGATGCGGGACCATCGTGGTAGAAGCCGCGCTGCTTGTCCCACACCAGGGCGCGCTCGCTCGCGTCGCCGCCGTAGCACAGCTGAAACAGCGTCACCTCGCCGTTCGCCTGCCAGACAAAGAGGTCGAAATACTCGTCGTGGAACCACCGCCGCTTTGCCGGCGGGTCGTCGGCGACGCCTAGGATCTCTTTGAGCATGTTCTCGTCAACGTTTTGACCGCTGCAGCGTTGCCAAATTCTGTCACCGAATCGTTACCCGCGGTAGCAACAGCCTTCCTGCGGCGCAGTGAATTCGCGCGCCGGTGTCGGGAAACGTCCCGTCGCGCGCTCATTCTATTACGTCAACCGATTTTTCGTAGACCCGTTGGACGGTGCATTACTTGCTCTCCACGATGGTATGGCGGGCACTTGTTCGTGTCTGATCGCTCTGGAAAGTGAACCGGCGCACGCGCGCGCTGCACACAATCTTGCTTGCTCTAAGATCTTGAGAGGATCAGTATGTACCAAGAGGTGACCGTGATGCGATCAGGCAGCGGCAATACCGGGCGCCACGAGGACGTGCTCAAGTCCCTGGCGCAGTTCAGCAAGGAGCACCGCGCGGCGCGCTGGTCAGGGACTTTCGGCGGCTTTCTCGAGAGCGTGTTTCCCGCCGATGCGCGCGCCATCGCGCGAACCAGCCACCAGTACATCTGGGACATGATGCGCACCGAGGGCTTCGAGGACGCAAGCGGCCGGCTACGCTGCCAGCTGTTCGAGGACGAGCTCTACGGCATCAGCGACACCATCGAGCGCGTGGTCGACTATTTCAAGGCGGCCGCGGCCGGATCTGAGGTCGGCAGGCGGCTGCTGCTGCTGCTCGGACCGCCCTCCGGCGGCAAGTCGACCATGGTGATCCTGCTCAAGCGCGGCCTCGAGGAGTACAGCCATACCGACGCCGGCGCGCTCTACGGCATCCACGGCTGCCCAGTGCACGAGTCGCCGCTGCACCTCGTGCCGCACACGCTGCGCGGGCAATTCCGCACGACCTACGGGGTCGATGTCTCGGGCGAGCTTTGTCCCTACTGCGCCACGCGCCTGCAGCACGACTTTGGCGGCGATTTCATGCAGGTGCCGGTGCACCGTATCTTCATCTCGGAAGCTGGCCGCGTCGGCGTAGGCACCTATGCGCCGCACGACCCGAGCACCGCCGACATCGCCGATCTCGTCGGCTCGGTGGACCTGTCCAAGGTGGCGGAGTTCGGCGATGAGGGCGACCCCCGCGCCTGGTCCTGGTCGGGCGCGGTGTTCGCCGCGAGCCGGGGCCTGCTCGAGATGATCGAGATCCTCAAGGTGAAGCGCGAGTTCCTGTACCTCCTGCTTACGCTCACTCAGGAAAAGAACGTCAAGGTGTCGCGCTTTCCGCTGATCCACCTCGACGAGACCATCCTCGCGCACACGAACCTCGCCGAGTTCCGCAAGTTCCTGCAGGAGCCGGAGAACGAAGCGCTGCTCGACCGCATGGTGATCATCCAGGTGCCCTATACGCTGTCCTACAAGGAGGAGGCGAGGATCTACCGCAAGCTCACCTCGTCGACCCAGGCGTTCCGCGAGGTGCACCTTGACCCGCACGTGCTGCACGTCGCCGCGGTGTTCGCGGTGCTCACGCGCCTCGCGGAAGGCGAGGAGCGCGAGGCCGACAACCTGAAGAAGGTGCGCCTGTACGCGGGCGAGGACGTCGAAGGAGTATCGCAGTCGCAGTCCGAGGTCGAGAAGATGCGGGCGAAGAACCCCGACGAGGGCCTGGCGGGCGTATCACCCCGCTTCGTCATCAACGCGCTCTCGAACGCGATCATCCAGTCGCAGGCGAAGAGCCTGACCACCATGAACGTGCTGATCGCGCTCAAGGACGCGATCGACTCGGACGTGCGCATCGACGGCAAGAAGAAGCGCAAGTGGATCGACTTCCTGGTGACCGTGCGCAAGGATTTCTACAACCGCTGGGTCAAGGAGGACGTGCACAAGGCGCTGTTCGTGTCCTTCGAGGACGAGGCGCAGCAGCTGCTCGAGAAGTACCTGGACGAGGTCGAGGCCACGCTCGACAACCGCAGCATCAAGGACCCGATTACCAACGAGGAGCGCAAGCCCGACGAGCGCTTCCTGCGCTCGGTCGAGGAGAAGATCAAGATCTCCGAGTCGGGCAAGCTCTCGTTCCGCCAGGAGGTGGTGCGCAAGGCCATGGGCGCCTACAAGCGTGGCGAGAAGTTCACCCTCGACAATCACGCGCCGCTGCACGACGCAGTGGAGCAGTACCTGTTCGAGCAGCGCCGCGACGTGCTGCGCCTGGTCTCGTCGGCGTCGCGCCCGGACGAGGAGACGCGGCAGAAGATCTCGGTGGTCGAGAAGCGCCTGGTCGACGAGTACGGCTACGACTCGCACAGCGCCCGCGAGGCGCTGAACTACGTGACCACCCTGCTCGCGCAGGAATGAGCTAGCGTCCATGATCCGCATCGCGGCGGAAACCCCCTGGTACGACCTCTTCTCGCGAGGCGCCAGGGACTGGCTGCGGCACAACCAGAAGGTGCGCGCGGCAGTCAAGGAGAGCCTGCCCGAGCTGCTCGCCGGCGCAGACCTCATCAGCCGCCCGGGCAACCGCACGGTCGCGGTGCCGGTGAAGTTTCTCGAGCACGCGCGCTTCCGCCTGCTCGATTCCGACACTCAGACCGGCGCCGGTCAGGGCAAGGGCCAGCCCGGGGACGTGCTGCGCCCAGCGCGCGAGGAAGGCGACCAGCGCGGCCAGGCCGGCACGGGCAACGGCGAAATCCGCTTCGTGGTCGAGCTCAAGGTCGATGAGATCGTCGACTGGCTGTGGGAGGAGCTCAAGCTCCCCGAGCTCAAGCCCAAGCGCGCCTCCGCGCTGGACGAGCCCGACTACGTCCGCGAGGGGTGGGACAAGCGGGGCGCGCGCTCGCGCCTGGACCGCCGGCGCACGCTCAAGGAAGCCGCCAAGCGCCACGCGGTGCAGGAGGACGCGCTCGCCATCATCAACGAGGACCTGCGCTTTCGCCAGCTGCACCGCCGCTCCCTGCCGGCGACCAACGCCGCGGTCATATTCGCGCTCGACGTCTCGGGCAGCATGGACGAGGCGCAGCGCCGACTCGCCAAGCAGTTCTTTTTCTTCGCGCTGCAGGGCATCCGCCGGCAGTACACCAAGGTCGAGACGCTCTTCCTCGCGCACGCGGCGCAGGCGTGGGAATTCGACGAGAGCCAGTTCTTCCAGGCCTCCTCGAGCGGCGGCACGGTGAGCTCGAGCGTCGCCCGCCTGGCGCTCGAAGTGCTGCAGAGCCGCTACGACCCGAGCCGCTACAACGCCTATTTCTTCTATGCCTCGGACGGCGAGAACGCCGCCGAGGACCGTGAAGCGGCGCGCGCGGCGCTCGGCGAGCTCGCGGGGCTGCTCAACTACGCGGGATACGTCGAGACCGGAGGCGTCGCGACCTTCCGCCCCCGCGAGACGCAGCTCGCGGAGCTTTTCGGCGAGCTGAAGGCGAAAGGCCACCCGGTGGGCGTCAGCCACCTCGGCTCGCAGGACGACATCTGGCGCGCGATCAGGGAGTTTTTCACCGAGCAAGCCGCGCATGACTGAGCTGGACGGCTACGCCGAGCGCATCGAGTCGCTCGCGCGGCGCCTCGGCCTCGATTACTACCCGGTCGACTTCGAGCTCGCGCCGCAGAGCCTGATGACCGAGATCGCGGTCTACGGCCTGCCGATCCGCATGCCGCACTGGTCCTTCGGCGTGCGCTACATCCACCAGCTCGTGCGCCAGAGCATGGGTCATTCCAAGATCTTCGAGGTCATGTTCCCGGGCGACCCGTGCCGCGCGTTCCTGATGGACTCGAACTCGCTCGCGGAGAACGCGCTCGTCACCGCGCACGTGATCGGCCACGCCGACTTCTCCAAGAACAATCAGCTGTTCGCCCGCTTCCACGACATGGCGGGCGGCAACATCGTCGAGCACGCCGCGGCGCACGCGCAGCGCATCCAGCAGGCGATCGAGTCGGCCGGCCTGGAGCGCGTCGAAGCGGTGCTCGACGCCGCGCTCGCGCTTGAATCGCACGTCGATGTCACCGGCGAGCTGCACCGCGCACGCTATCCCGAAATGGTCGCCGACAAGCCCGCCGCGAAGCTGACCGCATTCCAGAAGCGCTTCCAGGGGTTGCCGGGCGAGTCGGCGCCCGAGCCGCCGCCGATGGGGCCGGTGCGAGCGCGGGTGCCGCCGCACCCCGAATACGATCTGCTCTGGTTCATCGCCAACTACGCCCCCGAGCTCGAGCAGTGGGAGCGCGACATCTTTCTCGCGGTGCGCGCCGAGTCGCTCTACTTCTACCCCGTGTTCGCCTGCCAGATCATGAACGAAGGCTGGGCTTCGTACTGGCACGCACGCCTGCTGCGCGAGGCCGACTTCCTGGGCCAGCCGACCTACCTCGCGGCGATCAAGGCGCATTCCGACGTGGTGCGGCCTTTCGCCTCGGGCGAGGAGACCGCGCTCGCTATCAACCCCTACCACTTGGGCTTCACGCTGTGGGAGACGATCGTCGAGCGCCACGGCATCGCACGAGCGCGCGAGGTGATGCGGGAGGAGGACGACTTCGGCTTCATCCGCAACTGGCTCGACCGCGAGCTCGCCGAGAAGCTCGACCTCTTCGTCTACGAGGTGCGCCGCGGCGACGAAATCCGCGTGGCCAACCGCGATCTGGAGGCGGTGCGCGAGGCCATCCTCGCGCCCAAGTTCAACTTCGGCGCGCCGCGCGTCGCGGCGGTCGAGCTCAAGCCCGACAGCGGGCTCGTGCTCGCGCACGACCACGAGAGCGACGGCCGCGGCCTGGACGCGGCGCGCGCCAAGAAGGTGCTCGAGTACTCGCGTCGCGTGTGGCGGCGCCCGGTGCGCCTGCACACCGTCAACGAGCGCGGCGAGCCGATCGAACTGCTGGCCTAGATAATGATGACGAGCAGCAGGATGATGATGATCAGCAGCAGCAGCTGCTCGTTGCTGAGCTGCCCGCCCGCGAGCGCGGCGTCGAGCCGCCCCGCGAGCTGAAGCACTTCGGCGTCTGACATCGCGTCGACGCGCGCCGCCGCCTCCTGCGGCACGATCCCCATTTTCGACAGCGCCGCTGCGAGCTCGGGGCGCTCCACCAGCGCCCGCACGCGCGCGCGCTCATCCTGCGCGAGGCCGCTGTCCGTGGCGATGACTCCCGCATGCGCCTGCGGCGCGAGACAAGCGGCCGCAAGGCCGAACACGAGCACGATCCAGAAATCGACGAACAGCTTTCTCAGTCGGCGGGGCATGGCCACTCCTTTCGGTATGGCAAAAATATAGCCTACACTCGGAAGCATGCAAGCTTTCTTCATCGATCCCAAGGACATAAGCCTCGCGCTGCGCGAGGCGCCCGAGCCGCAGCCCGCGCCGGGGAAACTCCTCGTGCGCGTGCGCGCGGCGGGACTGAACCGCGGCGAGCTCCTGCGCCATGGGCTCACCAAGCCTGGGCCGGCAAAGATCGGCGGCACTGAAGGCGCGGGTGAAGTCGAAGGAACCGGCGCGCGCGTGATGGGAAGACTTCCTGCAAGCTTCGCCGAATACGCGCTGATGGACGAGTCCGACGCGATCCCCGTGCCGTCGAACCTCTCGTGGGAAGAGGCGGCCGCGATCCCGATTACCTTCCTCGTCGTCTACGACATGCTGGTGCAGCAGGGCAATCTCAAGAAGAACGAATGGCTTCTCGTCACCGGCGCGTCGGCGGGCGTCGGTGTGGCGGCGCTCCTCGCCGCCAAGGCGCTGGGCGCGAAGGTAATCGGCACGTCGGGGTCGGAAGAGAAGCTGAGGAAACTTTCATCCCTCGGGCTCGACGCCGCCATACGGACCCGAAAGCCGGACTTCTCGGACAAAATCCTCGAAGTCACCGGCGGCAAAGGCGCGGACCTCGTGGTGAACAACGTGGGCGGCTCGGTGTTCGCCGAATGCGTAAAGTCGCTCGGCTACGAAGGCCGGCTCGCCACCGTCGGCTACGTCGACGGCGTGATGCAGGCCGAGATGGACATCGAGGCGCTGCACTCCAAGCGTCTCAAGCTGTTCGGGGTCTCGAATAAGATGCGCACCGCCGCGCAGCGCGCCGTCACCGTACAGGGCTTTATCCGGGACTTCCTTCCGCTATTCGCTTCAGGGAAGCTCAAGCCCGTGATCGACCGGGTCTACGACTTCAAGGACCTTCCCGCCGCCAAGGCGCGCATGGAGGCCGACGCCCACGTCGGCAAGATCGTGGTACGGATCTGAATTCAGGGTCAGGGTCACTAGTGTCCGGTAAAACTCACGGACACGAACTGTAAGTCGTTGATCGGCGATTGAGAAGCAGCATTTATTGAGTGTCCACGATTTGAACGGGCGATAGGCGAATCTCGGGGTTTTGGAAACCCGAGGAGCGCCGATGCGCGCGGGCAAATTCGTGTTCGCTCAGCTGATGGAGTTTTTGCCGTGGAAGCGCTTTCAACGCCTGGTGCTCAAGTACGAAGGCGATCGTTACGTCAAGCACTTCTCGTGCAGCGACCAGTTCTTGTCGATGGCCTTGGCGCAGTTCACCTACCGCGAGAGCTTGCGCGACCTCGAGGCCTGTATGCGCGCGCATTCGGCGAAGCTCTACCACTTGGGGATTCGCAGTCGCATTTCGCGCAGCACGCTCGCCGATGCCAACGAATCGCGCGATTGGCGCATTTACGCGGAGTTTGCTCAATCGCTCATCGACAGGGCGCGGCCGCTGTACGCCAACGACCCGCTGGAGCTGGACCTTGCCAACACGGTCTATGCGCTGGATTCGACGCTCATCGAGCTTTGTCTTTCGATGTTCCCGTGGGCGCACTATCAATCCGCCCACGCCGCGGTGAAACTGCATACGCTGGTCGACCTGCGTGGCAACATTCCGAGTTTCCTCTATGTCAGCGACGGCAAGCTCAACGACGTCGCGGTGCTCGACCAACTACTGCCCGAACCAGGCGCGTTTTACGTCCTGGATCGCGGCTACATCGATTACGCGCGCCTGTACCGCTTCCATCAGGGACGCGCCTTCTTCGTGGTGCGTGCCAAGTCCAATCTACAAGCCCGGCGGCGCTACTCGCACTGGGTCGATCGCAGCACCGGCCTGCGCAGCGACCACACTGTGCTCCTAACAGGCAAATTCTCGCGCACCGACTTCCCCGAGCCGCTGCGCCGCGTGCGCATCACGGACCTATCCACCGGCAAATCGGTGGTGCTGCTCACCAACAATTTCGGCTTGCCGGCTCTGAGCATCACCACCCTGTATCGCTATCGCTGGCAAATCGAATTGTTCTTCAAGTGGATCAAGCAACACCTGCGCATCAAGGCGTTCTTCGGCACCTCCGAGAACGCCGTGAAGACGCAAATCTGGATCGCCGTGTCCGTCTATGTGCTGGTCGCGATCGTGAAGAAGCGCTTCCAGTTGCCGGCTTCGCTGCACGATCTCCTACAGATTTTGAGCGTCACGCTGTTCGAACGAGAGCCCATCGATCAAGTACTTACGCTGGCACCGTCCGAGCCCTATGCGCTCGATTACTCCAACCAGTTAACTTTGTTCGACTTTTAACCGGACACTAGTGGGTCAGGGTCGAAATTCGTTTTCACGTACGCAAAAACGAGTTGCGACCCTGACCCCGAATTGGTCACTGGGCCTTAATACCCGCTTCCTTCACCACCTTGCCCCAGGTGTCGTACTCGCGCTTGATGTAGGCCGCGAATTCCTCGGGGCTGCTGGACTTCGGCTCGGTGCCGGTCTTATGGAGCGCCGCCACGACCTGCGGGTGCGCGAGCGCCTTGACGAACTCCTTGTTGAGCCGATCGACGACGTCTTTCTGCAGGCCCTTCGGACCGAGGAATCCGTACCAGTTGAGAGCTTCATAGCCCGGATAGCCGGACTCGGCGATGGTCGGCACGTCGGGCATGAGCGCGGCGCGCTTGGAGCCGGTGGTGGCGACCGCCTTGGCTTTGCCGGCGCGGATCTGGGAGATGGACGAGATCGGCGTAGCGAAGAACGAAGCGACCTGGCCCCCGAGGAATCCCTGCATCGCCGGGCCGCCTCCTTTGTAGGGCACGTGCACGATGTCAATGTTGGCCACGCGCCTCAGGAGCTCGCCGGACAAGTGCCCGGCGCCGCCGATTCCGGACGAGGCGTACGTGATCGTCGCGGGCTTCGACTTCGCCAGCTTCACGAAATCGGCGACTGTGTTGACGCCGAGCGAGGGCTGCACCACGAGCACATTGGCGAACTCGGCGGCCATGCTGATCGGCGTGAGGTCCTTCAGCGGGTCGTACGGCGTTTTCAGGATGTGCGGGTTCACCGCGAGCGCGCCCACGTTGGCGAGCACGATGGTGTAGCCGTCGGGCGCGGCCTTGGCGACGTGGTCGACGGCGATGTTGCCGCCGGCGCCGGCGCGGTTCTCGACCACGATTTGCTGCCCGAGCTGCTCGCCGAGAACCGGCTGCAGGATGCGCGCGGTGGTATCGGTCCCTCCGCCGGGCTCGAAACCGACGACGATGGTGACCGGCTTGTTGGGGTATTGCGCGAATGCCGTCGAGGCGAAGAGCGCAAGGCCCGCCGCTACTAGCTTCGTTTTCATCACACCACTCCTCCTTGTCTGAGTTTCGCGATCTCCGCCGCGTTGTAATTGAGCTCCTTGAGAATTTCGTCGGTGTGCTCGCCGATTTCGGGCGTCGGCGCCACCACCTTGCCCGGCGTGCGCGAAAGGCGCGCCGCCTGCGCGAGCACCTTGAAGCGGCCGAGCTTGCCGTGCTCGACGTCGGTGGCGACGCCGAGGTGCTGTACCTGCGGATCGGAGAAAACTTCGCCCACGTTGTAGATCGGGCCGCACGGCACGCCGGCCTTGTTCAGAACTCCGATCCACTCGGCGCTCGTGTTCTCGACGAGCGCCTTCTCGATCTCGGCGTTGAGCTTTTTGCGATTCTCGGCGCGCTTCTGCGGGCCCTTGAACTCGGGCGCCTGCAGCATGTCTTCGCGCTCGAGGGCCTTGCACAGGCTCGTCCACTGTCCTTCGCCCGAAGCCGCAACGTTGATGTGGCCGTCCTTCGTCTTGTAGGCCGAGGTCGGCATGCTCGTCGGATGGTCGTTGCCCACTTGCGGCGGCACCTCGCCCTTCATGAGGAAGCGAGCCGCCTGGAAATCGAGCAACGAGATCCCCGCCTGCAAAAGTGAGCTTTGCACCCACTGGCCCTTATCCGAGCTCTCGCGCTCGAGCAGCGCCGTCATCACCCCAAGCGCCGCGTAAAGACCAGCCGCGAGATCCGCGATCGCCGCGCCGGTGCGCACCGGGCCCTGCCCGGGAAGGCCGGTGACCGACATGAGCCCGCTCATGCCTTGCGCGATCTGGTCGAACCCCGGCCGGTCGCGGTACGGGCCGTCCTGGCCGAAGCCGGAAATGCTCGCGAGGATGATTCTTGGATTTATCTTGGACAGCGATTCATAGTCGATTCCGAGCCGGTATTTGACGTCGGGCCGGTAATTCTCCACCACGACGTCGGCCGTCTTCACCAGGCGCTCGAGCACCTCGCGGGCCTGCGGGAGCTTGAGGTTCAGCGTCATCGAACGCTTGTTGCGATGCAGGTTCTGCATGTCGGGACCGTGGCGCGGCCCGCCCATGCCTTCGTTCGGGTCGACACCCGGGGGTGACTCGACCTTGATCACATCGGCGCCGAAGTCAGCGAACTGGCGCACGCACGTCGGCCCCGCCCTGACGCGTGAAAAGTCTAGAATCCGCAGGCGCGAAAGCGCCGTGGAAGCGGCGATCTTTGGCATAGGAATATTCTAGCCGCCCGCGTATTGCGATTTCTCAAGAGAGGACGACCATGAACAAAGTAATAGCGAAACTGATCCTCGCCGGCGCGGCGCTCGCGCTCTCCGCCTGCTCGTCTATGCCCGACTGGATGCCAGGCAGCGGCGCGATCAAGGTGAACTTGTCGGGCACCGAGGAAGTGCCGCCGCTCACCGTACCAGGCTCGGGGTCGGGCAGCTTCCGCGTCGCAGACGACGGCACCGTTACCGGCAGCGTGACCACCAAGGACGTGCAGGGCACCATGGCGCACATCCACCGCGGCGCCAAGGGCACCAACGGGCCGGTGATCGTGCCGCTCGACAAGAAGGGCGACACCTACAGCGTCCCCGCGGGCCGCAAGCTCACGCCCGAGCAGATGGCGGACCTGAAGGCGGGCAGGCTCTATGTCAACGTGCACACCGAGCGCAACAAGGGCGGAGAGGTGCGCGGCCAGCTCCAGCCCTGAGCACGAAATACATTGCGCTTTTCGCCTGCGCCATGACGGCGCAGGCGGCTTTGGCGGAGTTTCCCGAGCGGCCGCTGCGCCTCATCGTGCCGCAAGCCGCGGGCAGCGCGACCGACAACGTCGCGCGCATCATGGCGGCCGCGCTCGCCAGGGACCTCAGTCAAGCCGTGGTCGTCGACAATCGTCCCGGCGGCGCGCTCACGATCGGCATCGACGCGGTCGCCAAAGCCCCGCCCGACGGCTACACGCTCGGCCAGGGACCGGTGGGCGCGCTCGCGATCACACGCCACATGGTGGCGAAGCTGCCCTACGACATCGAGCGCGACCTGCAGCCGGTCGCGCTGGTAACCACGGGTTACATGCTTCTCGCCGTCTCTCCAAAATCCGACTTCCATTCGGTCAAGGACCTGATCGAGTACGCTAGAAAGAACCCGGGGAAGCTTTCCAACGCCTCGTCGAGCAACGGCTCGCCGGGCCACGTGAGCGGCGAGCTCTTCAAGCACATGACGGGCACCGACATCGTGCACATCCCTTACAAGGGCGGCGCGCCGGCGATCGCCGACCTCATCGCCGGCAATGTGCAGCTCATATTCGAAAGCACCAATTCGATCGCATCGCACGTCAAAGCGGGGCGCGTGCGCGCGCTCGCGGTCACGGGCGAGCGGCGCTCCGCGAGCCTGCCCGATGTCCCGACATTGATCGAAGCCGGCGTGCCGGGCTACGAGGTGAACGTATGGAGCGGCATCATCACCACCGCGGGCGTGCCGCGTCCGGTGCTCGACAAGCTGAACGGCGCGGTCAATCGCGCGCTCCAGCAGCCCGACACCAGGGAGCGCCTGGCCCAGCTCGGCAGCGAAGGCGGCGGCGGCACGCCCGAGGCTTTCGCCGAGCTGATCCGCCGCGACTCGGCAAAGTGGGCCGAAGTCGTGCGCCGCTCGGGCGCCAAGATCGACTAGCGCCGGAATGCCGGGTCGGCCGGGGCTGTTAGCCCCGGCAAAGGAGGAGGTCCCATGAAACGCCTGGCGCTTCTCATCCTCGTGTTCTTTTCCTCGTTGTCAATCGCGCAAGCTCCGACGCGGGTGCGCGGCACGATTGCGACGCTCGACGGCGACATCCTGTCGGTCAAGTCGCGCGACGGCAAGGACGTCAAGATCCACCTCACCTCGGACGCGCAGGTGGCTACCACCAAGAAGGCGACGATGGCCGACTTCAAGCCAGGGAGCTACGTCGGCGTGACATCGGTAAAAGGGCCCAACGGGCGCCTCGTTGCAAAGCGGGTGCACGCGCTCGGGCCGCAGGTTCCGGCGGGTCACATGGCGTGGGACTCCATCCCGGACTCGCTAATGACGAACGCCACCATGGAAAGCAGCGCGCAGGTGAGCGGCGGCAACGAGCTTACGCTCAAATACAAGGACGGGGCGCAGAAGATCCTCGTCACGCCGGAGACGGAGTTCTTCACTTTCGTGCCCGGCAGCCGAGCCGATCTCAAGCCCGGCGAAACCATCTTCACGGGCGCGCGCGGCGAGGGCGGCAAGCTCGTCACGCAGCGCATCTCGGTCAGCAAGGATGGCGTCAATCCGCCTCAGTAGGGTCTTTCTGCTGGGGATTGTTCTCGCGCTCTGCGGCACAAGCCTCCATGCCCAAACCCGCGTGCGCGGCACGATCAGCGCATTCGACGGCAAGACCGTGACGGTCGATGGCAAGGAGCAGGTGGTGTTGAGCGAGAAGACCGAGATCGTGTATGCCCTGCCGATCGCGCTTTCCGATATCAAGCCGGGCGACTTCCTCGCGATCACGTCGGTGAAACAACCCGACGGCAGGCTGCTCGCTTACGAAGTGCGCCGCTTCCCGAAGCCGGTGAATCCCGGCCACCGCCCGTTCGACGGGCGCGACGACCAGACCATGACCAATGCGAGCGTCGGCGCGGTCGTGCAGGCGGCGAGCGGCCGAGAGCTCATGATGACGTACGAAGGAGGCGCGCAAAAGATCCACGTTCCGGAAAGCGCTTCCATTTCGACGCTCATCGCCGGCGGTGCTACACAGCTCCTGCCCGGCGCGCCGGTCAGCCTGACCCACGATGCGAACGGTGTCGCGCTTCGCATCCAGGTCGGCCCACCCAAGAAATAGTAATTAAGTCAGCCCACGGTGCCCTTGACGGCCCAGGCTCGGGCGACGAGATGGATCGAGCCGTCGCGACGAAAGGGCAGCGTGGAGCGGATGCGGTCGCGAAGCGTCGCGCGCCGCGTTTCGTCGAGCGACATGCAGTAGCCCGGCGCGGGGCCCTGTCCGCCGATAAACGGCGTCCAGTAGTCGTCGAAATCCCGGAACGGCGTGGGCGCATCGATGACACGCACTTGCACGTGGTGCATACCGGCCTCCCGGAATAACTTTGCTAAGGCGTCTTCCTTGCACAACGGAAAGCGCACGCCCTCGTCCAAGGCGCGCGCGGCCGCATCGAGCTCGACCGCGGCGTCCCAGAAGTAGCGCATCAGCTCCATCTTGCCGGCGTAATCCCACACGTACACGCCGACCTTCCCACCCGGCCGCACCGCGCGGCGCATCTCGCCGGCGGCGCGCTCGGGCTTCGATACGAAGTTGAGGACGAGCCCCGCGACCGCCGCGTCGAATTCGCCGTCCTTTGCCGCTAGCGCCTGCGCGTCGCCGACTTCGAACGAGGCGCCGTTCGTGCGCTGTCTTGCGAACTCGACGAAGCCGGCAGAAGGATCGACGCCGTGCACGCTTCGCGGCGCGCAATCGCGCAGGATCGTTTGGGTGAGCGCGCCGGTACCGCAGCCGACGTCAAGCCATCGCGCTTCGCGCGGCACGCCGAGCCAGCCGAGGAATTCCTTTGCCACGACCCGGCTCCAGCGGCCGACGTAGGGCTCGTAGAGATCGCCCGCCGCCCAGACGTCCTTCTTCATGCCGCGGCTTTGGCTGCGTTCCGGCCGGCGATGCGCCCGAACACCGAGCCGTTGGTGAGCCCGGAGCCGCCGGGATAGTTGAACCAGAAAATCCCGCCCACGAGCTCGCCCGCGGCGTAGAGACCGGGGATCGGCTCGCCGTCGGTATTGATCACCTGCGCGTCGGTGTTGATCTTGAGTCCCCCGAAGGTGAAGGTGATGCCACAGGTGACGGCGTAAGCCTCGAACGGCGGGGCGTCGAGGGTATTCGCCCAGTTCGATTTGTTGATGTTGAGGTTTTCGGTACGCCTTCCGTCCTTCACGTTCGGGTTGAACGGGATATCGGTGCGAACGGCCTTGTTGTAGGCCTGGATTTCCGCAAGCGCGTTTTCGGCATTCGTGTCCTCCAGTTGCTTGACGAGGTCTTGAAGTGTGTTTGCCACGCGCCGGGTGACCTGCTTGATCCGGTACTCGTCCCGCAGCTGCGCCTTCACTTTGGCATCGAAGATCTGCCAGGCGAATTGCTGCGGCTGACCGAGGATGACGCGGCCGTACTTGGCGTAGGTGTAATTGCGGAAATCCGCGCCCTCGTCGACAAAGCGCCTGCCCTCGGCGTTGATGTAGATGCCCCACGGGTAGGAATGCTTCTGGAATTGGTCGCCGACCGCGAGGTCGCCGAACTCCGGCGCATTTCGGTCCCAAGCCACCGCGTGGCAGCCGGACCAGTTGCCGTACGCGGCCGCGCCGATGTCGAGCGCCATCCGGATCGCGTCGCCGGTGTTGAAGCGCGTGCCGCGCACCTTGGCGAGCTCCCAGCCCGGGCCGAGGTAGCGTGTGCGCCACTCGGTATTCGCCTGAAAACCGCCCGCGGCGAGGACAACCGCCTTGCTTTTCAACTGGACGGTCTTGTTGTCTTTCCTTGCGACGACCCCGTGCACACCTTCATCGTCCGAAATCAAAGAAAGCGCGCGCGCGCGGTACCAGATCTCGACGCCCTTCTTGCGCGCGATCTGGGTGAGCGAGTCGACGAGCCCCGGCCCGCCGCCTACCGTCTCGACGGTCAGCCCGCCCCAGAACTTGAACCGGCCACCAATGTTGAACGCCTGCCGGCCCCAGGCCGCGGTAAACCGCATGCCGTTACTGCGCATCCAGACTACGGTGGGAAAGCTTTGCTTTACCAGAACCTCTGTGAGGTCCGGGTCACAGCGGTAGTCGGTGACCCGCGCCATGTCGTCGAAGAACTGCTCCTCGGTATAGGTCCCGAAGTCGCTGCGCGCGATTTCGTCACCCGAGAGGTCGATCACCTGCTTGAGATCCTCGACGCCGTTGTAGACGACGCGCATGAGGCCGGCGGTAAAGCGCGAATTGCCGCCGGATTCCTCTTCCGGCGCACGCTCCAGCACCAGGACCTTCTTGCAGAACTCGGAGGCGGAAAGCGCCGCGCAAAGCGCCGCGTTGCCGCCGCCGATGACAATTACGTCATACATTAGTCCGCCTTCACGCCAGCCTTCTGGATGACTTCCTTCCAGCGCGCCTGCTCTTTCGCGATGAACTCGCCGTACTCCTGCGGTGTCGAGCCGATCGCTTCGGCGTCGTCTGCCTTGAAGCGCTCGACGACCGAGGGACTTTTCGCGGCCTTCGCGGCCTCGTTCGCGAGGCGCTTGATGACCGCAGGCGGAGTCTTGGCCGGCACGTTGAGGCCGTACCACTGGCTCGCTTCGAACCCGGGGTAGCCCTGCTCCGCCACGGTGCCGACGTCGGGCAGCGTCGGAAGGCGCTGGGGGGTGCCCACGGCAATGACGCGCAGCTTCCCGGCCTTGACGTGCGGCATCAAAGGCGGCGTCCCCGCCGAGGTTGCATGCGTGCGGCCGGCGACGAGGTCCACCAGGTTCGGCCCGGTCCCCTTGTACGGAACGTGCTGCAGATTCATGCCGCTCACGAGCTTGAGGTACTCCATAGCCAGGTGGCCGGCGCTGCCATTGCCCGCCGAGCCGTAATAGAGCTCGCCCGGCTTCGCTTTCGCGAGCGCCACGAGCTCGCGCAGGTTCTTCGCCGGCACGTCGGCGTGCACGACGAAGATGTTCGGCACCTTTGCGAGCAGCGAAACGGGCGCGAAGTCGCGGTTGACGTCGTAGCCCAGGTTCTGGGTCATGAAAGGAGTCATGGCGAAGCTGCCGACGTGGCCGATGATCATCGTGTAGCCGTCGGGGTCGGCGCGCGCGACGTCGTGCATGGCGAGGTTGCCGCCGCCGCCGCCCTTGTTCTCGACCACGATGGCCTGCCCGAGGCCTTTCTCCATTTCCGCCGCGACGCTGCGTGCCACGATCGTGCTCGAGCCGCCCGGCGCGAACGGCACCACGAGGCGAATGGGCTTGTTGGGATAGGTTTGCGCGTGAGCGACACCTGCGACGGCAAATGCAATTCCGAACAGGAAGATCTTCATGTCTCTCCTTAAAACTGATAGCGGCGCAGGCCACCGTCGACGGGAATCACCGCACCGGTGATGTAGCGCGCAAGCGGCGAAGCGAGGAAGCACACCAGGTTCGCGATGTCGGCCGGCTGGCCATACTCGCCGACTGGAATGTCCTCTTCGCTCTCGCGCTTGCGAAACTCGGGCGGGTAGTTGCGCAGGATCTGCTCGCTGATGATGCGGCCCGGCGGCACGCAGTTCACGGTGATCCCATACTTGCCAACCTCGCGCGACAGGCCCTTGGCCCACGAATGCATCGCCGCCTTCGCCGCGAAGGCGCCGTTCAGACCCTCGGGCTCGGACTTGCCGGTGATGTTGATGATGCGGCCCCACTTGCGCCCGATCATCTGCGCGAGCAGCCGGTGCGCGAGCTGGCGCTGGCGCGTGAAGTTCAGCGTGAGCGCCTCCTCCCACTGCGCTTCGGTGGCTTCCAGCGTGAAGCGCCGGCTGCCGCCGGCGTTATTCACCAGGATCTCGACCGCTCCCAGGCCCCGCAGCGCTTCGGTGGCGATCTTTTCAACCGAACCTTCGGAAAGCAAATCGCACTCGATGATGACGAGCTTTACACCGAGCTCGTTCTCGAGCGCCTCGAGCAGCTTTCGCCGGCGGGCGACGACGGCCAGATGAACGCCTTCGCGGGCGAGCGCTGTAGCGATTCCGCGACCGATCCCCATGCTCGCGCCGGTGACGAGGGCGGTACGCCCCTGAATGCCGAGCTCCATGGAAGGGAGCCATCCTACCGGATTACGGCACGCGAATTGCGAGGCCCAATATGTCGTCATTTGAGGAGCAGTCATGAAGACGTTGCTCGCAGTACTCCTGGCAGGCGTTGCCGGCACGGCGGCTGCCGCGCCCAGGGCCGAGAGCGCGACCGAATGTGGAATCGCCGCGGACATGGCGGTGGTGGCGCGCTCGCTCGCGCAGGAAGAAATCAAGCCGCCCCAGGCCGGGGCGATCATGGCGCGCATCTACGACGTGTCGGACTCGGCGCGCGGCAAGGAGCTGATGAAGGACATCATCGACGCCGCGTATCGCAAGAACGGCGACTCGAGCCAGAAATTCGCCGAGGAGCTCTTTACGGCGTGCATGAAGGACGGCGGCAACATGGACACCGTCCTGGGCAAAGCGCTGTAGGAATTACGCGGCGTTTCTCGTCAATCCGCCTTGGCGCCGGACTCCTTCACGAGGCGCGCCCACAGCTTGGCGTCTTCTGCGAGAAACATCGCGAATTCCTCCGGCGAAGCCGAACCCGCCGTCTCCGTGCCCTCGCGCGCGAGGATCTTGGCGGTCTCGGAGGCCTTAAGCACCTGGCTCGTCGCCTCGAACAACCGGCGCACGATGTCCGGCGGCGTGCCCGCGGGCACGAAGAATCCGTACCAGAAGCCAATCTCGTAGTCCGGCACTCCCGCCTCCGCCATGCCCGGCACGCCGGGGATAAGCGGCGTCGCCGTGCGGCTCGTAATCGCGAGCGCGCGCAGCCGCCCAGCCTGCACGAGCGGAAGCACCGAGGGCGGCGTGGCGAACGAAAGCTGCGTGTCGCCCGCGAGCACCGACTGAACGGCGGGCGCGCCGCCCTTGTACGGCACATGCACCATGTCGACGCCTGCGAGCCGCACGAAGAGCACGGCGGCGAGGTGCGGCGCCGAGCCGTTGCCCGACGTCGCGAAGTTCAGCTTGCCGGGGTTCTGCTTCGCATGGGCAATCAGCTCCTTCACCGAGCTTGCCGGCACCGCGGGGTTCACTGCGAGGATGAGCGGCGATGAGCTCACCTTGCTGACGGGGACGAGATCCTTCAGCGGCTGAAAGCCCGCTTTCGGCGTGATGACCGGATTCACGAGGATGCTGGAGGGGCTCGCGATCAGCACGGTGTAGCCGTCGGGCGCGCTTTTCGCCACGTGCTCCGCCGCGATGCTCGAGCCCGCGCCCGGGCGGTTGTCGACCACGATGGGCTGGCCAAGCGCCTTGCCGAGCGGCTCCTGGAACGCCCGCGACACGAAATCAGCCGCGCCGCCAGGCGGGAAGCCGACGACGAGGCGAATCGGCTTGGAAGGATAAGGCTGCGCGAGCGCCTGACCGGCGAGGACCAGCATCAGGAAAAGGGCTCTCATGACGGTGAGTGTTCTTTGACGTGCGCATTGAAGTCAAGTGCGATCTTGAGCACAAGGAGTACGAGCAGCGCCCATAGCGGCGAGCCGAGGCGAAGCTGATCCGCAGTGGCGCCGACGCCGAGCTCGGCGCGCATCAGCTCCCCGATCTCTCGCGCGCTCAAGCCTGGGTGCCGGGCGGTGAGCTCACGTGCGATGTGGCGCGCGAAGAGCGGCATCAACAGCCGGAACAGCCACGGCGGCCCCTGGATGACTGGAGAGGTTCTAGCGGACGAGTCGGACGTTGGCGAGCGCAAGCCGGTCGATAACGTTGCGCATCAGCGCGCGCGTGAGCTGGAGCTGCGCGCCGAGGCTCATCTTCTCCAGCGACGCGGGCTCGAATTCGGCGAGCAGCAGCTCGGTCATCGCCTCGACGGTAGCCTGGCGCCGCCGGCCGTCGCCGCCGATGTACGCCATCTCGCCGAAGCACTCGCCGCCATTCACCATGTTGAGAAGCTTGCGGTGCTTGGTGACCTTGGCCTCGCCTTTGGCGAGGAAAAAAAAGCTGTTGCCCGACTCCTCCTCGTGCACGATCGTGCTGCCTTTGGCGACGCGGCGCCAGCGCCCGGCGCGCGCGAGCTCCCAGAGCTCCGAGTCGGCGAGCGTCGAGAGCATGGGCACCTTTTTCAGCGTCACATATTTCTCGCTATCGGTGATCGCGCCCGGCTGCAGCACGAGCTCGCCCGCCCGGGAGAGCTCGAGCGCAAAATCGGCCCAGCTCGCGTAGCGCTGCGCCGGATCCTTCTTCAGAGCGCGCAGCACGACGGCGTCGAGGGGCTTCGGCAGCTCGGGGCGCGCCTCGCTCGGGGGCAGCGGCTCGAGCTTGAGGATGCGGTTCATCAGATCCGGGAGGTTCGCGCCGACGAACGGGCGTTTGCCGGTGAGCAGCTCGTAAAGCACCACGCCGAGCGAATAGATGTCGCTGTGGAAGGTGACCGGCTTGCCGCCTTCGATCTGCTCCGGCGACATGTAATAGGGCGAGCCCAGCGCCGAGGTCTGCACTGCCTGGGTTTTCTTCAGAACCGCGGCGCCGAAGTCGGCGATCTTCACCTCGGTACCGCCGGCGAGCATGATGTTCGCCGGCTTGATGTCGCGGTGGACGATGCCCTCCTTCGCCGCGTAGTCGAGCGCGCCGCAGCACTTGAAGCCGATCTGCAGCACGTCTGCGACCGGCAGGAGCGTCGCGGGCGAGCAATACTTCGTGAGATCCCCGCCGGTTACGAGCTCCATCGCGATATGGCCCGAGTCTTCGCCCACCACCGCGTCGAGGATGCTCACGATGTGCGGATGGCGCAGCTTCCCGGCGAGCGAAGCCTCGTTCAGGAACTGCGAGCGGTACACCTTGCCGAACTGCGGATCGAGCAGCACCTCGGGCTCGATCGTCTTGAGCGCAACCTCTTTGCCGGTGAAGGTGTCCCGGGCAAGATAAACCGTTCCGCACGCGCCCTTGCCGAGGAGCCTTTGCACATCGTATTTGCCGACTTGGAGGGCGAGCTCCATTACGGGTTGATGTAGCTGGTCTTGACCGTGGTGTAGAACTCGACTGCGTATCGCCCCTGCTCGCGCGGACCGTAGCTCGAGCCTTTGCGTCCGCCGAACGGTACGTGGTAGTCGACGCCCGCGGTCGGCAGGTTGACCATCACCATGCCGGCGGCGGAGTTGCGCTTGAAATGCTCGGCGTACTTGAGCGAAGTCGTGGCGATGCCGGAAGAGAGGCCGAACGGCGTGTCGTTCGCCACCGCGAGCGCCTCGTCGTAGTCCTTCACCCGGATGACCGACGCCACCGGGCCGAAGATCTCTTCGCGATTGATCGTCATCTGCGCGGTCGTGTCCACGAACAGCGCCGGCTCGAGGTAGAAGCCTTCGCTCGCGCGCTTGAGGCGCTCGCCGCCCGCGGCGAGCTTCGCGCCCTCCTTGCGCCCGAGCTCGATGTAGCGCAGGTCCTGCTCGAGCTGCTGCTTGTCCACCACCGGGCCGATGTCGGTGCCTTCCTTCAGCGCGTCATCGACCTTCAGGGTTTTCATTTTGGAAGTCAAAGCAGAAACGAACCTGTCATGTATTCCTTGCGTGACGATGAGCCGGCTCGACGCCGTGCAGCGCTGCCCCGTGGAGAAGAACGCGCTCTGCAGCGACACGTTCACGGCGGTGTCGAGGTCCGCGTCGTCGAGCACCACCTGCGGATTCTTGCCGCCCATCTCGAGCTGTACCTTGGCGAGGCGCGCCGCGCAGTTCTGCGCCACCCGGCGCCCGACCGCAGCGGATCCGGTAAAGCTGACCGCATCGACCCCCGGATCATTGGAAAGGACTTCGCCGACCACGCTGCCGCGGCCCCTCACCAGGTTGAACACGCCCGCCGGCACGCCCGCGCGCGCGATGATCTCGGCAAGCGCCCAGGCGCAGCCGGGGACGAGGTCGGCGGGCTTGAACACCACGCAGTTGCCGTAGGCGAGCGCCGGGGCGATCTTCCACGCCGGAATGGCGATCGGGAAATTCCACGGCGTGATGATCCCGACCACGCCGAGCGGCTCGCGGGTGATTTCCACCTTGATGCCCGGCCGCACCGAGGGCAGGACTTCGCCCGCCTGGCGCACCACCTCCCCGGCAAAGAACTTGAACAGGTAGCCCGCGCGCATCGCTTCGCCGACGCCTTCGGGCCGGGTCTTGCCCTCCTCGCGCGAGAGCAGCGCGCCGAGCTCTTCCTTCCGCGCGAGGATCTCGTTGCCGATCTTGTCCAGCATGTCGGCGCGCGCCTGGACGCCGCCGCGCGACCACGCGGGAAATGCCGCGCGTGCCGCCGCGATGGCCGCGCGCACCTGCGCCTCGTTGGCTCGCGCGTACTCCCCGACCACATCGGAGAGATTCGAAGGGTTAATATTGGGCGCCGGCTCCGCGGCTTCGGCCCACGCGCCGGCGATGTAATTCTGGTGCACGCTCATCATTTGCCTCCGGTGCGAATCATGCCACGACCGCTCGCCTTTCTTTCTTTCCTGGTTTTCCTGTCGAGCGCCGCAGCTCAGGTCTCGGTACAGGAATATCCGGTCCCGCGCGGTCACCGCGTGCACGACGTCTGGGCCGACGCTGCGCCCGACGGCCGAGTGTGGATCTCGGCGCAGGGAAGTGGCGAGCTCGGCATCCTCGACCCGAAGACCGGCAAGTTCGAGTTCGTCCCCCTCGGCCCCGGCTCAGCGCCGCACGGCGTAATCGCAGGCGCGGACGGCGCGCCCTGGCTCACCGACGGCGGGCAAAACGCGATCGTGCGGGTCGACCCCAAGACCAGAGCAGCAAAGGTCTGGAAGCTGCCGCAGGACTCGGGCTACGCCAACCTGAACACGGCGATCTTCGACGGCAAGGGCGTGCACTGGTTCACCGGGCAGAGCGGCATTTACGGGCGGCTCGATCCGGCGAGCGGCGATATGCGGGTCTTCAAGGCGCCCAAAGGTCGCGGGCCCTACGGCATCCACGCCACGCCCGACGGGACTGTCTACTACGCCTCGCTCGCGGGTTCGTTCGTAGGCCGGATCAACCCGGACGGCAGCACCACGGTGCTCGAACCGCCCACGCGCAACCAGGGCGCGCGGCGCGTGTGGTCCGACTCGAAGGGCGCGATCTGGGTCGCCGAATGGAACTCGGGGAATCTCAGCCGCTACGAGCCCGGCAGCGGCAAGTGGTCGGCGTGGAAAGCGCCGGTCGAAGGGGCTCAGGTCTACGCCGTCTACGTCGACCAGACCGACA
>DASTPE010000108.1:0-13921 GCA_035762345.1 Burkholderiales bacterium
CTCGAACTGGAAGATCTTCCTCGAGAACCAGCTCGACGCGCTGCATCCCGCGGTGGTGCACCAGTCGACCGGGCGCGCCGCGCACGAGGTGGAGAAGGAGCTCGCGAAGAAGGCGAAGAAGGGCGAGGTGCCGCTCTCCTACCACATGCTGTCCGCGTTCGCGACGGTCACGGTCGACAAGTGGGACGCGTTCCAGACCATCAACTACCCCTACGGCCACTGCGTGCTCACCGGCTACATGGGGCTGCGGCCGCAGGACCCCGACACCCTCGCCTACGACAAGATCATGATCAAGGCGTACGGTCAGAAGCGCTTCGAGGAGATCATCGGCGTCAACATTCACCACGTCCTCATCTACCCCGGTCTCTCGGTGCAGTCGCCGCTGCAGCAGCTGCGCGCGGTGCGGCCGCTCGGCGTCGACCGCACGCTCACTGAGATCTGGCACTTCCGCCTGAAGGGCGCGCCCGAGGCGATCTACCGCCGCTCGCTCGCCTACTACAACCTGGTCAACTCGCCCGCGACGCTGATCAACGCGGACGACCTGGAGAACTTCTGGAAGTGCCACCAGGGCCTCGCCGCCGACGCCGGCGACTGGGTAAGCTTCGGCCGCCATTTCGGCCGCGACATCGAGAAGGACGGCCATGTCGAGAGCGGGCCGAACATGGGCACCTCGGAGGCGCCGATGCGCGGACAGATGAAGGCGTGGGCGGAGTACATGCGTGGCTAGGGACGTTCAGCACCAAGTCGAGCAGTTCCTCTACCACCAGGCCGATCTGCTGGACCGCAAGCACTGGGAGAAGTGGATCGGGCTTTTCACCGACGACGGCGTCTACTGGATGCCGCCCGATCCCTCCTACACCACCTGGGACGGCACGCCCGCGATCTTCGCCGAGGACAAGAACCTCATGCGCGTGCGCATGGGCCGGGTGCTCCATCCCGACGCGTGGTCGCAGCGCCCAATGTGGGGAACCAATCACGTGGTTTCAAATGTTTTGATTGATAAGATAACCCCCAAAGGCGATGTCATGGTGCGTTCGCGCTTCCACATGATGGAGCTGCGGCGCGACGACGTGCGTCACTTCGCCGGCTCCTACATGCACCACCTCAAGAAAACCAAAGAGGGCTACCGTGTCAAGCTGCAGCGGGTCGACATGACCAACGCGCAGGCCGCTTACGACTACGTCCTGCAGGTGTGGGTCTAATCCGGGGTCAGGGTCGAGACTCGCTTACCGAATTCGCACCCTGACCCCGAATTGCGTTCTCCACCCAGCGAGCGGCTGCGAGCGTTCTCGCATCGCTCCCGGGCAATCCCACCAACTGAATACCGAGCGGCATCCCGGACGGTCCAACGCCCGAAGGCACCGTCACGCACGGCCCGTAGAGCAGCGTCCATAGCCGGTTCATCGCGGTGTTGCCGGTGCTCTGGAGGCCGAGCGGCGCCTCGCCGGTCGTGCTGGGGGTAAGAATCGCGTCGACGTCGCCTATCAGATCGGCGAGGCGCTTCCTGCAGTCCGCGGCGTAGGCGAGCGCCTTGGTGTACTCCGCGTACGGGATAGCGGCTCCTTCCTCCACGCGCTGCACGAGCGCTGGGCTTATCCGGGCGCGGTGGTGCGTCATCTCGTACGCGAGGCCGCGCGCCATCTCGTAGAAGAGGATGGCGATGGTCGCCTTGTCGAGCGCTTCGAACGGCACTTCCCTTTCGAGGATCCTCGCGCCCTGCCCGCCGAGCCTGTCCACGCTCGCGAGGAAAGCCTCCGCGCCTTCGCGCGACATCTGGTGCCAATTGGGCGAGCGGCAGATCGCCAGACGAGGTTTTTCAAGAATTTCTCCCCCGGCGAGATCGTTTCGCATTCCACTTCCCGCCGTGAGAAGAGCAGCATCGTCCACGGTGCGCGCGATCACGCCCACCGTATCGAGGGATTCCGCGCCCATCTTCATGCCCGAGCGGCTGAGGGTGCCGAAGGTCGGCTTGTAGCCCACCACGCCGCAGTACGCCGCCGGACGGATGGTCGAGCCGACGGTTTGCGAGCCGAACGCGAAGCGCGCCATGCCGGCGGCGACCGCGGCGGCGCTGCCGCTCGAAGATCCGCCAGGCGTGCGGCGCGAGTCGAGCGGATGCACTGTGCGGGCGGGGACCATGGTAGCGAACTCGGTGGTCACCGTCTTGCCGAGGACGATCGCGCCCGCGGCGCGCGCGAGCGCGACGCACGCCGCGTCCCAGGCTGGGCGGTGGCCGGCGTAGATCCGGCTGCCGTGCTCGGTAGGCAGGTCGGCGGTGTCGAAGATGTCCTTCACGCCGAGCGTCATGCCGTGCAGCAATCCGCGCGCCGCGCCCGAGTCGAGCGCGCGTGCCTGCCGCCGGGCGAACTCAGGGTCCACCGCCTGCCAAGCGCCGAGCTGCCCGTCACGCTTCACGATGTCGTCAAGAGCAGCGTCAACCTTGTCGATGACCTTCATGGAAGATAATTCTGCGCGAATGGCGCTCCTCAGAGCCAGCCTCCTCCTCGCGATCCTCGCCGCCTGGCAGCTTGCCGCGCTCGCCGGTCTGCCCGATTTTGTCTTGTCTCCGGTTCAGATAGTCACCGATTTCGTGCGGGCCCTCGGGAGCGCGGAGCTCTACGAGAACATCTGGGCGAGCCTCAAGCGCTCGCTCCCCGGCTTCGCCCTCGGCACGCTCCTTGGCGCGGTGCTGGGTCTCGCCGCCGGTACCGCGCGCTGGTTCGACGACATGTTCAGCCCGGCCGTGTTCCTCACTTACCCGGTGCCGAAGATCGTGATGCTGCCGATCTTCATGCTGTGGTTCGGCATCGGCGACCTGTCGAAGGTGCTGATCATCGCCCTCGCCTGCTTCTACCCCGTGTTCATCAATGCCTACTACGGCGTCAAGGCGACGCAGAAGATCCTGGTCTGGTCGGCGCAGAACATGGGCGCCTCGCGCGCCGCGATCTTCCGGCGCGTAGTCGTGCCGAGCGCCGCGCCGATGATCTTCGCCGGCATGCGCGTCTCGCTCGCGCTCTCCTTCATCGTCATGTTCGCCGCCGAGATGATCAACGCAAGCTCGGGCCTCGGCCACATGATCCGCGTCGCGGAGAACTCGCTGCGCTTCGACCTCATGTACGTCTCGCTGCTCGCCATCGCGATCCTCGGCTACGCCGGCGATCGCCTCGTGCGCTACTCGCAGCGCCGGCTTCTCACCTGGCACGAGCAGCCCGCTTGAGGTTCTTGTCTATCGGAATGGTCCTGGTCGCCTGGGAAGCGGCGGCGCGCAGCGGCCTGTGGAGCAAGATCCTCTTCCCTTCGCTCGTCAACATCACGCAGGAGCTTTTTCTCTTCTTCACGCGCAGCGCCTCTCTCATGGAAGCCTGGACCTCGCTCTACCGCGCGCTCGGCGGCTTCGCCGCCGCCGCGGTGGTGGGCATCTTCCTTGGCATCTTGATGGGTCGCTCGAAGACTAGCGCGGGCGTCCTCGACCCGCTTTTCTCCGGCACCTATGCCGTGCCGAAGCTCGCCCTCTTCCCGATCTTCATCTTCGTGCTCGGCATCGGCAGCCTATCGAAGGTGGCGCTCGTTTTCCTCGAGTGCCTGTACCCGATCGTGATCATGAGCTACGCCGGCGCGAGGAGCGTGAACCGCGTCTTGCTGTGGTCCGCCCAGAACATGGGCGCCTCGCGCGCCGACGTATTGCGCCGGGTTGTGATCCCGGCCACGGCGCCTTTCATCTTCGCGGGTTTTCGCGTGGCGGTGCCCGTGGCGATGATTGTCGTCGTGATCACCGAAATGGTGAGCTCGGCCGACGGCCTTGGTTACCTCGTCATCTACTCGCTGTCGTCGCTTCGCACCGACCGCATGCTCGCAGTGGTGATGGTCATTGCGCTCCTCGGCTACGCGCTCGACAAGGCCGTCGTCCTTGCGCGTGACCGGTTGATATACTGGGAAAAGCTCGACACCTATTACGTCTGAGGGGGAAACCGTGATCCGGATATTTCTGGCAGCTCTCGGTTTAATCTATCTTGGAAATGCGGTTGCGCAAACCCCTCCCCTGATCCGCTTCGGGCGCGGCTTCGCCGCCGAAGAGCAGGTATGGCTCATGAGCGTACGCAAGGACCTGACGCCGAACCAGGGCAAGCGCTACGAGCTGAAGCAGATCCTCTTCCAGGCGAACCCCGAGCGCTTCCAGGCCTTCCTCGCCGGCGAGATCGACGCCGGCACGGCGCCCGGCCTCGCCGTTATCTTCGGCCGCGAGCAGGGCCTCGAAATAAAGATCGTCGCGAGCGTCTGCCAGGAAGCGAAAGGCGACAAGTACTTCACCACCACCTACATGGTGAAGGACGACGGGCCGGTGAAGCGCGTACAGGATCTGAAAGGCGGCACCATTGGCGTCGTCGGCATCAAGACCGCGACCGACCTCTGGGCGCGCGCCGGCCTTCTTAATGCGGGGCTCATTCCCGACAAAGACACCAAAGTCGTGCCGATGGCGTTCCCGGCGATCGGCGACGCTGTGCGCACCGGCAAAGTCACCGCCGGGACTTTCGTTGAGCCGTTCTACTCGGCAGAGATGGCGAAAGGCGGCCTGCGCAAGCTCTTCACGGCGATCGACGCCGTGGGGTACGATCACGAGCTGCTCGACATCTTCTTCGGCGACAAATTCCTGAAGCAGCACCCCGACGCCGTGCGCGCCTTCCTTTCCGACTACGTCGCCGTCACGCAGTGGTACCTCGCGAACATGGAACAGGCCAAGACCGACCTGCACAAGGCAGGCTTCGTCCGCACCCCGCTCCCGGCCTATCTCAAGACCGCCGACTGGAAACGCGACCCGAACGCGCGGGTGGATGTCGAGAGTCTGAAGAAGCTCTCGGCCTTCATGCGCGAGAAGCTGCAATGGCTCGAGAAGCCGGTCAACGTCGACTCGATGGTGGACCTGAGCTACCTGCCACGCTAGCGCATCAGCCGCTGACCTGACGGGCAGCGGGGAGCATTTCAGGCGCGCCGGCGGTACTCCGAGCTCGAGACGACCGCTTCGCGGTTGATCGCTGCCAGCGAGAAATCCGGGCACGTTCGCCAGATGCGCTCACACGGGTAGACAATTGTGACATGCGCGCCCCGCAGCAAGACGCAGACCGCCGCCCGGTGACAGTGCTATTCGCCGATCTCTCCGGGTTCACCGCTCTTGCCGAGCGGCTTGATCCCGAAGACGTGCGCGCCCTGCAAACCGACCTCTTCGACACGCTGCGCGGCGCGCTCGAGCCGCTCGGCGCGTTTATCGAGAAGTTCGTCGGCGACGCGGTCGTGGCGGTGTTCGGCGCGCCGCAGGCGCATGAGGATGACCCCGGGCGTGCGATGCGGGCAGCCCTCGAGATGCACAGGCGCGCCGCGGCGCTCAGCAGGCGCTGGGAGCGCAAGCTGGGAAGCGGGCTCGCGCTGCACATCGGCGTGAACACCGGGCGCGTCGTGGCGGGACGACTGGGCTCAGATCCGCAGGCGAGCTACGCCGTCACGGGCGATGCGGTGAACACTGCGGCGCGGCTTCAGTCCGCGGCGCAGGCGGGCGAAACGCTGGTGAGCCGCGCGACTTACCTTCTGGCGCAGCACGCGTTCACCTTCGCGCCCGCAGGCGAGCTTTCGCTCAAGGGCAAATCCGAGCCCCTTGCGGCATACCGCCTCCTCGGAGCGGCGGACGCGCCGCGGCCGGCGCGCGGGCTGGAATCGCTTGGCTTCGCCGCGCCGCTCGTTGGTCGCGACGCCGAGCTTGCGCAGATGCGCGCCGCGTTCCGGGGCGCTCTCTCGGGACGAGCGCAAGTGCTCGGCATTCGCGGCGACCCCGGCAATGGCAAGTCGCGCCTGGTCGCCGAATTTCTGGCGCAGCTGCGGCCCTTGGACGGCCAAACGGTAACGCTGCGTCGCGCCGCCTGTTCCTCGCTCGGCGAGCCGCCTTACGGGGTCATGGCGCAGTTCTTCCGCGAAGGCTACGGCGTGGACCCCGCCGATACGCTCGAGACGGCGCAGCGCAAGATCGAGGACGGTCTGCGCGCACTTGGCGCCAAGGAGGATGAAGCGCTCGGCGTTGCGCCCATCGTGGGCTACGTGCTCGGCATCGCGGCCGGCGAGGCCGCACGCGAGATCGAGCCCGAGCGACTCAGCCGCCAGATTCTCCATATGTTGCGGATCGCGCTCGAGCGCCGGCTCTCGCAAGGTACCCTTCTCCTGGTCGTCGAGGACCTGCAGTGGGCGGATACGGCTTCGCTCGAAGGCCTGAGCATGCTTGCCGACTGGCTCGCGGACCGGCCGCTCATGCTGCTCGCCACCTACCGCTCGCCGTTTGAAGGGATCGAAGGCACGCGCGCCGCGCACGGCGAGATCAAGCTCGGGCCGCTTCCCGCGCCTGAGACGGACAACCTGCTGCGGACCTTTTTCGGCCAGATGCTGCCCGAAGGCCTGCATCGCCAGCTCGTGGAGCGCTCCGGCGGCAACCCCTTCTACCTCGAAGAGCTGGTGCGTGGGTTGATCGCGCGCGGCGCGCTGGCGCGCGAGGACGGCCGGTGGAAAAGCACCGCCGAGCCTGCCATGCTCGATATCCCAGCGACCATCGAGGGGCTGCTTCTCTCGCGCATCGACCGGCTTGAGCCTGAGGTACGCGCGACGCTGCAGGAAGCCTCGGTGCTCGGCCCGGTGTTCGAAGCCGACCTGCTCGCGCGCGTCGGTGGTCGGGCTCGGATGCTGGACGCGCTGTGCGAGGCAGGCTTGCTGGAAAGTTGCGGCACCGGCACCTACGCCTTCATTCACGCACTTCTGCACGACGTGGTCTACCAGAACCTGCTTCAGCGCAGGCGCGCCGAGCTCCACGGGCGCGCGGGGGCCGAGCTCGAGCGGCTCCACGGCACGCATCCGCAGCGGCTCGAGGATCTTGAGGCCCTCGGTCACCACCTTAGCTTGAGCGAGCACCGCGCCCGGGGCGCGCGCTACCTCATCGCCGCTGGCGATTGGGCGCGCGGGATCTACGCCAATGAGGACGCCGTACGACACTACCGCCGCGCACTCGCGGCGCTCGAAGGCTGCGAGAACTGCGAGCTCGTGGCGCTCGAAGCGCACGAGAGGCTCGGCGACCTGCTCGGCCTTACCGGTCAGCGCGCCGAGGCGCTCGTGCACTACGGCCTCGTGCGCGATGGCGCCGTAGAGCGCTCCGAGCGCATCGCGCAAGCGCGGCTTTGCCGCAAGATCGGGGCATTGCACTGGGACGCGGGCGAGCGCGAGCAAGGGCTGGCGTCGTTCCAGGAAGGTCTCGCCCTCCTGCAAAGCGAAGGAGAACCAATCGAGCGTGCCCATCTCTACCAGGAAATGGGAAGGCTCGCGTTCCGCAGCGGCGATAACCGTGGCGCGCTGAACTGGGCCGAGCGCGCCCTCGCCGAGGCACGCAGCTCGCGGGCCGACGGCGAGGCCGCCGGCGCAGTGGCGCAGGCGCTGAACACCCTCGGCGTTGCCATGGCTCGCCTGGGCCGCGAGCGCGAGGCGGTCGGACACATCGAGCAGAGCGTCGGCACCGCGCTCGAGCGCGGCATGCTGCAGGCTGCGTGCCGCAGCTACGCCAATCTCGGCGTGCTCTATGCAAGCCTTGACCCCGGACGCGCCATTCAGACCTGTCTGACCGGCTTGGAGACCGCCAAGAAGATTGGCGACCTCGGGTTCCAGTCGCGCCTCTACGCCAACCTGGCGGTCGCGTATTGCGCGCTCACGGACCGTTGCGACGTCGACGGCCTACGCGCCGCGGAAGAGGCCATCGCGCTCGACCGCAAGCTCGGCCAGCTCGACCACCTCGCCGTGCCGCTTATCGTGCTCGGCCAGATCCATCAGTGCCACGGCGAGCCCCAGAAGGCGCTCGAGTACTACCGCGAGGCGCTCGCGCTCGCCGAGGAGATTCGTGAACCGCAGCTCCTTTTCCCCTGCTACGACGGCCTCGCGACGCTCTTCCTCGACCTCGGCGACGCCGGCGAAGCGGAGCGCTATCTCATCAAAGCGGCCGCAGTGGCCGAGCGCGCCGGCCTCGACCGCGATTCGCTTGTTGTGCTGCCCTTCCTTTGCTAGGAGTAAGAAATGATCGGAAAACCTGCCCCCGACTTCACCCTCCCGGCGGTGCACCGCGAAGGGAATATCTCGCTTGCCGACTACCGCGGCAAGCCGGTGCTGCTCGCCATCTTCGCCGGCCTCTACTGCCCGTTCTGCCGGCGCAACATCGCGCAACTCGGCGGCACCCAAGAGAAGCTGCGTGAGGTAGGCGTGGAGGCCCTTGGCGTGGTAGCCACCGGGCTCGACAACGCGCGTCTCTACTTCAAGTATCGTCCCGCCCGCGTGCCGCTCGTCGCCGACCCGGACCTCGTCACCCACCGCGCCTACGCGCTGCCGCGCATGCAGATGAGCGAAGCTCTTGCGAAAGCGCTCGAGACCGTGCCCGTCGATCCGCTCGGCAATCTCCCCGCGCCCATGCCGCTTGCCCAGCTCGGCCCCATGCTCGACCGCGCCGACGGCTTCGAGCGCACCCCGGCCGACCTGCGCGACGTCGAGCGCCAGTTCCCTCAACTCAAAGGCCAGTTCCTCATTGATGGCGAGGGCATCGTGCGCTGGGCCAACGTCGAGTGCAGCAACGAAGGCATCACCGGCGTCGGCAAATTCCCTAGCGATGACGAGCTCGTCGCCGCCGCGAGGCGTATCGGCGAGCTACCGTAGATGTCGAAAGCCAAAGAAGCTCATTGCCGCGACTCGCTCCGAATCAAATCCCAGATGTAATTCCGGTACTCGTGGCACTGTAGGGACTTCTTGATTTCAAGGCTTCGAGGCCGGGCAAGCTCGATCTTCACCTCCTCCCGGATGCGCCCGGGACGAGCGGTGAGGACGACGACGCGGTCGCCGAGGTAGACGGCTTCGTCGATGTCGTGGGTGACGAAGACGATGGTCTTGCCGGTGCGCTCCCACAGTCGCGTGAGCTCTTCCTGCATGGTTTCGCGCGTCTGGGCGTCGAGGGCACCGAAGGGCTCGTCCATCAGCAGGACTTCGGGATTGAAGGCGAGGACGCGCGCGAGCGCGACGCGCTGCTTCATGCCGCCGGAGAGCTCAGCGGGGTAATGATTGCGGAACTCCGTGAGGCCGATCATCGCGAGGTAGGCATCGACCGTTTCGGCGATTTGCTCTTTCTTGAAGCCCTGGGCTTCGAGCCCCCAGGCGACGTTGCCCGCGACTGTCTTCCAGGGAAAGAGCGCGAACTCCTGAAACATCACGCCGCGATCGGGGCCGGGGCCGTTGACGTGCCGACCGTACACGCGGATCTCGCCCGACTCCCCCTTGATGAAGCCGCCCATGATGTGAAGCAGCGTGCTCTTGCCGCAGCCGCTCGGGCCGATGACGGTAACGAACTCGCCGTCGCGAACCGCGAAGCGCTCGACATCGAGGACGGCGAGGCTGCGCCCGTCCTTGGTATACGCCTTGCGGACGGCGGTGGCTTCTAAAGCTATTTCTTCTCGGGCTTCGTCGCCCATCCGTGTCCGGAGAGGTCGAACTTCACGCCGGCGAGCTGGAGCTTCTTCTCGAAGAAGATGGTGTTGCCGGTGAGCTTCGAAAGGTCCACCGGCGGCGGCGCCTGCGGAACGGCGCCGGCCTGACGGGCGCGCGCTTCGGCGCTTTCGAGATCATCGACATGGACGCCGAAGTGGTCGAGACCGTAGCCATCCGGGTAGGGGTTCGGGGTCTCCTTGGTGCGCTTCCAGCAGACGATCGCCAGGTTGATATAGCCGTCGGTCAGGTAGACCTCGCGCGCGAGATCGCTGTCGCCGCGGGAAACTTCCTCGAGGCCAAGCGCCTTCTTGAAGAGCTCGGCGGTGACGAAAGGATCTTCGGCGGTTATTGCGATGTGACGGATCTTTCCCATGGTCTCATCCTGAGTATGCGAGCAGCCGCTCGAGCTCTGCGAGCGAGCGCTCGACGTCGCGGCCGTCGCGCTCGACGCGGCGGTTGCGCAGCCAGCACGTCACGGGGTTCGAGCGCTGCCCGTCGTAGCCGACCTCGCGCGAGACGCGCACCACCGTCTCGACGCGCGGCTTGCGCCGCCGGACGTAGTTTGCCAGAGCGCGCTCGATAAAGGCGCCGCTCGCGAGCTCTTCGGCGAGCACCGCGGCATCCTCCATCGCCATGCCGGCACCCTGGCCGATGTTGGGCGTCATGGCGTGCGCCGCGTCGCCCAGCAGAACCGCTTTTTCGTTGTGCCAGTTCTCCACCCAGAGCTCCTCGATGTCGGTGGTGATGATCGACTGGGATGGGGGAAGCGCGGCGAACATGCGCCGCAGCGGCTCGTGCGTGAACTGGCGGAAAAATTTCTGGAAATCGAGCGGCGATGGGGCTTCGCGCGCTGAGTTGAAAGTAGTCCAAACGTAGACGCGCTTCTCCGAGATCGGCACGAGGCCGATGCGCTGGCCGCGGCCGAGGTACTCGTTGAAGCAGCGCACGCCGGCGAGGTTGTCCATGACGAGGCGGTGCGAGCGGTAGCCCATGTAGCGCGGCTTGTAGTCGCCGAAGAGATCGCGCCGCACCTGCGAATGGATGCCATCGGCGCCCACCACAAGATTCGCCTGCAGGGTTTGGGTGTTTCTCATTGAGAAACCAAACGTCACCGTGCCGGGCGGCAGGCTGCGGTACAGAACCTCGAGCAAATGCGCGCGGTGCGCGAGCGCCCCCTGCGCCAGCTTGCCGCTTTCATAGAGCGGCCGATAGTCGCGCGTGGCGAGGAGCCGCCCGGCCGCGTCGCGCGTCTCGCGCGTGAGGTAGGGCCACGAATCGCGCCGGACCTCGTCCGCGAGCCCGTTCTTCTCGAGGACGCGCATGGCGTTCGGATTCATGATGATCCCGGCACCGACCGGGTTGAGCTGCGGTGCCCGCTCGAGAACCGTGGATCGCATTCCGCGCAGTGCCAGCTCGCGAGCGAGCGAAAGCCCGCCGATGCCGCCGCCCACGATCACAATCTTCATGGTGCTCGCACGCGACTAGGTGCGATAAGGCGCGAGGGCTCGCTCGGCGAAACGCATCCCCGTTCCCGCCGCTTCGGTCGGGCATACCCGGCCGTTCACTACCTGCTGCGGCGCTTCGAGGTAGCGGTCGAGCGCAAACGCGTGCTTCTCGAGGTACACCGGGTTGGAAGCGGCGCACAGCAGGTGCGCGCTCAGCTCGTCGGTATAGTGGCTGCTCGCCCTGAGACCCGCTTGGTTCGCCATTTCAAGCGCGCGCAACGATGCGCTGATGCCGCCGTTCGTCACTGGGTCGACTTGTACGACCTCCACCGCGCGCTCGTCCACGTAGCGGCGGAATTCGTGCGGCGAGTGCAGGCTCTCGCCCACCGCGATCGGCATCGCGAGCTCGCGCGCAAGGCGCGCATGGCCCGCCACGTCTTCCGGGATGCTCGGCTCCTCGTACCAGTACAGGCCGAACTGCTCGAGCCGCCGGCCGCGCTCGAGCGCCTCGTCGGCGCTCCACGCCATGTTCGCGTCGACCATGAGATCGATGCGCTCGCCGACGAGCTTGCGCACCGCCGCTACGCGCGTCTCGTCTTCGCGCGCTTCGCGCTTGCCGATCTTCACTTTGACTCCCGGCAACCCGCGCGCGAGGAATCCCTCGATTTGCGCCAGAAGCTCGTCCAGGCTCTTCGGCAGGTCTACCCCGGACCCGTAGGCCGGGATCTCACGTGCCCTTGCCCCGAAGAGCGCATAGAGGGGCTTGCTTTCACGCAGGCCGCGCAGGTCCCAGAGCGCGATGTCGAGCGCCGCGATCGCGAAGGAGGCGAGGCCGCCGCGTCCCACGTAAAGCAGCCGCCGCCACATAAGGTCCCAGAGTCCCGCGATATCCGAGGCTTCGCGGCCGGCGAGCAGGGGCGCGAGGTCGTGCTCGATGAGCGCGTGCACGGCGCGTCCGCCGCGGCCGATGGTGTAGGCGTAGCCGTGGCCTTCCAGGCCTCCGGCGCGTACCTTGACGGTGATCAGCTCCTCGCAGTCGATCGCGCCATGGCCGGCGTCGCCCATCGCCTCGAGCGGCAGCCGAAAATACGCCGACTCGATGGCATCGATGCGCATCGGTTAAAGCTTTTCGAGCTTCTGCAGGGAGCGCATGCGCCAGGCCATCTTCTGATCCGGGAAAAGGCGCGGGAACTCGGTGTAGCTCACTTCGCCGACGTAGATGTCGCCGCGCGAGTCGATGGCGAGGCCGTGGGGCGCGATGAACTTGCCCGGCTCGAGCCCCGGCCCGCTCTCGCCGCCGAGACGCGCGAGGAGTCTGCCTTTGGCATCGACGAAGGAAAGGCGCGGGCCGATGTTCGGGTGCTGGCGGGTGATCGGCATGGATGACCCGAGCTCGCCGATCACGAACTGGGGCTTCTGTCCGCGGCAGCAATACAGGGCGCAGGGGCGGTGCATGTTGACCCACTGCGTCTCGTATCTCCCTTCGCCGTCGAACACCTGCACGCGATGGTTCTCGCGGTCGGCGACGTACACCCAGCCCTCGGGGTCGGTGACGATGTTGTGCACGATGTTGAACTGGCCGGGGTCGGTTCCCGGCTCGCCCCAGGACTTGAGGAGCTTGCCGTCGGGGGAGAACTTGTGCACGCGCGCATTGCCGTAGCCATCGCTCACGTAGATGTCGCCGCGCGGCGAGAGCGCGGTGTGCGTGCAGCGGTGAAACGGCATGCCGCTCATGTAAGGCGCCGGCTTACCCGGCACGCCCAGCTCCAGCAGCACCTTCCCTTCCGTCGTGCACTTGCGCACGATGTGCCCACCATCATCGGTGCAGTAAAGGATGTCATTCACGTCGATATGCAGCCCGTGCGCGCGCGGAAACGTGCCCTCGCCCCACGAGCGGATGAAGTTTCCCTCGCGGTCGAAGACGATCATCGGGTGCGCGCCGCGGTTGAAGACGTAAACGCGGTCCTTGTTGTCCACGGCGACCGCACCGACATCCTTGAACTCCCACCCGTCGGGGAGCTTCGCCCAATTCTCCACCACGCGGTACCGGTGCGCGCCGCTGCCGAGGACTACCGAGCCGCGTTTCGTTTCGACGCTCAGCTTCATCACCCCTTTGTATCATGAACGAGTCGCGGTAGTAGACTCAGCGCATGATGCCGAGCTTCGAAAGCTTCGCTGCCGAGCACGGCGCCGCCGGATTCGACGAGGTGCTTGAACGTCGCTGGCAACCTAATACGGTGATCGATACCCACACCCACCCGTTCGCGGTACAGGCCCTTGTCGTGCAAGGCGAGATGTGGCTCAGCGTCGGCGAGCGCACGCGGCACCTGAGACCGGGCGATCGCTTCGAGCTCGAAGCCAACGTGCCGCACGCGGAGCATTACGGCGCCGAGGGCGCGACCTACTGGGTGGCAAGGCGCAACCTGAAGAAGTCTTCAGAATCGGCGACATGAGCGCGTTCGGACCCGAGCGCCTCGCGATGCTCGTGCAGCCCGACCGGGTGCATCGCTCGGTGTACGCCGACCCGGCGATCTTCGACCTCGAGATGGAGCGCGTTTTCGGCCGCGCCTGGCTCGCCCTCGGGCACGAGAGCCAGGTCAAGAACATCGGCGATTACTTCACCACCCGCATGGGGCGGGAGCCCGTCATAGTCATCAGGAAATCAGAAGACCAGATTGGCGTTCTGATCAACCGATGCATGCATCGCGGCTCGATCGTGTGCGCCGAAGGCCGAGGAAATATCGAGCGCTTCGTCTGTCCTTATCATGGCTGGAGCTATGACCGGGCGGGAGTTCTGCGCGCCGTGCCTTTCCAGAGCGGATACGAGAAAGGAAAGCTGCCGGCTGGCCTGAAGGCAGTTCCCCGGGTGAAAAGCTACCGCGGATTCATCTTCGCCTCGCTGGCCCGCCACGGGGACGACCTCGAAACTTTCCTGGGGC
>DASTPE010000109.1:0-10466 GCA_035762345.1 Burkholderiales bacterium
TGCGGCGGAAGTGACGCGCGTGGCGCGCGAGGTCGGAACCGAAGGCAAGCTCGGCGGCCAGGCCGACGTGCAGGGCGTATCGGGCACCTGGAAGGACCTCACCGAGTCGGTGAACTTCATGGCCGGCAACCTCACCTCGCAGGTGCGGAACATCGCCGACGTGACCAAGGCGGTGGCGGCAGGAGATCTCTCCAAGAAGATCACGGTGGACGTGAAGGGCGAGATCCTCGAGCTCAAGAACACCATCAACACGATGGTGGACCAGCTTTCGTCGTTTGCCGCCGAAGTCACGCGGGTCGCGAGGGAAGTGGGTACCGAAGGAAAGCTCGGCGGCCAGGCCGAGGTGCGCGGCGTGAGCGGCACCTGGAAGGACCTCACGGACAACGTGAACTCCATGGCCGGCAACCTCACCTCGCAGGTGAGGAACATCGCGGACGTGACGAAGGCGGTGGCGGCGGGAGATCTCTCCAAGAAGATCACGGTGGACGTGAAGGGCGAGATCCTCGAGCTCAAGAACACCATCAACACCATGGTGGACCAGCTCTCCTCGTTCGCGAGCGAGGTGACGCGTGTGGCGCGCGAGGTCGGCACCGAAGGGAAGCTCGGAGGGCAGGCCGACGTGCAGGGCGTCGCGGGCACGTGGAAGGACCTCACAGAATCGGTGAACTTCATGGCCGGCAACCTCACCTCGCAGGTGAGGAACATCGCCGACGTGACGAAGGCGGTGGCGGCGGGCGATCTGTCGAAGAAGATCACGGTGGACGTGAAGGGCGAGATCCTCGAGCTCAAGAACACCGTGAACACGATGGTGGATACGCTGCGCTCGTTCGCATCGGAGGTGACGCGCGTGGCGCGCGAGGTAGGCACCGAAGGGAAGCTCGGAGGCCAGGCGGACGTGCAGGGCGTCGCGGGTACCTGGAAGGACCTCACCGAGAACGTGAACTTCATGGCCGGCAACCTGACCTCGCAGGTGAGGAATATCGCCGACGTGACCAAGGCCGTGGCCGCGGGCGACCTCTCGCGCAAGATCACGGTGGACGTGAAGGGGGAGGTTCTTGAATTGAAGTCCACCATCAACACGATGGTGGACACGCTGCGCTCGTTCGCGGCGGAGGTGACGCGCGTGGCGCGCGAGGTCGGCACCGAAGGGAAGCTCGGAGGGCAGGCGGACGTGCAGGGCGTCGCGGGTACCTGGAAGGACCTCACCGAGAACGTGAACTTCATGGCGGGCAACCTGACCTCGCAGGTGAGGAATATCGCCGACGTGACCAAGGCCGTGGCCGCCGGCGACCTCTCGCGCAAGATCACGGTGGACGTGAAGGGCGAGATCCTCGAGCTCAAGAACACCATCAACACGATGGTGGACCAGCTCAGGTCGTTTGCCGCCGAAGTTACCCGGGTTGCCAGGGAAGTCGGTACCGAAGGCAGGCTCGGAGGCCAGGCGGACGTGCAGGGCGTATCGGGCACATGGAAAGACCTCACCGAGTCGGTGAACTTCATGGCCGGCAACCTGACCTCGCAGGTGAGAAACATCGCGGAGGTGACCACTGCGGTGGCGGCGGGCGACCTCTCGAAGAAGATCACGGTGGACGTGAAGGGCGAGATCCTCGAGCTCAAGAACACCGTTAACACCATGGTCGACCAGCTGCGCTCGTTCGCGGCCGAAGTGACGCGCGTAGCGCGCGAGGTGGGAACCGAAGGGCGTCTGGGCGGCCAGGCCGGCGTACCGGGCGTGTCGGGGGTATGGAAGGACCTCACCGACAACGTGAACTCGATGGCCGGCAACCTCACTTCGCAGGTCCGAGGCATCGCGAAGGTGGTGACCGCGGTCGCGAACGGCGACCTGGAGCAGAAGCTGACGGTGAAAGCGCGCGGCGAGATCGCGGCGCTCGCCGACACCATCAACAACATGACCGACACGCTCGCGACCTTCGCCGAGCAGGTGACCACCGTGGCGCGCGAGGTGGGCGTGGAAGGCAAGCTCGGTGGCCAGGCCAAGGTGCCTGGCGCGGCCGGCACGTGGAAGGACCTCACGGAGAACGTGAACGAGCTCGCGGCGAACCTGACGACGCAGGTGCGCGCGATCGCGAACGTGGCGGTAGCGGTGACGCAGGGCGACCTGACGCGCTCGATCACGGTCGACACGCAGGGCGAGGTTGCGGCGCTCAAGGACACCATCAACGAGATGATCCGCAACCTCAAGGACACCACGCAGAAGAACACCGAGCAGGACTGGCTGAAGACCAACCTCGCGAAGTTCAGCCGGATGCTGCAGGGCCAGAGGAATCTCGAGGCGGTCGGGCAGATGATCCTGTCGGAGCTGGCGCCGGTGGTCGGCGCGCACCAGGCCGAGTTCTATGTCCTGTCTTCCGAAGAAAATCGGCGGCTGCGCCTGGTGGCGAGCTTCGCTTCCGGCGGCCAGGGCTCGCACGGCAAGGAAGTCGACCTCGGCCAGGGGCTGGTCGGCCAGTGCGCGATCGAGAAGAGGAAGCTCACGCTGTCCGGCGTGCCGGCGGGCGCGTTCAAGGTGGTTACGGGGCTTTCCGAGCAGGCGGTGGCCGAGGTGCTGGTGCTGCCGGTCATCTTCGAAGGCCAGGTGCGCGGCGTGATCGAGCTCGCCTCGCTCGAGCATTTCAACCCTTCGCACCAGGCGTTCCTCGACCAGCTCACCGAGTCGATCGGGATCGTGATCAATACCATCGAGGCCAACACCCGGACCGAGAACCTGCTGAAGCAGTCGCAGTCGCTCGCGGTCGAGCTGCAGCAGACCAACGAGGAGCTGCAGGAGAAGGCGCGGCTGCTCGCGCACCAGAACGAGGAGGTCGAGCGCAAGAACCGCGAAGTGGAGCTTGCCCGGCAAGCGCTCGAAGAAAAAGCCTCACAGCTCGCCCTCACGTCGAAGTACAAGTCCGAGTTCCTCGCCAACATGTCGCACGAGCTGAGGACGCCGCTCAACAACCTGCTCATCCTGTCCGATCAGCTGTCGCGCAACCCCGAGGGCAACCTCAACGCGAAGCAGGTGGAGTTCGCGAAGACCATCCACTCGTCCGGAAACGAGCTGCTCGCGCTCATCGCGGATATCCTGGATCTGTCGAAGATCGAATCCGGCACGGTCGCGGTAGAGCCGAGCGAGCTGCGCTTCGAGGATCTGCAGCGCTATGTCGAGCGTACCTTCCGCCACCTCGCCGAGTCCAAGCAGGTCGACTTCCGCGTCGCCCTGGATCCGGCGTTGCCGAGGACGATGTACACCGACATCAAGCGCCTGCAGCAGATCATCAAGAACCTGCTCTCCAACGCGTTCAAGTTCACCCACGTCGGCAATGTCACGATCGCCATCGGGCCGGCAGTCGAGGGCTGGTCGCCCGAAGCCGAGGAGCTCGAGCGCACCGAGCGCGTGATCGCGTTCAAGGTGAGCGACACCGGCATCGGCATCTCTTCGGAGAAGCAGCAGATCATCTTCGAGGCGTTCCAGCAGGCCGACGGCTCGACCAGCCGCAAGTACGGCGGCACCGGCCTCGGCCTCGCCATCTCGCGCGAGCTCTCCAAGCTGCTCGGTGGCGCGATCAAGCTGGTGAGCGCGCCGGGCGCCGGCAGCGTGTTCACGCTGTACCTGCCGCAGACCTACGTGCCCTCGCGCCAGGCGAGGCCGCGGGTCATCTCCGAAAAGCTCCCCGTTCCGGTGCCCGTGGCGAGCGTTTCGCCCGAGGAGCCGGAGGAGCTGCAGTTCGTCAACGAGGCCGGGGACGACCGCGACGACGTCCAAGCCGGAGATCTGGTGATCCTGATCGTCGAGAACGACCTCGGCTTCGCCAAGATCCTGCTGGAGGCGGCGCGCGAGGAAGGGCTCAAGGGGGTGGTCGCTTCCAGCGGCGCGGCGGCGCTCGCCATGGTACGCGAGTACCAGCCCTCGGTCATGACGCTCGACATCTTCCTGCCCGACATGCAGGGCTGGCGCGTGCTCGAGCGGCTGAAGGCCGACCTGTCGACGCGCCACATCCCGGTATGCGTGGTTTCCACCGACGAGGCGCGCGACCGCGCGCTCGACTCGGGAGCGATCGGCTTCATCTCCAAGCCGCTGGTCTCGAAGGATCTCGTCGACCGCGCGATCGAGCGCCTGAAGGCCTTCGTGTCGCGCCCGTCGAAGCAAGTGCTCCTCCTCATGCCCGACGGCGAGGCGCGAGCCGAGATCGTCGAGCGTCTCGGCGCCGCCGACGTGCCGATGCTCGTCGCCTGGTCGGGCGAGGAAGCGCTGCGCCTGCTGCGCACGAACCCGGTCGACTGCGTGGTGATCGGCGAGGGCGCCGGCGACCTCGAGCCGCAGGACATGCTCGACGTGCTGGCCGAGCAGCCAGTAACGCAGATGCTCCCGGTGGTATTCCACGGCAAGAACACGCTCGCCGCGCGTTGGAAGACGAGCGAAGGCGCGTTTGCACTGCGCGAGGCGCACACGCGCGAGCGGCTGCTCGATTACATCTACTTCTTCCTCCACCGCAGCGCCGCCAGCATGCCGGCGGGCGAGCGCGAGTTCCTCGAGAACCTGCACTCGACGCACCGGATACTGGAGGGCAAGCGCGCGCTCATCGTCGACGACGACATGCGAAACATCTTCGCCCTCGCCACGGTGCTCGACGAGCAGGGCATGGAGATCGTGTCGGCCAACAACGGCCGCGACGCGATCCGCAAGGTGGAGACCGACGCCGAGATCGACGTCGTGCTGATGGACATCATGATGCCCGAGATGGACGGCATCACGACCATCAAGGAGATCCGCAAGCTGCCCAAGGGCGGCGACCTGCCGATCATCGCGGTAACTGCGAAGGCGATGAAGGGCGATCGCGAAAAGTGCATCGAAGCCGGCGCCTGGGATTACCTGTCCAAGCCGGTTGACCGGCTGCACCTCCTCGCGGTGCTGCGCGGATGGCTGCACCGGTAGCGATGGACCCGGAGACGCCCGGCGAGATGCAAGAAGAGTGCAACATCCTGGTGGTCGACGACCTCCGGGAGAAGCTGCTCGTCTTCCAGACAATCCTGGAGGAGCTCAGCCAGAACCTGGTGATGGTGAGCTCGGGCTCCGAGGCGCTGCGCGAGGTGCTCGTGCGCGAATTCGCCGTGATCCTGCTCGACGTCAACATGCCGGACATCGACGGGCTCGAGACCGCGCGGCTCATCCGCCAATACAAGAAGTCCGCGCATACGCCGATCATCTTCATCACGGCCTACGCCGACGAGATGCAGACCGCCCAGGGCTATTCGCTCGGCGCAGTCGACTACATTCTGTCGCCCGTCATTCCGGAGGTGCTGCGCAGCAAGGTCCGGGTGTTCGTCGACCTTTACCGGATGCAACAGCGCACGCGCGCGATGGCGGGCGAGCAGGTGGCGCGCGCAACGGCCGAGGCCGCGCGGGTCGCGGCCGAGGAAACCACCCGGCGTTCGAACTTTCTTGCGCGCGCAAGCCACGAGCTCGGCGCCTCGCTCGATCTCGAGCAGGGCATGCGGCGGTTGCTCGACCTCGTCGTGCCGCAGATGGCCGACAACGCGGCGCTGGTGGTGGATGCCGAAGCCGAGCAGCCCCTGATCTATGCCAAGAAGGACAGAATCGAGTGTGTTCCGGGCTACGCCGCGCTTCCGGAAGAGCTGCGCGAAGCGCTGCAGCGCGGGCTGCGCGAAGGCCTGCCGCTGGAAGGGGCCACGGTGTGCTATCCGCTGCGCATCGGAGACCGCACGCTTGGAGCGCTCGCGCTCAGCCACTCTTCCGCCCTCGCGCCGCGCGAGCTGGTCATGCTGCAGGAGCTTGTCAGCCGCGCCGCGATAGCGCTGGACAACGCGCGGCTCTACTCGAGCCTGCAGCGCGAGATCGTGCGCTCGCGTGAGGCCGAGGAAAGCCTGCAGGACGCCAACCGGCGCAAGGACGAGTTCCTCGCGATGCTGTCACACGAGCTGCGCAACCCGCTCGCTCCAATCCGCAACGCGGTCGAGGTGATCCGGCGCCTTGCGCCGCCCGACCCCAAGCTCACCATGGCACGCGACGTGGTCGACCGCCAGGTATCGCTGCTCGCGCGGCTGGTAGAGGAGCTGCTCGACGTTTCGCGCATCAGCCAAGGCAAGATCGCCCTCAAGAAGGAGCCGGTGGACCTCGCGCGCGTCATCGCCCACAGCGTCGAGACTTCGCGCCCGCTCATCGACGCGCGCAGCCAGAAGCTGAAGCTATCGGTGCCTGCCGCGCCGGTCTGGCTCTCGGCCGACTTCGCGCGCCTGTCGCAGGTCGTGTCGAATCTCCTCAATAACGCCTCGAAGTACACCGGCGAGGGCGGGCGCATCGAGCTCTCGGCCGCGGCGGCCAAGGGCGAGGCGACCATCGCCGTGCGCGACAACGGGGCCGGCATCGACCCGCAGCTCCTCGACAAGGTCTTCGAGCTTTTCGTGCAGGGCGAGCGCGCGCTCGACCGCGGCCAGGGCGGGCTCGGCATAGGCCTTACGCTGGTCAAGCGGCTGGTGGAGCTGCATCAGGGCCGGGTTCAGGCGGCGAGCGACGGTCCGGGCAAGGGCGCGACATTCACCGTGACGCTTCCCTGCATCAGCGCGGTGGACGCGCAACCGCGCACCGCGCACGCCGCTCCGGTTGCGTCCGATGCGCGCGTCTACGGCCGCCGCGTGCTGGTGGTCGACGACAACGTCGACTCCGCGGAAAGCACCGCAGCCTTCCTCAGGCTCGAAGGCCACGAGGTCAAGGCCGTGCACGACGGGTTGCAGGCGCTCGCCTCGCTGAAGGTATTCGATCCGCATGTGGTGGTGCTCGACATCGGGCTGCCGGGCCTGGACGGTTACGCGGTCGCTCGGCAGCTCCGCGCGCGCGGCGACTCGAGCCACCTGCTGCTCATCGCGGTGACGGGCTACGGGCAGAAGGATGACCGCCAGCGCGCCGCCGACGCCGGCTTCGACTACCACTTCGTCAAGCCCGCCGATCCGCGCGAGATCCAGGTCGCCATCGAGCGCGGCCGCAGCACCGCCGCCGAGCCTTCGCTGGGCGCCTTACAACGCGGCAGCGGGAACCCATGAAGCTAAACGCTACGGCGGCGCCCTAGACTTTCTCCAGCGAAAAGCGGATCAGGGCAATCGCGAGCGCGAGCACCAGCGGTCCAAGAATGATGCCGATCGGCCCGAATGCCGCGACGCCGCCCAGCACGCCGACGAACACGGTGAGCGCGCCGATCTCGGCGCGCCCGGAAACGAGCCAGGGCCGCAGGAAATTGTCGATCGTGGTGACGAAGCCGCCCCACGCCACCATGATCAGTGCGGCGGTCCAGCGTCCCTGCGCCGCCAGCACGATCACCGCCGGGACCCAGACGACCGGCGTGCCGACGAGCGGAATGAGCGCAGCGAGCGCGGCGAGCACGCCGAACACCACGGGCGAGGGCAGGCCAACGGCGGTGAAGCCGAGCCCGACCAGCGTGCCCTGAACGATCGCGGTGACCCCGGTGCCGTAGACGAGCGCGCGCGTCACGGACGCAAGGTGGCCGAAAAGCCGCGTCTTCTCCTCTTCCTCGAGCGGCACCAGCTCGCGCAGCGCGCGGAAGGCGCGCTCGCTGTCGCGGATCGCGAAGAAGAGGATGAACATCATGAGCGCGAATCCGATCACGGTGCCAAGCGCGCCGAGGAACGCCGCGCGGCCGAGGCCGGCGAGCGCCTTGAGGATCGCTTGCGCCGCCTCGACCGCCCACGCCTGGAGCTGGGCGAGCGTGACGCCGGTCGTCTCCTGCACCCAGGCGAGCGCCGGGCCTACGACCGGCACATCCGCGAGCTCGGCAAAGTTCGCGGGGCGATGCACGACCGCGAACTCCTGCGCCCGGCGCGCGAGCTCGGTGAGCTGCGCGGCGAACGCCGCTCCAAGCGCGCCGAGCGGGCCGAGCACCATAAGCACGGTGAAAACCGTCAGCGCCGCGGCCGAAAGCGCCGCGCGGCCGCGCAGCTTGCGCGTCAGCCAGCGGTGCAACGGGTGCAGTAGGAACGCAATGAAGAGCGACCACGCAATCGGCTGCGCAAGCGGCGAAAGCACCCGGAACAGCAGGTACGCGAGGACCGCCGCCGCGACCACCGCAAAAGTGCGCGCGTAGAAGATCCGTTCGCTCAGCATGGCGCGCGAGCATAAACTGCTTTGAACTCGCGCGGGGGAAACGCCTCAGATTGTGCTGTGGCACGCAAAGGCCAGCGGCGCGGTCCGGCCTGGGGCAAGATAGCCGCGATCGCTGTCGCGATCGCGCTACTTGCGGCCGCCTGGCGCTGGACGCCGCTCGCCGACCTCTTCACTTCGGAACGAATTCTGGACTGGGCCCGCGTCGCGCGCGGTACCTGGTGGGCGCCGCTCGCCGTGATGGCGGCTTATGTCCTGGCGGCGCTCGTCCTGTTCCCGCGGCCGCTCGTCACGCTCGCGACGATCATCGCCTTCGGCACCTCGCTCGGCATCGCGTACGCGATCGCCGGCGTGCTCAGCGCGGCGCTCGTGACCTACTATGCCGGCCGGTTCGTGAAGCGCAGCACCGTGCGGCGATTCGCCGGCGACCGGATCGAGGCCGCGGCCAAGCCGCTGCGCGAGCACGGCATCGTGGCAGTGTTCGCCGCGAACATGGTGCCGACGCCGCCGTTCGCGGTGCAGAACATGATCGCCGGCGCGCTGCGCATCCCGCTAGCGCATTTTCTCGCCGGCACCGCGCTTTCGCTTGTGCCACCGGTGCTCGCGTGGACTATGTTCGGCGCCCAGATCAACCGGGCGCTCGAGGACGCCTCGCAGGTGAGCTGGTGGCTGGTCGGCGGGGCGCTCGTCCTGCTTGCCGGCTTCGGCTACTTCGCGCGCCGCTGGGTGCGTGCGAGGGGTTTCTGAACGGTGGGCGCGTGGCCGAGCAGTAGGCCTCGACGAGCCGGCAGAATTCGTCCGAAAAATCCATCGTCTTCGGCGCGCGCTGTTCCAGCACTGGATCCGCGTCTCGGTTGTCGGTGGTCAACGACAACCAGCCAATGTGACACGACTGTTAAATAAGGCCGCAGCGATATGCCTATTGCCGGCCGCGACGTAGCATGGCCGCGCCCCTCAACAAAACGGAGACGCCATGGGTGGTTCCATTCTCGTAGTTGACGACGAAGTGGCGGTGCGCGATCTGCTTGCGGCCAATCTGCAGCGCGCGGGCTACAAGGTGATGTGCGCGGGCGACGTGCCGCAAGCCGAGGCGCTCGTGCGCGATACACGGCCCGATCTCGTATTGCTCGACTGGGTGCTGCCCGGAGTCCCCGGGCTCACCTTCGCGCGGCGGCTGCGCGCGGACCAGCGCACCCGGGACATTTCGATCGTGCTGCTTACCGCGCGGGCGGAGGAGCAGGACAAGGTCACCGCGCTGGAAAGCGGCGCCGACGACTATGTGACCAAGCCGTTCTCCGCGCGCGAGCTGCTCGCGCGGATCAAGGCGGTAATACGGCGCCGCGCGCCGCAGCTCGCCGACGACGTGGTGGAGATCGCCGGCCTGCGCATCGACCCGGCGGCGCACCAGGTGAGCGCCGGCGACAAGCCGCTCGATCTGTGGACCACCGAGCTCAGGCTGCTGCACTTCTTCATGACCCACCCCGGCCGCGTGTTCTCGCGCGCGAAGCTGCTGGACGAGGTGTGGGGCGAGCACGTGTTTGTCGAGGAGCGCACGGTGGACGTGCACATCCGCCGCCTTCGGCAGGCGCTAGCGCGCACGGGCCACGACAAGCTGATCGAGACGGTGCGCGGCACGGGCTACCGCTTCAAGCCGGAGCTGGCAGCGGCGAACCTGGCAGCCTGATCGGATTATTCGACGGCAAACGACTTACCCAGCCATGGCATTGACTACTACCGCCGAAAGCATCAATCCGTCGCCGCTCCCCATTGCCGCGGAAAGCACTCTTGAATCCACGGAGTCCGCGCACTTGGCGGCGACCGATTTCCTGCAGGTCGAGTCGATCGTGCTCAATCTCGACGCGTCGCTGAGCGTGCATGCGCGCGCGCACTTCTTCAGCTGGACGCAGGGACTGCTGCAGAGCCTGATTCCGCACGAGCTGCTGATCTGCACGCTGTGCCTGGGCAAGCCGCCCGCATTCCGCGCCGACAGCTTCTCGATGACGACACCCGATCCGGCGGCCTTCTCCGACGCTTTCCTGCGTGACACCCCGGTGGCGCCGGCGCTGCTCAAGATGTGGGAGAAGCGGCGCTACCAGCCGGTCCTCGTCGATGGCGTCATCGGCAACGGCTCGTTCGCGCGCGAGCTCGAGCGCCTCGGCGCGACGCAGCTCCTCGTGCACGGCGTGCACGACGCCGACGGGCGCGCGCTCACGCTGTTCACCTTCGCCAGCCGGCCCGGCGCCGTCGGCGCGCGCCAGATCTACCTCGCGCAGCTCCTCGCGCCTGCGATGCACGCGGCGTGGGTGCGCACGCAGCTCCAGCGCACGGCAAGCGCGGT